>JBKDOZ010000200.1:0-6026 GCA_046342735.1 Synechococcaceae cyanobacterium
CTTTTTCGACATCACGGTGCCCACCTCAAACGCCCGTGATCTGGTGGTGCACAGCGGCCGCCCGGTCAGCCACCGTTCAGCGCTGTTGAGAAACGCCTCCGAGGTCACCACCTCGAAGCGGCGTAAGGAGCCATCCACGAAGCGGCTGGTGAAGCCCCCCTCCCGGGGAAAGTCGCAGATCAGCGGCCAGGGCTCCAGGGCTGGTCGCAGCGTCAGCTGCCCAGCGGCTGCTCCGGCGCCGCCGCCCTCCCCGCCGCCGCCGCCCTCTCCGGGGGCTGCCCCGCCCAGCTCCAGCAGCGGCGGGAAGCGCCATGCCCAGATCTGCCGGAACGTGTCCGCCTCCAGCACCAGGCCATCGCCGGCCAGATCGGCGAGCACCGCCGCCAGGTCGGCCCACAGGCGGCTCGGCAGCAGGGCCCGGTCGTGCAGGGCGTGACCCCAGGGGCGCAGCTGGCGGGGGCGGTGGCGCGGTTCGAGCAGGTGCGCCGCCAGGGCACTCCAGAGCAGGGCGATGGCGCTGCTCCAGTCCACCTGCGGCAGGCTCTCCAGCGCCCGGAATTCCACCAGCCCCAGGCAGCCGGCCGCCGTGCCGGGATTCCAGAACTTGTCGAAGCTGATCTCGCTGCGGTGGTTGTTGCCGCTGCGGTCGGCGTGGAGGTGGCGCAGGGTTTCGCCGATCAGGGCACGGTGGTCGCCGCGGGGATCCTCACCGCTGCGGTCGCCGGCGGCCTCCAGGCAGCGGTAGGCTAGCTCCAGATCCACCAGGCTGCCGGCCGCCTCATCCGGCCGCGGCGACTGGGAGGCGGGCCCCACGCTCGGATGGGCGAACAGATAGGCCAGGCACGGGTGGTGCTGCCAGTAGCGCAGCACCCCCACCAGCCAGCTGGGCC
The DNA here is from genome assembly GCA_046342735.1 of Synechococcaceae cyanobacterium. Classification (GTDB taxonomy): domain Bacteria; phylum Cyanobacteriota; class Cyanobacteriia; order PCC-6307; family Cyanobiaceae; genus Cyanobium. The sequence continues at coordinate 891 of JBKDOZ010000200.1, forward strand.
GCGGGAAGAAGGGGTGCTCGGCCCGGCTCGGGCCGCCCCAGAGCAGGTGGTTGCCGCCGCCGGTGCCCCGCTGCTGGCCGTCGGCCTCCTCCTTCCAGCTGCGCAGCCCCACGGCGGCGCCGGCGGTTTCGATGTGCCGCAGCCAGCCGTCGTACTCCGCCCAGCTGTGGCAAACCGGCAGGTTGATCTCCAGCACGCCCGGATCGGCGGCCACGCCCAGCACCCGCCAGTGGCCGTCCGCGTCCCAGGGCAGCACGCCCGAAAGCCCTGGCGCCGCCAGCTCCCCCAGGTTGTCGGCCACCGCCTGCAGCAGCTGGGTGAGCGGCACCCGGCTCAGGGGGGGGAGGAACAGCTGCCAGTCGTCGGCGCCGATCTCCAGGGTGAGCACCTGGCGCGGCACCGGCTCGGGCAGGTGCTGCAGGGGCAGGCGCAGCCCGGCGGGTCCCGGTGCGCCGCTGAGTTGGCGCAGCTCTTCCGCCAGGGGCCAGGGGTGGGCGCGCCAGCGGGGGGGATCCTCCGCGCTGTCCCCCTCCTGGGGATCGGTGCAGAGGGGGGCGGCCCACACCCGCCGCTCGGGGTCGAGCGGATCGCGCAGCGGCACCGGCTCCAGGGCGACCCCCAGCCGTTGGCCGAGGGCTTCCAGCCAGGCGGGGGCCTCCTGGGGATCGGGCTGCCGACCCGTCAGCCCCGGCTGGCAGGGGGAGGGCCAGTGCACCGGTGGGGCGCCGTCACCGCCGGTGATCAGCCGCAGCGCCCAGCGGGGGTTGACCTCGCCGTCGTAGCACTTGCCGGGGCAATAGAGCAGGGTGCTGCCCGGCCAGACGTGGCTCTGCAGCTCGCGGGCCAGGCGCCGGGCCAGCGGCAGCTTGGTGGGGCCATCGGCGCTGACGTTCCATTCGGCCCCCTCGGGCTGCTCCGGCACCAGCGTGGGCTCCCCGCCGAGGGTGAGCCGGATGCCATGGGCGGCGAGGCGGCCCTCCGCCACCCGCGCCACCTCTTCCCTCCATCCCATCGAACCCGCGCCCATGGAACCCGCGAGGACTCAGCTTCTTCCGATCATGCTGCAGCTGCGAACCGGCACCGGCGCCACCTTCCAGATGCGCTCGGCGTATTCCTGGATCGAGCGGTCGCTGCTGAAGAAGCCGGAGCGGGCTGTGTTGAGAAGCGACATGGTGCTCCAGCGGACCGGATCGCGCCAGGTGGCATCCGCCTCGTTCTGGGCGCGGCGATAGTCGCCGATGTCGGCCATGACGCGGTAGGGATCGCTGCCGCAGAGGTTGGCCAGCAGCGGGTGGAACAGGCTCCGATCGCCCTCGCTGAAGTGGCCGGAGCCGATCAGATCGATCGCCTCGCGGGCCAGCGCGTCGTTCTCCAGCCACGGCATCGGGTGGTACCCGGCGCGTTGCAGGTCGTCGAGCTCGGAGGCGGTATGGCCGAAGAGGAAGAAGTTGTCGGCCCCCACCCGCTCACGGATCTCGATGTTGGCGCCATCGAGGGTGCCGATCGTCAGCGCCCCATTGAGAGACATTTTCATATTGCCCGTGCCGGAGGCCTCCATGCCGGCGGTGGAGATCTGCTCCGAGAGGTCGACGGCCGGGTAGATGCGCTGGCCGAGCTTGACGCTGAAGTTGGGCAGGAACACCACCCGCAGCCGCCCCTCCATCGCCGGATCCATGTTGACGATGTCGGCGATGCCGACGATCAGGCGGATGATCAGCTTGGCCATCGCGTAGCCCGGGGCGGCCTTGCCGCCGAAGATCACCGTGCGGGGTGGCAGGTCTTCCCCGGCCCGCAGGCGCAGATAGCGCTCCACGATCTGCAGGGCCGCCATGTGCTGGCGCTTGTACTCGTGGATGCGCTTCACCTGCACATCAAACAAGGAGGCGGGATCCACCAGCACGCCGGTGTCCTGGTGGATCGTGGCGGCGAGGCGCTGCTTGGCCTGTTCGCGCATCGTGCGCCAGCGCTCCAGGAAGCCGCTGTCAGCGGCGAAGGGCTCCAGCTGGCTCAGCTGCTGGAGCTCGCGGCGCCAACCGTTGCCGATCGCCTCGTCTACAAGGGAGGCCAGGCCGGGGTTGGCCACCGCTAGCCAGCGGCGCGGTGTAACGCCATTGGTGATGTTGGTGAAGCGATCGGGCCAGAGATCGGCGAAATCGTGGAAGAGGTTCTTCACCAGCAGCTCGCTGTGCAGCTGGGCCACGCCATTCACCCGATGGCTGCCAACCACGGCCAGATGGGCCATGCGCACCTTGCGCTGCGGACCCTCCTGGATCAGCGAGAGCTTCTCGAGGATCTCCGGGCGCCCCGGATACTTGAGCCGCACCAGCCGCAGAAAACGGGCGTTGATCTCGTAAATGATCTCCAGCTGGCGGGGCAGCAGCTGCTCGAACAGCTCCAGCCCCCAGCACTCAAGAGCCTCCGGCAGCAAGGTGTGGTTGGTGTAGCTGATCGTGGCAGTGGTGATCGTCCAGGCCGTGTCCCAATCCACACCGTGCTCATCGATCAGAAGGCGCATCAGCTCGGCCACCGCGATCGCCGGGTGGGTGTCGTTGAGCTGCAGGGCGTACTTGCGGTGGAAGTCGGTCACCGCCAGGCCCTGGCCCTTGAGGATGCGGAACATGTCCTGCAGCGAGCAGGAGACGAAGAAGATCTGCTGGCTCAGGCGCAGGCGCTTGCCCTGCTCCATCTCGTCGTTGGGATAGAGCACCTTCGAGAGCGTTTCCGATTGCACCTTCTGCAGCACGGCGCGGGTGTAGTCGCCGGCGTTGAAGGAGGCGAAATCGAAGGCATCGGCCGCCTGCGCCGACCAGAGGCGCAAGGTGTTGGCGGTGTGGACGCCATAGCCGAGGATCGGTGTGTCGTAGGCGACGCCAATCACCGTTTGGGTGCCGATCTGCACCGGGTAGCTCCACTCCGGCCGGATCAGTTCCCAGGGGTTGCCGCGCGCCAGCCAGGGGTCGGTGCTCTCCATCTGGCCGTGGGGGCCGATCTGCTGGCGGAAGATGCCGAATTCGTAGCGGATGCCATAGCCGATCGCCGGCAACTCCAGCGTGGCCATCGATTCCTGGAAGCAGGCCGCCAGCCGCCCCAGGCCCCCGTTGCCCAGCCCCGGCTCCGGTTCCTCCGCAATCAGTTCGTCGAGGCAAAGGCCCAGCTCGGTGCAGGCCTCTTCCGCCTCCTGCCGCAATCCCAGATTGACGAGCGTGTTCTCCAGGTGCGGGCCCAAAAGGTATTCCGCCGAGAGATACACGGCCGTGCGCACGTGCTGGCTGGTGTAGGTCTCGGCGGTGTCGACCCAGCTGTGCAGCAAGCGGTCCCGCACCGCCAGGGCCAGGCACAGGTAGTGGTCGTGCCGGGTGGCCAGCGACGGTGATTTCGCCTGGCTGGAGCAGAGGTGGCGTCGCATTGCCTCCCCGAGGGTGGAGGCCTGTGGGGCCGGGGGGGCGGATTGGGGGGAGGCCATGGCGGAGGGGGCAGGGGGGCCGGGCGCGGATCGCCGTGGTCCCTTCCTGGCAACAATGGGGGGTAGTTGGCTGCACCAACCGCTACCGACCGGGGGTCGCTCGCGGAGGAGATCGTGGGCGCTCAGTCTTCCAGGACTTCGCCTTCAATGCTCCACTTCATGTCGCTTTCAACGCCGGGGGGGCCGGAGAAGGTGCCGTTGACGGCGGCGGTGAGGGGCGGTTTGGAGGAGGTGGCCAGAACGATGTAGCGGTCGTCCACCGGGCCGCGGCCGCTGGGATCGAAGCCGCGCCAGCCGGCCCCTGGCAGGTATATCTCCGCCCAGGCATGCAGGTCGTAGCGATCCGGGCGGGGTTCCACCAGGTGGTAGCCGCTCACGAAGCGGGCCGGCAGGCCGAGGCAGCGGCAGGTTTCGATCATCAGCATCGCCAGGTCGCGGCAGGAACCCACCCGCTCCTTGAGGGTGCGGCCGGCCGGCCAGGCGGGGCCCAGATGGCGCTGGGTGTATTTCACCCGGTCCTGGATGATCGCCACCAATTGGGTGAGGAAGGCCACGGCCTGTTGGTTGCTGCCCATCAGGGCTTCCTGGGCCAGGTCCACCGCCGCCGGATCGTGCTGGCCGTTGGGCAGCCAGCCGAGCAGCGAACCGCTGAGGTCCAGGTTGAGGCGCCCGATCGGGTACGGCAGCTCGGGGGCCTGCTCCTCCAGGCAGAGCTCCAGGGGCGGCGGCGTCTGGGTGACCACCTCGCTCACGGCCCGCAGCACGAACCGATCGGTGGCGCCGCCAAAGCGGGCCCGCAGAATCTCGTCACCGCTGGCGGCCAGCAGTGGGTAGAGGCAGGAGGGATCCGGTGTGATCGAGAGATCGAACGCCAACAGCCGCTGGAAGCCATGGCCCCGCGGTTTGAGGCAGAACCGGTGCGGCCCGAGCAGCACCGGCGCGCTGTAGCGGTAGCGCAGGCTGTGGGTTACTCGGGCGCGCATGACGGCTCGGGGATGGCCGCAGGGTCGCCGTCACTGCTGGTGGGGGCGATGAAATAGCGCTGCTCGATCCGTTGGTGCATCTGGTTGAAATCCTGCTGCAGCTGGTCGATCGCTTCGTGGAGGCCGTGGGCGATGAGCTCCTCGATGCGGGTGAAGCTCCAGCGGGCGAGGGTGAGGCCGATCAGGCACTCCAGATCGTCGGGGGGACCGCTCAGGGCGGTGCCGCGGATGATGCGCAGCGTTTCGCTGATCCGCTCCAGGCAGTAGCGCACCGAGCGGGGGAAGTGGGGATCGAGCAGCAGGAAAGCGGCCACGGCTTCCGGCTCGATGGCCCGCTGCTGGGCCTGGCGGAACATTTGGTAAGCGCCGGCACTGCGCAGCAGGGCGATCCACTGCAGTTCATCGAGCACCCCGCCGACGCGCTCGTGGCTGGGCAGCAGCAGGAAGTATTTGACGTCGAGGATGCGGGTGGTTTTGTCGGCCCGCTCCAGCAGGCGCCCCAGGCGGCTGAACTGCCAGGAGAGGTCGCGGCTGAGGGTGGCGTCGGTGACGCCGTAGAAGAGCTGGCAGGCCCGACGCACCTCGCGCAGCTGCTCCTGCGGCGGCTGTTGCCAGTACTCGGGTTCCTGGAGGGTCCAGTAGGTGCCGTTCAGCTGCTCCCACATCTCGGTGGTGATCACATCGCGGATC
>JBKDOZ010000201.1:0-7773 GCA_046342735.1 Synechococcaceae cyanobacterium
CGATGGCATCGAGCTCATCGATGAAAATGATGCAGGGCGCATTTTTCTTGGCTTCCTCGAACAGATCGCGCACCCGGGCCGCACCGGCACCCACAAACAGCTCCACAAATTCCGAGCCGCTGATGATGAAGAACGGAACCCCGGCCTCCCCGGCCACCGCTTTCGAAAGCAGGGTTTTGCCGGTGCCCGGAGGGCCCACCAGCAGCACGCCTTTGGGAATGCGCGCACCGATGGCGGCGTAGCGCTCGGGGGTTTTCAGGAAGTCGACGATCTCGGTGAGCTCCGCCTTCGCCTCATCCACACCGGCCACATCGGCAAACGTGACGCGCGATTCCTCATCGGGCACATACACGCGCGCCTTGCTCTTGGTGAAACTCAGAGCCCCCTGGGCCCCGCCCCCCATACCGCTGCGCCGGGCGAAGAACTGGAGCACCAGGATGAAGATCAGTGGCGGCACCACCCAGCTCAGAATCGTGCTGAAGATATTGGGCTTCCGGGGCGGCGCCGCCGCGAATTCCACGTTGTGCTGCTCCAGCCGCTGCGGCAGATCCATGTCGAAGATCGGCGTGGTGGCCAGCACCATCGGAGCCCCCTCCTCCGGCGCCTTGATCAGCTCGTAGCGGATCTGATCGGAGGTGATGTAGGCGCGCCGCACGTTGTCGCCATTCACCTGGTCGATGAACAGGGAATAGGGCACCCGCGGCACCTGCATCGCCGGGTTCGGCAACAGGTTGCTCACCAGCAGCAGCACGCCGAAGCCGATCAGCAGCAGGTTGATCAGGCCGAAGCGCCGGCTTGGGCGGTTGTCGTCCTGGCGGATGGCCATGCGGCAGAGGCGATAGGTCGGGCCAGGCTAGGACCGCCGCTCCGCCGCCGGCCTTGGGCCCGGTCGAGAGAACCGAACGCCTCTGGCCATGTGCGGCCGCTACTCCCTCACCACCAGCCTGGATCGCCTGCTCCCCCACCTCAAGGGGCCCCTGCCCGATGGCCTGGTGGAGCACTACGCCCCCCGCCCCCAGGTGCGGCCGGGCGAGCCCCTGCTGCTGCAGCGCCAGGAACACGGCCGGCTGGCGGTGGGCCTGGCCCTCTGGGGGATGGTGCCCAGCTGGAGCCGCGACCCGCTCGGCCTGCGCCGCCCGATCAACGCCCGCAGCGAAACCGTGGCGGACAAGCCCTTCTTCCGCGGCCCCTGGCGCCACCGCCGCGCCCTGATCCCCGCCGACGGCTTCTACGAGTGGCAGAAGCGCAGCGACGGCAGCCGCCAACCCTGGCTGTTCCGCCCCCGCAGCCGCGAACCCTTCTGGCTGGGCGGCCTCTGGGAACGCTGGATCGGCGCCGACGGCGGCGAGCTCGACACCGCCGTGATCCTCACCACCGTCCCCAACGACCTGCTGCGCCGGGTGCACGACCGCATGCCTGTGGTGATCCCGGCCGGCCTCGAGGAGGCCTGGCTGGAACCCAGCGACGGCCCTGGCCTGCGCGCCCTCGAACCGCTCCTGGACCCCTGGGATCCGGCTGGCTGGGAGGCGGTGCGACTCGAACCCGGCAGCCTCCTGCCCCTGCCCCCCGCCGCCGGGCCCTCCCCTGCCGAAGCGAATCCGCTAGAGAGAGGGCAGTCTTCCCCAGCCCCGTTAGCCTCCCGCAGCTCGACGCCTTCCTCGCCCACTGCCGCAGCCAGCCCGAGCTCCAGGCCCGCCTCCACGGCGGCGTTGACCTCGAAACCTTTCTGGCCCTGGCCCGTGGCGCCGGCTTCCCGCTGGATGAGAACGACGTGATCGCCGCCCAGCAGCGGGAGGAGGCAACCCTCAGCGATGCCGAGCTGCAACGGCGCGCCGGCGAGGAGGCCCGCCGCCTGCGCCACTTCATCCCCGGCTGAGCCGATGGACCCCGCAGCCCTTCCCCCCGCATGGCTGGGGCCTGACGGCCGCGAACGGGTGGCCGCCTACCCGCGCCCGCCGGCCCTGGTGCCCTGCCACCGCCACCTGCGGGTGGAGGCCCTCGGCCTGCCCCTGGCCGAAACACACCACTCGCTGCGGGTGCTGGAAACCTTCCATCCCCCCACTTTTTACCTGCCCCCGGAGGCCTTCGATCCCCGTCGGCTGCGGCCGGCCGGGGGACGCAGCTTCTGTGAATGGAAGGGGGTGGCCCACTACTTCGACGTGGTAGCCCCCGATGGCCGCTCCCTGGAGCGGGTGGTGTGGCAGTACCCCTCCCCCACCCCGGCCTATGCGGCGCTGGCCGGCTGGTTCGCCCTCTACCCCGCGCCGATGGATGGCTGCTGGCTGGATGGCGAGCGGGTGAGGCCCCAGCCCGGCGGCTTTTACGGCGGCTGGATCAGCGACGATCTGGAGGGGCCGTTCAAGGGGGATCCGGCCCATCCGGAGCTGATCTGAGGCCACCCCGCCGGGCTCGACAACTCCTGTCAGGGTCGCTACACCAAACCCATTCTTCTTCCCGATGGACGCCTCCCCTGCGACACCCGCAGCCCCCGCCACCCTGCCGGTGGTGTTCTTCGGCCTCGGGGCGGTGGGCTCCTCGATGTTGATCTGTTTGGCCGAATTGGCCGAGCGGGATGAGGTGCCCCTGCGTTTTGTGGTGGTGGTGCAGGAGCCGGAGCTGGCCCGCGACGCCCTGTTCCACGCCGAATGGCTGTTCGATCGCATCGATTTCGTCACCGCGCTCGACTTCGACGCCCTCTTCCGCAGCGATGATCCCGGCCGCTCACGGCTGGAGGGTGCCCGCCTGCTCGTGAACGCCGCCCACCCGCGCTTCAACCAGCCCATCCTCGAGCTCGGCCTGGCGATCGGCGCCCACACGGTGGACCTCGCCTCCGACATGTATGACGACGAGACCGAGCGCACCCTCACCTTTTCCCAATACGCCTTCGACGAGCCCTACCAGCAGCGCGGCCTCGCAGCCCTGATCAATCTCGGCATCTCCCCCGGGGTTACCAACTTCCTGATCGGCCTGCGCCTGCATCAGTTGCACGCTGCCCGCCGCCGCGAACTCGAGATCGAGAGCGTGGATCTTTATCTGCTGGAAGACATCGACGCCGACGAGATCGTCTTCTCCTGGTCCCCCCTGGTGGCCCTCGAAGAGCTGGCGCAGCGGCCCCGACTCCTGCGCCATGGTCGCTTGCAGGTGCTGGAACCTTTCAGCGCGGCCCGTGAGCATGTGTTCCCCGGCGAGGTGACACCCACTCGCCAATACCCCCTGTACCAGGAGGAGCTTCTCTCCCTGCATCGCTCTTTCCCCACTATCGAATCGGTGGCCGTGTATAGCGGCGGCTCCGAAGTGGAACTGGTCAAGGCCCTCTACAAACTCAACCTTCTCTCCAAGCGCACCCTGCCCCAGCAGAACGAGCTCACAGTGGAGGCGATGGTGCGGGCTATTTTGCCGGGCATGAACAAACCCCGTCGCATTGAGGAGTACCTGCGCAATGGCACCATCCGCCGGGCCCACTTCGCCGCCGCGGCCGAGATCCGCTATAGCGAGCAGGTGCGCCGCGACCGGCAGACCACCATCGAGACCGTGGGGATCCGCTACCAGCGCTAGCGCGGCCTGCTCAACAGTCCCTACGCCGGGGCCACGTACATCTCCTACCCCACCGCGGTGGGGGCCGCGATCCTCACCTGGCATGCCCTGGCCTTCCTGCTGGAGGATGGCGGCGCCTTGCAGGGGGTACTGGGCGGCGAAGACCTGGCACGCCTGCTGCCGCGAGCACGCCTGGAAGCGATCCGACGCGATCTGGTGGCCTGGGATCTCGACCTCTTCGAGAGCGTGCGCGATGCTTCCCCGCCGTGAGCCAAAGCCTGCCCGGAAGGTTTGGCTTGTTTTTGTCCCGATACCTTCTAGAATAAATCTCTACAATTTCCTGAGCCTGCGATTGGGCAATGACGGCTGAGAAGCGTGACCAGAAGAAACCGAGTTGGATCGTGGTCACCGCCGTCGCCGGGGGAGTGCTCGCACTGGTCGTCCTGAGGCTCACGAGTCCGTCGACGCCCCCGCCTGCTCCTGAGGAGGAGTACACCTTCCAGCCGGAGCCCCGCCGCCCGCCGATCAACCTGCAGCAATCCAGCGGGGGCCTCAGCAGCCGCAGTGCCGCAGCGCCGGTGCCCTCGCCGCAGACGGCCAACTGCAACACCCTGCAGGACTTTGCCAATTATGAATACGAAAAACGCTTCCGGGACGGCAAAGCTTCCGAGTTGATGGTATTCAGCGGCTTCGAACAACAAGAGGTGAGCGTCAGCAAAACCGACACCCTCAACTGCTCCGGTGGCTCCTTCACACGCCGCGGCAAGAATGGGTCCCTCACCTGCGACAACGTGATCCTCAGCTACGACAGCCGCTCCAACACCCTCACCTACAACCTCCAGTACGTCTACGTAGCCCGCGGCCTGCAACCCCAATGCTCCGACGAGCGTTGAGCCTGGCCCCCCGGCTCAAGAGGTTCATCAGGAATGGAAGAGCAACACCAGCCCCGACTTGACCTGGTGAAACTCCCGCTCCTCCCGACTGAGGTCGAGCCCCACCTGCAACCCCTCCTCCAGGGCCATGTCGAACGGCGGCGCGGCGGGGGCTGCCCCATCGCACCAGAGAGCCGCGATTCCCACAGGTGTGGCATGCCAACGGAAGCGGGGGGTGCTCCCGATCGAGGGTTCCTGCAGGGCGTCTTCGAGGAGCTCGCGGATCGCCATCGTTCCGGGGTCGGTGCCTCATGGGTCTCGCCATAGCTTCCGCCGAGGGAGGCAAGCGGGCAATCGGCTGAGAGCTTTCGTGATGGATGCGTTTAGCGTTCCGCGCCAGGCACCCCGCCGCCGATGCCCGATCTGCCCGGCCCCATCGCCCTTGTGCATGAGTGGTTCACCCCCCGCTCGGTGGGGGGCTCCGAGCTGGTGGTGCGCGAACTCGACCGCCTGCTCACCGCCCGAGGCCGCCAGCCCGATCTCCATGCCCTGGTGGATGGCGAGAGCCGCCGCGCCGGCAGCTGGCTGGAGGGACGCCAGATCCGCACCACCTTTCTGCAAACGCTGCCCTGGGGGGTGAGCCACGTGCAGCAGTACCTGCCGCTGCTCCCCCTGGCGATCGAGCAACTCGATCTGGCCGCCTACCCCCTGGTGCTCAGCAGCAGCCAGCTGGTGGCCAAGGGGGTGCTCACCGGCCCCGACCAACTGCACGTGAGCTACGTGCACACCCCCGTGCGCTACGCCTGGGACCAGATGCATCCCTACCTGGCCAGCTCCCGCCTCGCCCGCGGACCGCTCGGGGCGCTCGTGCGGCTGCAGCTGCACCATCTGCGCCAGTGGGATCTGCTCAGCAGTGCCCGCGTGGATGCGCTGGTGGCCAACTCCCGCTTCACGGCCCGGCGCATCCAGCGCTTCTGGCGCCGCCGCTCCCATGTGGTGCATCCGCCCGTGGCGGTGGAGCGCTTCCGCTGGGACCGGCCCCGGGACGATGTGTACGTGAGCCTCTGCCGGCTGGTGCCGAACAAGCGGGTGGATGTGGTGGTGGAGGCCTTCCGGCGCACCGGCCTGCCGCTGGTGGTGATCGGCGATGGGCCCGAGCGGCGGCGCCTGGAGGCGATGGCCGGGCCCAACGTGCGCTTCCTCGGCCGCTGCTCCGACGCTGAGGCCACCGGCTGGCTGGAGCGCTGCCGCGCCTACGTCTACGCCGGGCTGGAGGATTTCGGCATCGCTCCGGTGGAGGCGATGGCGGCGGGGGCACCGGTGATCGCCTACGGGGCCGGCGGCCTGTGCGATTCGGTGCGCTGCCTCAGCCGCGGCGCACCCCATCCCACCGGCCTGCTGCTGGGCGAGCAGAACGCCGCCTGCTTTACCGACGCCCTGGAGCGCTTCGAGGCCAGCCAGCAGTGGCGGGAGCTCGGGGCCGAGGGACAGCGGGCCTGGGCCGAAACCTTCGCGCCGGAGCGCTTCGAGCAGCGCATGGGGGCGCTCCTGGATCGCCTCTGGGAGGCCCACAGCCGGCATCTGCGGCGCAGCACCAGCCCCCTGCCCCTGGGGGAGCGGGAGGCTGTGCCTCTGGCCTGAGTGACCCCCGCCGCTGGAGTCTTTGCGATTCCCACCTTTAGATTCGCGCACCAGGATGGGTTGCCGATGGTCTGGTCGTACGGATCCGCTTCGCTCGCGCCGGGCTCCCTCAGTGGCCTGTCGTCGTCGCCCGCGCTTTCCGCCACCACGCCCCTGCTCACGGCCGAGCAGCTGATCGACCTGCAATCGCGGCGCTCGCGGGTCGTCAAGCGCACCGGCGATATCGTTTTTTCTCTGGCGGTGCTTACGCTCGGCTCGCCGATCTACCTCCTCCTGGGCCTGTTGGTGAAGCTCACCTCCCGGGGGCCGGTTTTCTACGTGCAGCAGCGGGTCGGCCGGGATTACCGCAGCTTTGGCTGCATCAAGTTCCGCACCATGAGGCGCGATGCTGATCGGGTGCTCGGCAGGCTGCTGGCGGAATCCCCCGATCTAGCGGAGGAGTTCCGCAACGATTTCAAGCTCAAGAATGATCCGCGCATTACCCGTTTGGGCAAGTTTCTGCGCCGCTCCAGCCTCGATGAACTGCCCCAGTTCGTCAACGTGTTGCGGGGCGAGATGAGCGTGGTAGGCCCGCGGCCGATCGTGCGCAAGGAGCTGCCCCGCTACGGCGAGGCGATGGATGAGGTGTTGGCGGTGCGGCCGGGGCTCACCGGCCTCTGGCAGGTGTCGGGCCGCAACAACCTCAGCTACGACGAGCGGGTTGACCTCGACGTTCACTACGCCCGCCAGCGCAGTTTCCGCACCGACCTGGGCATCATCCTGCGCACCATCGGCGTGATCCTCGATCCCCGCGACCGCGGCGCTTACTGACCGCTCGCTGGCCCTTACGGAACGCTTACGAACGAACGAAACCCAGGCGAGCCGCGGCCACGGCAATGCTGCCTGCCGCCCCCAGCCAGAGGATCTCCAGCCGGGTGGTCAACACCAGCATCCGCTCCACATCCTCCTGGCGCGGTGCTCGCCCTTCGGCCGCCAGGATCGGCTTCGCCCGCTCCACCCCGCCGTAACGGTTGACGCCGCCCAGGCGCACCCCCACGGCATGGGCATAGGCCGCCTGCGACACCCCGGCGTTGGGGGAGGGGTCGGGCCGGCCATCCCGCAGGGCGGCGCGGAACAACGCCGGCAACTGGCGGGGCCGCAACGCCGCCAGCGGCAGGGTCAGGGCCACCAGCCGGCAGGGCAGCCAGGCGAGGGCGTCATCGAGCCGGGCCCCCGCGGTGCCGAACCAGCGCAGCCGGCCCCGCCTGTAGCCCACCATCGAATCGAGGGTGCTGGCGGCCTTGAAGATCCAGGCCAGGCAGAGCGGCCCCGGGGCCGTGGGGGCCAGCCCCGCCAGGGCCGCCCCTACCAGCATCCAGAACAATGGGGCGAACAGTCCATCGACGGCGTTCTCGGAGGCGGTTTCGGCGGCGGCCCGCACGATGCCCTGCCGATCCAGCCCCTCCACATCGCGGCCCACGATCCAGGCCAGCCGCTCCCGCGCCGCCACCGGATCATCGAGGCGCACCAGCACCGCGCGCACGGCCCGCTCCAGGCTGCCGCCCGCCAGGGCGCTGGCCAATCCGATCAGCAACAGCGGCACCCCCAGCCAGGGCCAGTGCCGTGCCAGTTGCTCCACCCCCCAGCCGGCCAGACCCGCCACCGCCACCACGGCCCCGGCAACCGCAAGGCCGGCCAGGCGCAGCCGAGCGGGCCGATCCCCCGCCCAGCCCTCGCCGGCCCGCCG
>JBKDOZ010000202.1:0-2527 GCA_046342735.1 Synechococcaceae cyanobacterium
CTGCCTCTCGCAGTGATCGGCAGCATCCCCGGCACCCGCCGCCGCAGGGACTGCAGCACCGCCGGCCCGTTGGCGGCGTCCTCGATCAGCACGGCATTGGGGCGCAGCCCCTGCTGCTCCAGCGCCTCCAGACAGCCCAGCAGGAAACGGATCACCTCCGGCAGGCCAAAGCGGTGCCGAGCGGCCCAGAGCACCTCGATCTCCAGTGCCGCCGTGGTCATTTGCCCCTGCGGTTCACCCGTTCGGGGGATGGCATTCCGGACCGGTGGTGCCAGCAAGCCGGCCAGGCAGAAGCCGCAGTAGTCGCTCTCCGCCTCCCCCTTGAAGCTGAGGTCACAGGAGAGCGCCAGCAGCGCGTACTGGCGCTGGCTGCCCTCCTCACGGGGGAGGGGCGGCCGAATCCACTGCCGCAGGAAGATCGATCCGCTCGCCGGGCTCGGCCGCTGCTGGTACAGCGCCGCCCACCAGTAGGCCCCCAGGCGAGCGCGGATCTTGAGCAGTTCCGGCAGGGGGAACCGCTCAGGACACAGCGCCTCTCCCGCCGGCCGCCAGTCGGGGATCAGGGTGCAGGTGGGCGGCAGCTTGGCCCGCTCGGTTGGCTCCTCAGCGATGGCCGGCAGGTCCAGCACGGTCCAGTGCTGCGGCGCCTCCCCCAGCTCCTGCTCCAGCAGCCAGCCGATCACATCCTGGTGGTCCCAGCGCGTGAGCACCACCACCTGGGCCGAGAGGTTTGGCTGCTCCCTGCCGTCCGGGCCCAGCACCGACGCAGGTTCGGCGCGGGTGAGCCACACCGAGCGCAGCCAGTCGATCAGCTTCTGCCGCAGCGCCGGGCTGGCGGCATCGCCAGGGCCCTTGTAGGGGTCGTCGATGACCCCCAGGCTGTAGCCCTTGCCGGTGAACGGGCCATCGACGCCGGCAGCAATGCAGCCGCCCCGCTGCCGCGTCAGCCAGTTGCCCACCGCCGCCGAGTCGCGGGCCAGCAGGTGGCCGGTCACCCGGTAAAAGTGGCGGGCTTCTCGGGAGTGGGCGTAGGCCAGCTCGGCCGAGTACGAGGCAATCGCCGCGAAGAGATGCGGGTAGCGCTGCAGGAAGTAAGCCGGGAACAGCTTGGAGACCAGGAGGCTCTTCCCCAGCCGCGGCGGACAGGTGACGATCAGCCGGCTCAGCTGGCCATCGGCCACCTGCTGGAGCAGTTCGATCAACACCTCGGCCCAGCGGTGGAAGCCGTAGCGGGGGTAGGCCTCAGCGATGAAACTGCGCAGGGTTTGGGGTTCCGAAGGCTCGACCTTGGCGGACGTGGGGAGGAGCAGCAGGCCGCCATCGCCCCAGGGGTCAAGCTCCGGCAGCAGCAACCCACCTTCGGTGGGGGTGGCAGCCTGAAGCCCCACGGCTGGCGTCGCGGTGGCGGGGGTGCTTGCACTCACGCCCTGGGCTCCGGCGGCTTGATCGGTGCCCGCAGAAGCCCGCCGATCTCAGCAATCACCCGGAAGGCGCCCACAGCCGCGTTGAACTGCTCGGCGTCCATCGCACGCCTGGCGCAGTCATTGAGGGCAAAGATCTGCTCGGCCTGATGCCTGCGGCGGTCGGTGATCAGCTCCTCCACCATCCGCTGCCGCGCCAGAGCCAGGTAGCGGCTGATCGTTTTGATGTTGGTGATTCCCCAGTTCTGGGCTGCTTTTTCCCTGATCTTTGCCAGTGGCAGCCGCTGGGCGATCCACAGCTGCGCCTCGGCAATGCGCGTCTCCACCTCCATGTGGGTGGCGCGCGGTTTGTGGTTCTGGCTGCGGCGGCCCCGTGGCGGGTTGCCCTTGCCCACCGGTCGGCTGGGATCCGCCGCCGGCCAGACGGGCTGGCCATCGGCATCCTGTTGGGCCGGCGCCTGGCGCAGCTCGTTCAGCAACGCCTGATCGGCATCCGGGGTCTGGGGTTCTCCGCTGCCGGCTGGCTTGGCTGAGGCACGGCGGCTCACAGCAGGCCCTCCCGCAGGATCAGCCGCACATAGGCGGCCCACTGCTCGGGGGTGAGCACCACCCGCCAGGTGCCGCCGCGAAAGCGCACCAATGTCGCCGCGAACGGCACGGCGGCGTGCTCGGCCTGCAGGGCGGCCTCATCAGGCTTGAGACGGGCCGCGGCGGCGGTGTTGGCCCAACTGGCCACCTGGATCACATGGGCCGGCACGCCATCGAGGTCGCCGGTGTCACCACCGGCCGTGGTGGTGCGGCCGGCGCCGAGCTTGCGGCGCACCACCAGGCCCAGCAGATCGCTCAGCAGCTGGGCCGCTTCCCGCTCGGCCGCATCCCCCTTGCGCTTCTGGGGATTGGCCATCGTTCAGCTCCGGCCCGGCTTGATCGTCCAGAACGCCTTGCCGTGCTTCTCCCTGGCGGCGCCGGTGGCGACCGCCAGCCGCTGGGCCTCCTTGAGGGCCTGCTCCTGCTGTTGCAGCGGCTCGGGGTAGGCGTAGCTGGTGCGCCCGGCCGACCAGCAGAAGCTGCAGCCGTTGTGGGAGAAGGAGGCATCCAGCTCGCCG
>JBKDOZ010000203.1:0-10758 GCA_046342735.1 Synechococcaceae cyanobacterium
GGCGAAGGTATTCGTCGAAACAGTGGAGGCTGTGACGTCAATCAGATCGTTGATGTCGGTGATTGATTGGGCCAACCCCCGCACCTCATTCAAAGACGTATCGAGGGAATAGGCGAATACCGGGCCGTAGTTGGCATCCCAACCTGCTCCCAGTTGGTTGAAAAGTGTGCTTGCAAAATCGTAGTCTAGCGTATCATAGCCACACCAAGGCATTTGACCCAGGGGCGGGAGATCAAAGGTGGCGGGTTGGCTGGCTGGGGAGGTGGAGAAGGCGCTCACGTCGTAGTTGATGCCGCCGACAGTGATGTTAATGGCAGTGGCAGCGGCTGGAAGGAGCAGGGGGAGAATGGTGCCACCAAGGAAAGCGAGGGGGATGAAGCGAGCAAGAGCAGGCATGGGGGGTGTCAACATTGGTTATTTAAATAGAGAGAAACTGGTTTGGGTTGGCAAGATTGAGGCTTGCCAAGGTGGCGTTATGAACAAAGCCGATTGCCTCCGGAAGGTTGCCTGGTGCTGCCTTCAGAGCGTCAATACGTACACCCGGGACGCCGGCATGGCGACCGCTGATTAAGCGGTAGTCGGAGATGTATCCAAACAATTGGATGCGGTCATCTGCTGAGAAGTCGGTGATTACTGCCTGGTCCGTGGTGCCCAAGGCTGTTGTGCCGTCGTTGTAATAGCTGCCCTGGGCATCGCCCAACACGAAGAGGTCGGCTCCAGGGCCGCCCGTTAGCCGATCGAGGGAGCTTCGCCCTCGCGGCACTGATCCGACAGGAACGCCGGTGATGACCTCCGCCGCTGCAGTGCCGGCAATCACATCATTGCCGTCAGTGATGACCCCCACACTGGGTTCCTTGATCGTGATCACCTGGCTGGTACCAACAAACTGTCGACGGGGCGCGTCAGCATAAACGTGCACCTGAAGGGTTTCATCGGGATCCAATACGGCATCGGCGGCGATGGCTTTGGTGAAGGCGGCGCGGCCGTCGCTGCCGATCCGTATCGATCCCGTCAGCACCCCGTCATTGAAGTCGGAAGCGGTGATGCCCGCACCGACGAGGTCCCACCACAACGAACGCCCCACCTCCACATTTTTAGTGGTGATAGCCAGATGAAAGATCCCGCCTTCATAAACCACGTCTGGAGTCGCAGCAAAGCTGTAGAAGGGAGCAGGTTGATCATCGTTCAGGATCTGCAGCATATCTGTGCTGGAAGTGCCGGAGAGCCATCCCCCTACAGGGTTGCTGAGGTCAATCCGGAAACCTTCATCCGCTTCAAGCGAGCCATCCCCCACCACATTCACGATCAGGGAGACGCTGTCCTGGCCGGGGGCAAAAACAGCAACGCCAGCGGGGAGCTGACCACCCGCAAAGTCGAGGGCGTTGGCGGGTGTTGCACCAGCTCCTGCCACGGCCCAAGCAACGCGTGTCTCACCGGAGAGGTCCCCGCTGCGGCTGATGGTGAAGGGATGCTGGGTGGAGCCGATGTTGCCTTCCGCCAGGGCCAGGTTGGCAGCGGAAATGGCGAGTGAGGAGTCGCCAGAGCGGTAGAGCAACGGCACCACACGGTCGTTGGCCATCACGCTCACAATCGGTTCACCCGCGGTTGCCGCAAAGTTCACGTCCAGTACCGCGCTGATCTGGCCGTTGTCACGTCCGTCGTTGTCGATGTCCAGAGCACTGCGCAACGGTGTGAGGGGCGCCCCCTGATCACCGGCGTCTGCCAGGGCATCGAGCAGGGATACCGGTTGACTGGAGAGGAGCTGGCGCACATCAGCACCGGCCCGCTGGCCGATCATCAGCAGCAGGCTGTCGCGCTCACCATCGGACCTGTTTCTATCCGCCCGGAACTGCAGGCTGGCGCTCTCGCCGCTGCTGCTGCTCACCAGCTCGAAGCCCGAGAGCACGGGCCTCGCGGATGATCCAGAGGCGCTGGACCCATCCGTGGCGAATCGCTGCGGTTCCAGCAGCAGGTGGAGAGGCCTCTGCCCACGATCGTTCAACTCCTCTACCCTCAGGGAGAGCGAGCCGCCGCGCATGGCGGCGAAGCTGTGGCTGTTCAGGGGAACCGTGATCTCTTGCCTGCTCTGACCGGCCTCAAACACCAGCAGACCAGCCACGGCTGTGTAGTCGAGGCCGGGTTTCGCCGTGCTGTTGGTTGAAGACGAGGCGTAGGCAATCACTGCCCGCTGTGTGCTGTCGTTGCGTTCGATCGCGAACGTAGCCACACCGGCGGAAGGATTGGTGCGATAGGCCACCAGCGTCAGCCCAGTGCCAAATGATGTGCGGCTGGCGTTCGCACTCGCCTGAGGTAAGGCCACCGGCTGCCTGGCGGCCGCCAGGGCTGCGTTCTCTACCGTGGCATTGGAGAGCAAAGCAGTGGGGGGCAAAGAAGCGCTTGCAATCGCCACATGAGTGTTGAGCCATTGGGCGGTTTGCCCAGTGGGGACCGCAACGTAGATCAGTGCAGGGCTGCTTGTCTTTGGATCGGCTTGTTCCCCGGCGGTATAGGCATTCCAGAGGCTACCTCCAAGGCTGGTATCGAAGCGAGTATTACGATGGAACTCCGAACTTAGATGGATATTATCTGTAGCATCGGAAGCGACGAAGAGAACCCTGTCGCTGTTCAGTGAATTGACCGCGGCCGCATCAAAGTAGAGATCATTGGATCCGTAATCAAAGGCGTTTACGAGCTGGATGTTTTGAAGTCTGGTGCCGGGGGAATACTGATCACTGGAATCGGTTTCCGGCTTGAGTTGGGAGATGCGGAAGTCGTAGCTTTGGTGGGCTTTGCCGTGCAACAGCAGGCTGTTAAAGCCGGAGCCACCGTCAATACGGATGAAGGCATTGTCGTGGATGGAAATGCTGTCATTGCCCGCGCCCGTGAGAATCACGTCGGCACCACCGTTGCTGGTTACCTGATCCTCGCCCTGAATGCTGTAGATCACATCATCCACGGCTGTGCCGATGATCACGTCATCGCCGGCGGTGCCCACCTGGGAGGCAATGTTCAGATAGTCGCCGCCAAAAAGGACGTATTGATTGTCAGCGTTCTGTTTGGGATCAGTGGGATCCGATAGGAGAATATCCTGGAAGCCATCGCCGTTAACATCGATGTTGCCATCGAGGGAAAAGCCGACCAGTGATTGCTGGCTGGGGCTGCTGATGGTGGTGCTAAGCTCCGCCAGGCGAACATCGAACTTACTGCTGGAATCATTGTTGCCGGCCCAGGTTGCCATCAGTTTCCCATTGAGCAGGAAGGGACTGAGAACCGTGGGAAGGCTTAAGCCGCTGTAAAGCGGGTTTTTTTTGATATAGGCTTCTGTTGAGTATCCTGCTCTTGCGTAGTCGCTAGGCCCAAGGGCCCACTGTCCAGATACATCTGCACTTGGCATCATGCTCCAGATCTTGGTATAGTTATAAGTTGGATCCTTGGATTTGATGGTACTGGAAGTCAGGTATAGAAGCGCCTGATCGGTCGCGAGGCCTACGCCGTCGCTGTCGGATTGGGCTGTGTCGGTCTTCACCCAGGCCTCAGAGGGATCCTGGGTGAGCAGAAGGATCGACGCCTTGTCGAGGTTGGTGTCATAACCGCGGAAGGCAAGAACTGTGCGACCCTGGAAGGTGATGGCTGCGATCGGAGAGGAGACGTTCGGCTCGGATCCGGAGACCTTGATTGTGCCGCTGATCTTTTCGTAGCCCGTTTTCCCCTCATTAATACTGCCGCCCCAGTTTCCATTGGCAGAAGAATCAAAAGGATCGGTGCTGTAGAGATAGCGAATCGTTTGTTGGAACGTATTGCCAGCATTGGAGGGGAAATACATACCCAAACGGCCTCTCTCCACAACCAGAGTGGGATTCCATTGGCTTGATTCCTCAGCGCTGGTGCGCACCTGATAGCTAGTCCAAGTAGCGCTGGCATCAAGCGGTGACCCCTCACACCAGGCCACATGGAGTTTGTGATTGACGTCGGTGTAGGCAATCGTCAGTTTTCCCTGGTAGTAGACAGCACTGGGCGAGAGGGTGCAAGCGTTGCTGCCTACCGAAAGCGGAGCCTGCTTCCAGCTTCCATCACGTTGCTGATAGGCGATCCAAATTCCTGCATTGCCCTCTTGGCGACCTGAAAACACCAGGATCGGATCTCCCGAAGGGCTAATAGCCACCGCCGGCGCTGTGTACGATCCGGCTGAAGCGGGATTGAAGCCACCGACGGTGGAGTTGTCCGTCAGCGATCCAGGCTTGAAGCCGAGAATAGGTTCAAACCAGTTCTGCAGCTCGGGTCTGGTGGAACTGGTGGCCCTGCTGGTGACGTCGTCAACCAGCTGGTTGCCGCTGTAGGGATTGAGGGGGGCTTCCAGCTGATCCAGCCGGAAGCTGTTGCTGGTGCTGACCTTAAACAATGAGCCATCCACCAGCACCGAGTGCAGCACACTGGGTTGGCCGCTGATCAACTGCCGATAGGCCGGTCCCTGCGGGGCGAGTGAAAGAAGCACATCATCCACCCCATTGCCATTGACATCGCCGGCGGGGCGGATGCTCCAGAGGCTGTAGGCCAACCCCTCCACCGTGGAGATGACCCTGTTGCCGCCGGGATCAAAGAAGTCGGTTTGGCCATCGCCATTGAGATCGCCAAAGCTGCTGGCACCGTTGATCTCTGGCTCGCCCCAACCGTTTGTGTAGCTGAGGCCGATGCTGCTGGAATCCATGGTGGCCAACAGTCTCCTCGCATCGTCCACACTTGATACCTGCTTGTCTAGTTCATCTCCCGACACCAACTTGTTGAGGCTTGTCTCCGTGGTGCCCTTGGTGGCGCTGATGTTCAGCTTGAAGGTGCCATTGGCATCGCCACCGATGAGCGAGGCCACCGGTTTTGTAAACCCAGAACCGAAAGGTGCGGCCAGTTTTACCGACTGGCTGGTGGCCGTGCTGTCGTTGTTGGCCAGAATCTGGCTGCTGGTGGCCGCGCCTCGGATCACCCGCAGGCCGGTAGCCAATTGCGCTCCGGTTGCTGTGTTAGCCACCACGTTGCTGGCAGTCACCAGCAGATCGGCAAAACCGTCATTGCCCGTGATATCGCCCACAGCCTGAAGCGTGGAGCGCGTCTGGCTGGCGCCCAACAGTTGCTCAAGTGGCTGGGCGGAGGCGAGCACGGTGTGGATTTGGTTGCCGCCCTTGGCGTTGATCGTTCCCACAAGCACCGCGCTGCTGCCGCTGGGTGCGAACAGGCTGGTCTGCGGCATTGCAGTGGCGCCGACCGACTGCACCAGCGAGTAAGGGGTGCCAAGCCAGCTTTTTTCCTTGACGATGCCTTGCTGGACCGTCACCACTGGCTGGTTATTGAGCTGGTCGGCGTAGCTGAGCACCAGCGAGCCGTTGACGTGGGTCAGTCCCACACCGCTGTGGGAAGCGGTGTCCTGCTGGGGCACGTTACTGATCAGTGTCCAACTCGACGCGGTGGCCTGATCGGCGCTCGACGTCATGTAGATCGTGTTGCTTGTCTTGCTGGAGGTGCCGCCCTGGTAGGCCAGGTAGGTGACGCCATCGACAACCGTGGCCGCCAACGGGCCGGAGCTGGTCTGGCTGGCGCTCTGGATGGTATCGCCATTATTATATTCGTATTGGATGGAGTTCGTTTCCCACCCTGTTCTTGCGACGGGGGTTGTCGTGAAGGCGCGGGAGATGGTATCGTCGCTGCCCTGAATGTAGAGAGCAACCCCACTGGCCCCTTTGCTGCTCTCAGCCACCAGGCTGATTGACTTGCCATTGAGAGTGCCGATCTGATACTGGGTTTCCCACGGCAGGGATGAGGACCCAGGCACAATGGGTGCGGTGGTGATATTGATGAGAGGGGGAATATTCTGGCCCAGATAGGCCAATACCAATCTGCCGTTGTGCACCGTGAGTGCTGGCGCCGCGTTGGTCGTCATCTCCTTGGGCAGAGCTTGCCACTGGCTCCAGCTTTTGCCCCCATCGGCGCTCTTATTCCAGTAGATCTTGTGGTCGGTGCCCTGAACGGCGGTATAAACAACGCCCGTGCCTGCATCCTGCGCGAAGACCGGTGCCGTCGGCGACTGCCCCTTTGTATCCGTCCAGGGGAGGGCCAGAGCGGCGGGAGCATGGGCACCGGCCAGCTGCTGCACGAGCCAGCCGCCATTGTTGTCCGCCAATTGAATGGTGCTGTTAAGCCAGGTGACACTCTCGGGGCTGCTGAGCTGGGAAACGGCGAGAAGTTGCACCGTGTTCTGCTGACCTGGGCGGTTGCTGATGCTGCCAATCTGCAACGTGCCATTCACATTCAGGGGTGATGTTGCTTGTTCGGACCTAACGCCACTGCTGCTGTCTAGCTTGATGCCCTGCCATGGCAAGTCTGTCCTGGTTTCGATGGAGCCGTCAGGTGTGATCACCACCCCTTTGACAGGGCTGCCATCGAGAGTGAGAAAATTGAGCCTCTCCACGCTGACGGTACCGTCTGTGTTGCGATAACTGACAGCAAGGCCCGTGTTTGTGGTGGTGATGCCGGCGGTTGTCGTTCCTGCGCCATTGGAGTCGCCGGGGCTGAAGGTGGAGATGGGCGTGAAGGTACGACCACCCGCACCGGCATAGATTGTGATTGAGCCCGCGTTGTTCACAGCCAGCACCGGAACCCCGTTGAGCAGCGTCGCGCTTGGGGCTGCTGTGGCGATGATGGGCTGGAAGGTTGTGCCAACGCTGCTCTCGCTGCGCTCAATGAGTGGCTGTGGCGATACCCACAGGGGCGTGTTCGTACTGAGAACGATGCTATTGGCTCCCTTGTTATCGGCTGCCGCTTGCAAGAGCACATGCTCGCTGGTGCCTGAGATCGGTGTGGCCAGGATCGCTGCGGTCTTCTGTGTTGTGCTACTGGCTGCCGATGAGCGCTGGCTGAAGAGAGAGAAACTGCCGGATGCATCCCGCAGCAGATACGTGGCCTGCTGGTTGCTCCTGCTGTCCGTGGTGTTCAGCAACAGCCCCGTGGGGATGCTGCTGAGCCCGATTCCGGCGTTGTTGCCGGTGTCTTTCGTGGCAATCGTTAGCCAGTTATTGTCGAGGCCCGGATCGGCTCCCTGCGCTGAGGCGATATAGGCCGTTGTGCTGGGGGAACCCGGCATGCCTCCCGGATAGGCCAGATAGGTGATCCCATTGAAGCGTGTGACGGCCAGTGAGCCAGAGGAGCTGTAGCCCGGCGCATAGTCCTGCGTGCCGAGCTTGATGGGAGCTGTGTAACTGCTGGACGCGAGTGGATCTCTTGCGTAGGTGCGCAGAATGGTGCCGCTGCTGTTGTTGGCGACGTAGTAGATGGCCAAGCCTTCGGATCCATGAATCGTTTCGCCAATGGCTACGGCTCCACAGCCTTGCTTTGCCGATTGATTATTGATGATGATCTGCGGCTGCCACTGGTTTAGGGTTGAATTCTCTAGTCTGGTGATGTTTAAGAATTGATTGCCCTCGCTAAGATAGGTCAGGTAGAGAGAATGATTGACGATCGCAAGTGAGGGAGCGTCGTTGCTCGTCATGCCCTGGGGGAGCTGCTGCCAGCGCGACCAACTCTGGCCACCATCCTTACTCTGGGTCCAATACAGCTGCTTGTCGTTGCCGACGCGAGCCATGAAAATCACATCGCCATCTCTGACCATGGCTGGGGCGTATGGAGACGTCCCCCCTCCAGCAATTGGTTCCCAGAGACCATCCGGATTGGTGCTGAAGGAGCTGGTGAGGGCGCCACTGGCAGAATCGCTGCCATCCTGGCTTACCCAGCTGATCGAGAGTCCCGTGCCGTTGCTCAGCAGCTGTGGACTGAAATGGCTGCTGAAGGCGCCATGACCGTCACTGATGATGGTGGCATTGCTCCAGTTCGAGGCATCTGCTGAGGTGGGATCCCAGCTAGCGAGGGCCAGTTGATTGCTGGTGTTCAGAAAGCCAAGATAGAGTTTGTCGTCAAACCAGGCCAATGAAGCGCTCTGCCAGCTCTTCAATGACGGGTTTGCAGCCGTTAGATCCGTCCACTGAGACCAGGAGTTGCCTCCATCGTGGCTTTGGTTGAAATGGAGACTGTTGCGATCGCTGCCCTTGATAATCGCGTAGATGGTATTGCCAACAGCAAGGAAACTTGGGGCAACATCTGTTGTGGCGCCACTCGGATTGAAAACCGGCAGAGGCGCCAACGGTGTATTGGTTGCCAGCGGCGGACTCGTTGCTGAACTCAGGCCGTTGTCAGGCCCAGAGACTGGGCCAATCAACCCAAAGGCAGCCCCGAGGGGCAGCTGATCGTTGGCGCGGCCGTACAGAATACCGGTGGTGCTGCCGGCACCAGCATTGCCCATGTCTGGGTCTGTGACGTTCTGCGGCAGGAACAGGGCGATGTCGCTAAATCCATCGCCATTCATGTCGCCAACGGCAATCACCTCAGTGCCAGGCGCGACCTGAAATGTGTAGAAGTTGTAGGCGTAATTGGCAAGAATATCCTGGGTGTTGCCGCCCAACTCGATCCTGACGGTGTCGAGGAAGCCCCCTGGCTGTATGGACATGTAATCGCCATAGCCATCGTCATTGAAATCACCGATGGAGCGCAGAGAGCCCTGGTTCGTTGTCGCCAAGCCAGTCAGCATGTAGCCAGTGTCACTAGCCAGTTTGTCAAGTTGCAGATTGTCAATCGCCTCAAGATAGGTCTTGCCATACGTCAAGTAGGCTTGGGCATTAGATCCCGCCCCCAGCTGAATGTCATTGATCCCATCAGCATTTACATCGCCCGTCCCGTAGCCGCCAAGCCCGGTGGCGGCGGCGATGCCATACCCTAGTTCGGAAAGAATGGGAATGGTGATAGGCTCACCACTGGCGAACTTAAGTTTGCCGATGCTGCCCGGCCTCACGCTGCCGACGGCAGGGTTATGGCCATCTAGAATCGTAA
This sequence comes from Synechococcaceae cyanobacterium, assembly GCA_046342735.1. GTDB lineage: Bacteria > Cyanobacteriota > Cyanobacteriia > PCC-6307 > Cyanobiaceae > Cyanobium. The sequence continues at coordinate 8,923 of JBKDOZ010000203.1, forward strand.
CGTTGTTCTTGTCTTTGTTTGTCTTAAGCTTATCCACGAGCTGATCATTGCCAAAGAGCACGTAGCCAGTGCCAGTGCCTAGAGATGTATTGGGGGCCTGAATCAAGAGGTCGTCGTAAGCGTCGCCACTCGTATCGCCAAGATTGACAAGACCGCTACCGAACTGATCAAGATCCTGGGATCCGTAGAGGGTGAGGCCACTGGTGAGGTGGGCAAGATACTCCTTGTTGTTGCCTAGTTTGGAGTTTTGAATCCAGGTGGGCGCGTTGCTGTCTGGCTTCGAGAATGGCTGATCTGTATTCAGCAGATAAACCGCTCCGGGGCCTCCGCTGCTTGGGGCTCCAACAGCTAAAATGTTCTCGTGGTTTTTGTTGGTGGAGTCCCCAAAGCTCAAGCTGGCGCCAAAATCTGTCGGCCCATTGATGTTCCAGGGATTTGGGCCGTAGAAGGTTGCGGAGGCATGCTGTGGTAGCAGGGTGCCTGCAGTCAGCAGGCTGACCTTGTCGAAGAGGTAGACACTACCAACGGCAGCCGTCTGGATTGCGGGGTTATTGACATCATTTGCCTTGGCAATCGGCCTGGTCTGCAACTCTTTGAGTGCCTGCATGTAGGCACTTTCTTCGGCGGCAAGAACGCTTTTCTTGTCGGTAGTGTTGTTGCGAACAATGGCCACTAAATCGCTATTGCTGGTTCCTTCGCTGCTGCTCACGACCACATCGAGCCCTGCAGCAGCGGCATCTGTGATCGTTGCTGTCAGTTGCTTGGGCAGCATCACTTTGACCAAAGCTCCCTGGCCATAGGGAGTGGAGGGATGCCGGTCTCCAGCGACCAGATTCTCGACAGCTTGGGTGCCGCTGTAGAGCAGTGAGGCCTGAACACCCGGGGCTCCGATCGCCAACTTGATATTCTTTGCGCCCTCCGAATTGTCCTTGGAAACCGCCAGCGAGGCCCCCAGATTAGCTCCCCAGTAAGTTGTAGCAGGACCACCTACATCATTGGTGACAGTGCGGCCTGCAATGCCAAGTGTTGGATTGGTAAGCACATGCTTGCCAGATTGAAAGCCTGGTCCGTCGTTCTTGTACTGATAGACAGCGCCGATCGGTACGGATTCAAGATCGGGCCCCACCTTCCGTGAATAATTGGGAGCGCCGATGAATAGGGTTTTTGTCTCGGGATCAAACGCAAGGGCCCAGCCAAAGCTTGACTGGCTGGAATCCTCGCTGCCATCGGCGATGGCAGGCGACAGCACGCTGACGTGGGCACTATTGCTATCCGGGCTTGCCAGATTGAGGACTGTGCTGCCTGCGGCGTTGGTTAGGTTTTCTTGGATCCACTTGCCGTCAATGATCACAACCTTGCCGCCGCTATTGGCAGAGGGAGCACTGATCACCAGGTCCTTCACACCATCACCATCGATGTCTGCTACCAGCATGGTTTGGCCGAAGTTCTGGCCCCAGCCATTGGTGGGATCAGCCTTTATCAGCAGTCCTCCGTAGCCTGCAGGATGAGTGGCATCGTTAAGGAGAGGACGGTTTGGCGTCTCAGGCGAGAAGTTGCTATTCGCGAGGGCATTCAACCAGGTCTCTGGTGCATTGAGGGTGGTGCTGTCCTTTTTAGGCTTATTCGTTTCGCTATTGATTGTAAAACTTCCGGTGTATTGAATCCACACACGTCCTGCAGGGCTGCTGATGGCATTGACAGAGCTAGGTTGCGCAACAGCAAGCCAGCCGCTGTAGTTCTTGGCTTTGTCCTTCTTTTCATACCAGCCGTAAGCCATCGACTGCCCAAATGTGGGTGCTGGCGATGGCGTAGCGGGACTATAGGTTGCCTCCTGGG
>JBKDOZ010000204.1:0-3367 GCA_046342735.1 Synechococcaceae cyanobacterium
ACCCGAGGAGGGCGCTGGCGCGGATCCTTCCGCCAGGGAGCCCGGCCAGATCCGGGCGCCGATGGAGGCCCATGGCAGCTACCGCGGTGCCGACTGGAGCCCCGAGCGCCTGGTGTTCCATCAAAACCTCGAAACCTTCGCCGACCGGGTGGGCCTGATCGTGGCGCTGCAGGGCAATGGCAAGCTCAGCCAGGAGCAGGCCTTCAGCCGCATCCGCTCCCTCTGGAAGGATCTCAAGAGCAGCAAAGGCAATCTGCTCGACGGCTCCGATCCCTCCCTTTGACGCGCTGCCTTGCCTGAGGAGGGCTGGCCCCGGAGAATGGCGGCACTCCCGGCGATGCGAATGCCCAACGTGGCCATCCACACCATCAGCCTCGAGAACGGTCTGTCGTTCCCCTGCCCGGACGATCGCCCGATTCTCTACGCCGCCCTCCAGCAGGGGGTCTCCTTGCCTTTTCGCTGCCGCACCGGAGCCTGCGGCACCTGCTGTGCCGTGATCCTCAGCGGCCAGATCGACCAAACCAAGGAATCGCGCCCCCTGGCCACCAGCGCCGAAGAGCGCCGCGCCCACCTCTGCCAGGCCTATGCCCTGAGCGACTGCCGCATCCGGCCGGAAGGGGAGATTGCTGGGCGGGTGGCTGTTGCTTGAGCGGCGCTCAGATGAAGTACATGGCCTGGGCTTGGGCCAACTGATCGCGTTGGTCCACGAGATCTTGAATGGTGGCCCCCTCTAGGATCTGACGGCGAGCCTGTTCCAGCCTTTCCTCGAGGGAGATGAGCACGGAGTATTCCGGGGTAGGACTTCTTTTTTCGGTGTCGCGGATGTTTTCCCCTTCGAGGACAGCCAACACGTCGGCAACACGGATGTCTCCTGGTGGGCGCGAGAGTTGGTAGCCACCCTTGGGACCGCGGGAGCTGCGAAGGATGTTGGCCCGGCGCAGGCTGGTGAGCATCTGTTCGAGGTACCGCTCCGGAATCCCTTGTCGATGGGCAATTTCGGCCACCTGAAGGACGCCGCCCTGGCTGTGGATCGAGGCCAGCTCCAGCAGGGAAACGAGTCCGTATTCCGTCTTGGCGCTGAAGGGCATGCCATCCCCGGCTGGTGACGGAATTTTGGCAGTCCGGCGGCAGCCATGGGCATCCCCATAGGGTCAGGGGAGCGGAGAAAATTTCCCGCAGTTTTCTTTCGGCATCACCAGGACTCCCCTGTCCAGCTGAGGAAGACTCGTCAGCCCAGCGATGTTGCTCTGGTCAGGGGCCGAGCACCAACCCCATCTTGAGCAGTGTGGTGAAGATTCAATCAAGTCCGTATCTCCTTTGACCCAACGGGTGTTAATCGCCACTGCCTGGCCTATCGGCTCACTTGCCTACATTGGAACTCCCTTGTCTGATCCGGATGGCCCCTGCTGGCGTGCGCTTGCACCATGCCGCCCGCTTCTGGCTCAAGCTTGGTTGGATCAGCTTCGGCGGCCCGGCGGGCCAGATCGCCCTGCTGGATCGCGAGCTGGTGGGGGAGCGGCGCTGGCTCTCGGAGCGGCGTTTTCTGCACGCCCTCAATTACTGCATGCTCCTCCCTGGTCCGGAGGCCACCCAGCTGGCCACTTACCTGGGTTGGCTGATGCATGGCGTACGCGGTGGCCTCGTCGCCGGCGGTCTGTTTCTCCTGCCTTCGGTGCTGGTGTTGCTGGCGCTCTCCAGCGTTTACGCCCTCTGGGGCCAGCAACCGCTGTTGGTCTCCGTGTTCTGGGCCCTGAAGCCCGCCGTGATGGCGATCGTGATTCAGGCCTGCTGGCGCGTGGGTCGTCGCACCCTGCACCACCCCCTGCTGACGCTGATCGCGCTGGCGGCCTTCGTGGCGCTGGTGCTCCTCCGCCTGCCCTATCCCTGGATCGTGCTGGTGGCGGCGCTGATCGGCTGGAGCGTCGGCCAGCTTCGGCCGGGATGGTTCGCGCCACCCACACCAGTGCTCCCTGCCAGCCCCCAGGCGTCCCTCCACGACGACGACACCCCCACCCCCGAGCACGCCCGCTTCCGGCTTCCTCGCTTCGCCACGATCCTGCTGATCAGCGGCTTTGCGCTGCTTCTCCCCTTGTGGCTCCTCAGCCTCTGGGGAGGGGGGGGCAGTGAGCTGGCCACGATGGCGCGGTTCTTCACCCGTGTGGCCCTGGTGAGCTTCGGCGGGGCCTATGCGGTGCTTCCCTACGTGGCCCAGGGGGCCGTGGAGCAGTTCGGCTGGCTGGATGCCCACCAGATGGCCGATGGCCTGGCCCTGGGGGAGACCACGCCCGGACCGCTGATCATGGTGGTGGCGTTCGTGGGATTCATGGGCGGCTGGAACGGCAGCGGTTCGCTGATCACCGCGCTGGTGGCGGGGCTGGTGACGGTGTGGTTCACGTTCCTGCCCTCCTTTGTGTTCATCCTGGCCGGAGCGCCCCTGGTGGAAGCCAGCCGCGCCGACCTGCGTCTTGGACCCCCGCTGACGGCCATCACCGCGGCGGTGGTGGGGGTGATCGCCAGCCTGGCCGTACTGCTGGCGGCCCCCGCCCTGACCCCCGAGGGTGTGGTGGATCGGGGGGCGGTGGCGGTGCTGCTGGCGTCGTTGTTCCTTTTGTTCGCTCGCGGCTGGGGGGTGATGCCGTTGATCGGCACGGCGGCTCTGGTGGGCCTGGCGCGGATGGCCCTCGCCCCGGCTCTGGGCGCTGGGCCCTAATCAGGGCCAGATCTGGCGAATCAGGAACAGGACCCCCACCCCCAGGCCGATGGCCACCACGATCCAACGCAGGTGGGCGGGATCCAGCCTCCGGGCCAGTCGGCCGCCCAAGGCACCCCCAACCAGGGCCCCAGCCCCCAGGGTCAGCACCACGCTCCCATCGACCGGCCCGCGGGCGAGAAACAGCAGGGCGGCACTGAGGTTTGCCACCAGGGAGATCGGCTGCTTGAGCCCATTCAGCCGCGTCAGGGTGTCGTTGAGGCAGAGCCCCAGAACAGCCAGCAGGATCACCCCCAGCCCCGCCCCGAAATAGCCGCCATATACGCACGCCAGCAGCACCGGGATCACACTCCAGGCCTCCGCCAGCGGCCGGCCGGCGCGCTGGGGATGGTGCAGCAGCCAGGCGCGCAGTGGTTCCTGCAGCGCCAACAGGCCTGCCCCCAACAGGATCAACCAGGGCACCAGGCTGGTGAACAGCCGCTCGCCGCTCACCAGCAACAGGCCTCCCCCGAGCAGGCCCCCCAGGGCCGCCGCCGGCAGCAGCAAGAAGGCGCGCCGACGCTGGCCGGCCAGCTGGCGGCGCAGGGCCACGGCGGCACCCAGATAGCCCGGCAGAAGGGCGACGGTGTTGGACACGTTGGCGCTCAACGCCGGGAT
>JBKDOZ010000205.1:0-4445 GCA_046342735.1 Synechococcaceae cyanobacterium
GCCAGCGGGCCTGCGCCGCCCCGTGCTGCTCGATCAGCGCCGCCTGGCGCGCCTCGGCCTGCGCCAGCGACGCCCGTAAGCCCTCACCCTCCTGCCGCAGAGCGGTGTGCTCCTGCCGCAGGGCGGTCTGCTCCTCCCGCAGGCGCTCGATCTCTCCCTCCAGCTGCTGCTGGCGCGCGGCGGCCCGCTGCAGGCGATCCTGGCGCCACACCAGGCTGGGGGCTGCGCACTGGGCATGGACCGGGCGCCGCTCAGCGGGCTGAAAGCCACTGGACTCCAACCATTGGGCCACCCGCTCCAGCGAGGCCGGCCCCGCGGGGGGATCGACCGGGCTGCCCAGGGGGGTCCAGCAAACCTCGCCGATCACCTCCAGCACCCGGCTCACACCGGCCACAATCGGCACCGGCTGCTTGCTCTGCAGCCAGAGGCGGCCGCCGCCGGCGGACACCACCGCCGCCAAAGCGCTGTCGCGGTTGGCCCAGCTGTGGATCAGGCTGTCGAGGCGCACCACGGGGCGCAGCTCCAGATCCCGCAGCCGCAGGTTGGGCGCCAGATGGTGCAGATCTTCGGGGGGCGTCACCCCATCGAAGCGCGCATCGCTGTAGCGGTACCAGCAGGTCTCCCCGTCCTCGCCAGCGAGCAGGTCGCGGGAGAAAAAGAGGCGGCCGCCGCCGCGGCCCACGAACTCCTGGGCGAGGGCGTCGGCGCGTTCCCGATCGTTGGGCACGAGCAGCAGGGGGCCGCCGTGCTCAAGCTCCGCCTCCACGTGCTCAGCGGCAAACGGACCGACCAGCACCTGCCAGGGCGGGGCGGCTTCGCGGTCCGGGGGCAACGCCAAGAGGGGCGCACGGGGGGGCGGCCTGCTGATCCTAGGTACGGCGGGAACGGGGCCTGCCCACCGGAACGCACGACCCCGCCGCCTAGGCTGGCCAAGCCTTGAGAGGCCCGCCGCCGCGGGCACGCACCCCTGCCCATGGGCGCCGAAACCCCGCCAGCCGAGGAGGGTACGCCGCAGATCGCCGAGGGGGGCCTGGTGCTGCTGGCGGATCCGTTGCGCCGCTGGCCCGCCTCCCTGCTGGAGCCGCTGCAGGAGCGGGGCCCCCTCACGATTCTCGACGCGGAGCCCCCCTTGGAGGAGGCTCCGCCCCACAGCACGCTGCTCCTCGGCTACGGCGATCCGCGGGCAGGCCTGGCCGAGGCGCTGGCGCACGAAACCGCCCCGGATGTGGCGGCCCTGCTGGCCGCGTGGCAGCGCAGCGGCGAGCGGATGCTGCAGCTGCGCCAACGGCCGGGATCAGCGGTGCTCCTGGTCGACCTGGGCTCCCTGGACGCGGCGGCGGAGGCGGCCCTGCTGCAGCGCCTCGCGCCCGGGCAGCCGCTGGCGGGCCTGGGCGAGGGCGACCCCGACCTGGAGCGCGACCCGGACCGAGAAACCCCAGAGTTGCCGCCAGTCGCAGGCTCCACCCTGCCGCCGGTGGTGGCCCATTATCTGGCCCAACGCCCGGAGATCGACCAGCTGCTCGCCGATCTCGCGGGCTGCGCCGAACGGCTGGGCCGCGATCCACAGCCGCCGCCGACCGCCCCGCCCGCCCGCGGCCTGGTGCTGGCGGAACAGCTGCTGCACGACTGGCTGGCCGTGCGCGTTGGCCACCAGCAGGAGGTGGTGCGGCTGGAGCAGGAGCGGCAGCGGCTTCAGGCCGAGCTGACCACCACCAGCGGCGTGCTGGCGGATGTGGCGGGGCTGCACCGCCAGGCCGAGGCGGAGACCGAGGAGCTGCGCCGCCAGGGACACCACCAGGAGCAGCGGCTGGCGGAGGCACACGGGGAACTGGAGGCCATGCGCCAGCAGCTGGAGACGATGCGCCAGCAGCTGGCGGAGGAGGAAGCCCGCCAGCGCGACGGCGAGGAGGAGCGGGAGCTGATCCTGCTGCAGCTCAAGCAGGTGCAGGACGAGCTCAGCCACACCTTCGAGGAGCTCCGCCAGGCGCGCGGCAGCGGCGAGGCGCTGGCCCAACGGCTGACCGGCCTGGAGGAGGAATGCCGCACCCTCTTCCTGCACAGCCGCCTCAACCCCCAGATCGACCGCACGAAGATCGCCACGATCCTGCAGCTGGTGCGTGAAAACCTCCGGGTCTGAGGGGTCTCGCGAGGGGCCGCCGTTGGCCGGCCTGCCCTGGCAGCGCCCCAACGCCACCGAGGCCACCGCCTGGGAAGCCCTGCAGCACCTGGGTCTGGCGGATCCCGCCACGGCGGGCGCCGCCACCTACCTGCCCTTCCCCTGGGCCAGCTGGATCGACGCGGTCCACCGCGGCCTGCGCCCGCCGGCCCCGCCGATGCACCGCTGGCCGGACGGGGCGCCGGTGGCCACGGTCTGCCAACACATCTGGGCCCTGAAACACACGGCGGCGCTGCGGGCCGCCGGTGTCACCGACCTGTTCTGGAGCCACGCCGTACGTGGCGAAACCCACCGCGACGGCCTGCGCCTCCACCCCTTCCCGCTGCTGCCGGTGCGCTGCCTGAGCCATGGGCTCCCCACCTCCCCGGCCGCCGCCGCCACGCGCCCCCTGCTCTATGGCTTCCAGGGCTTCCAGCCGCCCCAGGGCTACCGCAGCGAGGTGCGGCGCTGGCTGCTGAACCTCCCCCCCCGAGCCGATGCGCGGGTGGAGGAGCGGAGCGAATGGCACTTCGAGCAGGAGGTGTACCGGGAGCAGGTGCACGGCCAGCGGCCGGATGCGGCCCACCACCAGCGCCTGGCGGACGACGCCGACAGCTACGTGGCCACCCTGCGGCAGAGCTGCTTCGCCCTCTGCCCCTCGGGGGCGGGCCCGAACTCGATCCGCCTCTGGGAGGCCCTGGGCTTCGGGGCCATCCCGGTGATCCTCTCCGAGGACCTGGCCCTGCCCGGACCGGCGGCGCTGTGGCGGGAGGCGGCGCTGTTCGTGCCGGAGCGATCGGAGGCGGTGGCGGCCCTGCCGGCGCAGCTGGAGCGGCTGCGTCGCGACACGGCGCAGCTGGCGGCCATGCAGGCGGCGGGCCAGGCGCTGTGGGCGCGCTATGGGCCTCCGTCACTCCAGGCGAACGGGGGGGGACTGGGCGAGGGCACTGCCTTCGTGGCGGATGTGGCGGAGTTCCTCCGGGATCCGGATGGGGTGCTGCGGCAGCGGGCCTTGGAGCGGCTGGCGGGGGCGGCCGGCGCCGCAACGGGCGAAGCGCCCCCGCCGCAGGAATGGCTGGTGGCGGATCCGGCGGAGCTGCCGTTGCGGCTGCGCCGCTGGCGGGCGGAGGCGCCGGAGGGGGCACGGCTGCTGATCCGCCTCGACGACGGACGGCCGGCGGAGTTGCAGGAGCGCCTGTGGGGGCCGGCCCTGCGGCTGGGCGCCGAGCTGCTGGCGGAACGGCCGGGGCTGCGCTGGAGCATCAGCGCCCGGGCCCCGGCCCTGGAGACCCTGGCGGCAGAGCACCGGAAGGCGCCGCGTGAGGCGCAGGAGAGATCGCGAACCCGAGGCGCACCGCCGCACCGCCAGGCGGCCTGCACCAGCGGCCACACCAGGTCGGCGTCGAGGGCGGCCATGCAGGGGTGGCCGCTCACCACGCAGCGATCGTTGCTGAAGCCATGCCCATGGCAACCCTCGCAGTGCACCGGCGTGCGCGACACCCACACATGGGGGCTGCGCGGCGCCCACAACCGGGCCGAACTGGCGCCCACCCCCGAGCCATCGGCCGCAAAGATCGCCACGGTGGGGCACCCCGCCGCCGCCGCCAGGTGCATCGGCCCGGAATCGATCGCCAGCACCATCCGGCTGGCGGCCATCGCCCCCACCAGCTCCGGCAACCGCAGCCGCCCCCGCAGGTCGCGCACCCCAAGGGCGAGCAGACCCTCCTCGATCGCCCGGCCCGGCCCGCCGGCCCCGCGCGGCGGCGCCCCCACCAGCCCGAGGCAGGGCGGCGGCAGCTCGAGTTCGCAGGCGAGGCGGGCGCAGAGGGCCCGCCAGTGCTCCAGCGGCCAGAGCTTCGCCGACCGCTCCCCGTCCACCGCCAGCAGCACCGGTGGCAGATCGGCCGGCGGCGGGGCGCTGGGGAGGGCCGGGCGCCCACCGCCATCGCCGCCGAGCCAGGCCACGCGGCAGAACAGCTCTGGGATGCCGGTGCCACCGATCCAGCCGGCGTAACGCCGCTCCAGATCGGGCGACGACCAGTCGGGATCGAGGGAGAGACGCTGCAGGGGGTGGTCGCCGGCGGGCAGATCGGCCTCGCCCACCACATAGCGGGGCGCCAGGGCCCGCACCCAGGCGCGGGTGTGGGGGCTGTGGCCGTCGGCGTTGATCACCAGATCGGGCACCCCGCGGCGGGGGGGGCCGCGCCCCCCGGGGGGGCGGGCCGCCGCCCCCCCCGCCCGCCGGGGGCGGGGGGGGGGGGGGCCGGGGGGGGGGGGGGGGGTGTGGGGG
>JBKDOZ010000206.1:0-11694 GCA_046342735.1 Synechococcaceae cyanobacterium
TTTTGGCCGCCAGGCCGATCAGCATCACCAGCCCCACCTGGGCACAGATGTTGAGTCCCTCGCCCCGGGCCGCCAGGAAGAGCAGCGCGCCCAGCATGGCGGTGGGCACCGTCATCAGAATGATCAGCGGATCGCTATAGCTCTCGTACTGGGCCGCCAGCACCAGGTAGGCCGTGAGCACCCCCAGGGCAAACACCACAATCGCCAGCGCACCGGCCCGGATCTCCTCCCGCGAAATGCCCGTCCAGTCCACCCCGATCCCCTGGATCGAGAGATTGTCAAACAGGCGGCGGATGTCGCTGATTGCCTGGCCCGAGCTGCGGCCGGGCGCCGGCCCCCCCTCCACCAGGATCGAGCGGAACAGGTTGAAGCGGGGGATCACCGCCGGACCGGTGGTCGACGCAACCCGGGTGAATTCGGCCAGGGCCACCGGCTCACCCGCCGCATTTTTTGTGTACAGGGTGCGCAGTTGATCGGGGTTGGCCCGGAAGGCGCCATCGGCCTGCACAAACACCTTGCGCACCCGGCCCGCTTCAAAGGTGTCATTCACATAGAACGAGCCGATGTTGAAACTGAACGCCTGCATCGCGCTCTGAAAATCAACGCCCAGCGCCGCCATGCGATCCCGATCCACCAGGATCTGCAGCTGCGGCGCCTCCGGCGAGAACTGGGTGAACACCCGATCAATCAGGCCGCTGCCGTTGGCGCTGGCCACCAGCCGCTGGGCCGCCTCGAAGAACGCCCCCTCGGAGAGGGCGCCACCGCTGCGATTGAGCAACTGGAACTCAAAGCCGCCGCTGGTGCCGTAGCCCGGGATCGCCGGCGGCTCGATCACCAGAATGCGCGCCTCCTCAATCGCGGCAAACCGGCGGTTGAGACGCTCCACAATCGCGCCCACCGATTGATCGGCCCCGCGGCGCTCGCTCCAGTTGCTGGTGCCGAAGAAGAACAGGCCCCGGTTCGGCGCACTGCCGGCCAGGCTGGCGCCACCGAACAACGCCGCGGCCTGGATGCTCGGCTCCTCCCGCAGGATCGCCGCCGCCCGCTGGTTCACCCGTTGCACGGTCTCCAGGGAGCTGCCCTCGGGCGCCTGCACGATGCCGATGGCGTAGCCCTGGTCTTCCACCGGCACGAAGCCGGAGGGGATGGCCTGGAACGCTACGGCCGTGAGCGCGATGCCGCCGAGCAGGGCGGCCATGATCAGGCGGCGGCGGGAGAGCACCCACTGCAGGCTGCGGTGGTAGGCCCCCTCCGCCCGGCCATAGAGGTGGTTGAAGCCCCGGAACAGCCAGGGCGTGGCCCAGCCGAACAGCGCGCCGGCGGCCAGAAAGGCCAGCACCACCAGCGGTTGGGCCACACCACCGAACACCAGGCCCACCGCCGCAGCCGCCACGCTGAAGGGCAGCCGCAGGGGCAGGCCGGTGAGCAGCCCCGCCACGAACCCCAGCAGCGCCCCCGCCGCCAGGGCCGCCAACGCCGGCAGCACCCCCGCCCCCCCGGCCGCGAGCAGCCCATAGACAAACCCCACCGCCCCGCCGGCGATCGCATAGGTGCGCCGCCCGGGCGGATCGCTCTGCCAGGCGAGTAGCAGCGCCGAGAGCATCGGCGAGAAGGTAAGGGCGTTGAAGGTGGAAATCGCGATCGCAAACAGGATCGTGGCGGCGAACTGGCGGTAGATGGTGCCGGTGGCGCCGGGGAAGAACAACACCGGCACGAACACCGCAAACAGCACCAAGGTGGTGGCAATCACTGCGCCGAACAGCTCATTCATCGTGGCCTTGGCCGCCGCCAGCGCCCCCAGGCCCGCGGCCTTCTTGGTGGCGGTGTTCTCGATGATCGTGATCGCATCATCCACCACCAGCCCCGTGGCCAGCACCAGGCCAAAGAGGGTGAGCTGGTTGAGGGTGAAGCCAAAAATCTTCACCCCCACAAACGTGCCCACCAGCGCCACCGGGATCGCAATCGCCGGCACCAAGGTGGCTTTCCAATCCTGCAGAAACAGGAACAGAACCAGCACCACCAGAATCACGGCATCCCGCAGGGCCGAACTCACCCCATCGATCGAGGCGCGCACAAAATCGGTGTTGTCGTAGATCTTCTGCATCACCATCCCCACCGGCATCGTGGCGGTGAACTCCTCCAGCACCGCCGCCACCCCCTCCGACACCTGCAAGGCATTGCTGCCGCTCAGCTGGTAGATCGCCAGGCCCACCGAAGGCACGCCGTTGAGATCGGTGGCCTCCACCGCAAAGCTCTCCCCCCCCAGGCTCACCCGGCCCACATCCCGCAGCCGCAGCACCCCGCCCTCGGCGGTGGCCCGCAGGATCAGATTCTCGAAATCCTCCACGCTGCGCAGGCGCCCCTGCAGCTGCACGGTGAAGGTGTAGGGCTGGCCGGGTGGGACGGGGGCAGCGCCGATCTGGCCCACGGGCACCAGGCGGTTCTGGCTGCGCAGGGCCTGCACCACATCGGCGGCGGTGAGCTTGTTGGCCGTGAGGCGGGCGGGATCGAGCCAGAGGCGGAAGGCCAGCTGGCGGTTGCCGAAATACTGAAGCTGACCCACCCCGGGCACGCGCCGCAGCGCATCGGTGAGGTTCTGATCCAGCAGGCCACTGATGGTTTCTACGCTATACGGCTTTGCCTTGCCATCGGAGGTGAAGTTATACACCAGCAGCATCGAACTCGAGGCCTGATCCACCGTGATCCCCGATTGCCGCACCTCCTCCGGCAGGCTCGGTTGCGCCAGCGCCACCCGGTTCTGCACGTTCACCTGATTGATGTCGCGGTTGCTGCCGCTGGTGAAGGTCACCGTGATGGCACTGCTGCCATCGGCGGCGCTGGTGGAGGAGAGAAAGTCCATGTTCTCCACCCCGTTGATCTGCTGCTCCAGCACGGAGGTCACGCCCTGCTCCACGCTCACCGCATCCGCCCCCACATAGCGGGCACTCACCTGCACGGTGGGCGGGGCGATATCGGGCAGATTCTCAATCGGCAGAATCGGAATTGCGATCAACCCCGCAATCACAATCAGCAGGCTGCACACCGTGGTGAGAACCGGCCGAACGATGAACTTATCCGAGAGCGACATCGCTAGAAATCCTTGCCGGACCTGGCCTTACTTCACCTGCACCGGCGCACCGTGGCGCAGGTTGATCAGGTTGGACACAATCACGCTCTCGCTGCCCTGCAGGCCATCGAGCACCGGGTAGCGGTTGTTCTGCAGCGGCCCCAGCCGCACCGGCGTTTGCAGGGCGAAGCGGGTTTGTGGCGGCAGCTTGCGCAGGGGCTCCAAACGGGCCTGGCCAGGGCGTTGCTCCAGCTCCGCGAAGCTGCCGAGGCGGAACACAAAGCTCTGGCCGGAGATCTGCGTCACCGCCTCAAACGGCACCGAAAGCTGCTCGCGCACATCCAGGATCACGCGGGTGCGGGTGCGCAGGCCGTTGCGCAGCACGCCGGTGGGATTGGCGAATTCCGCCTTGGCCAGCAGCGATTGGGTGCCGGCCACCACGGCGGGATCGAGGGAGCGGATCGGCGCCTGGGCCAGGGGGCGGCCGCTGGCCGGATCGAGCAGGATCACCGGCAGGCCGGGGCGCAGGCGGGCGGAGTACACCGCCGGCACATCCACCCGCGCCAACAGCACATCGTTGCGAATGATGCGGGTGAAGGGGGCGCCCGCCTGGATCACATCGCCGGCCTTCACCTGCACGTCGCCCACGATGCCGCTGATCGGCGCCTTGAGATCGCGGAAGGCCAGATCCGCCTGGCGGGCGATCAGCTGCTGGCGGGAGGCGATGTATTGCTGGCGGAACTCATCGCGCTGCAGGGCGCTGGCGGCCCCCTTGCGCACCAGGAATTCGAAGCGCTGGTAGTTGATCCGGTCCGATTCCATCTGGGCCGCCAGGCGGGCCACATCGGCGCGGATCTGGGTCTGGTCGAGCACCAGCAGCAACTGACCCGCCCGCACCGCATCGCCCTGGCGCACCAGCAACCGCTCGATCCGCCCGCCGGCCTGGGCCGCCAGCTGCACCTCCTCCAGCGCCTCCAGGGTGCTCACCGTGTCCACCTGCTGGCTGAAGCGGGCCGGCGCCACCGGCTCCCCGCGCACCGGCAGCGGCCGGAGCGGCGGCGCGGCGGAGGGGGTGCCGCAGGCCGCCAGGCTCAGCAGCAGAGGGAGAAGACCAAGCCCAGATGAGCGCCGCCGCCCAAAGAACCGCCGCGGTCCCTGCACGGACCCGCCCGCTCCAAGGGAGCCGCTCCGGTTGGCTGGTGCGGCGAGACGGGAGATGGGGCGACCCTGGATCGTTGGCGCGGATCTTATGGCAACCACGGCAACAGCGAAGATGCGTTGCCGGCCGCTGGCCCCATCCTTACGGTGGGACCAGCCCCCACCGGCCTGCCATGCCCTCCGGCGCCAGCTTTAACGAACCCGACCTGATCGATCCAGCCGCCTCCGCTGGCTCCGCCCCCCTCGATCGCCGCGCCCTCCAGATCGAGAAGCTGCGCGGCCTCACCCAGACCGAAGGAATCCTGCTGATCGTGCTGGGCGTCCTGGCCCTCTGCTTTCCGATCGTCGCCTCGGCTGGCGTCACGGTGATGGTGGCCCTGGCCTTCCTGATCGGGGGCATCCTCGGCTGGGTCGACAACCTCCGCCGGGCGCGCGCCTTCAGCCGCTGGCACACCTTCGCTCGCCTGGTGATCGCCACCCTGTTCCTGATCACCGGCCTGTGGATCCTGATCCAGTTCAAGGCGGGGCTGGTGCCGGCGGCGCTGCAGATCAAGGCCCTGGCCACCGCCCTGGGCATCGTGTTTCTGGCGGAGGGTCTGGTGGCCTCGCTGCTGGCCCTCACCCATCGCCAGGTGCGCGGCTGGGGCTGGGGCCTGGCCAACGGCCTGATCACCGTGCTGCTCGGGCTGTTGATCCTCACGATGAGCCCCGCCGGCCTGCTCTCGGTGCTCGGCCTGCTGGTGGGCATCAGCTTCCTGTTCAGCGGCTTCGACCTGCTGCGCTTCGGCAGCCACCTCCACCCGCGCGCCAACGGCGAAACGTGAGTGCCCGAGCGCCCCAGGGGGGCTGTGGTGGGGGGGCAACCCAGGTGACTGACCTGTTCCAGCACCCCGGGGAGGCGATGCGGCGCCGCATCGCCCCCCTGGCCGATCGCATGCGGCCGAGCACGCTGGAGGAGTTCGCTGGCCAGGAGGCGATCCTCGGCCCTGGCCGCTTGCTGCGGCGCGCCATCGCCGCCGACCGGGTGGGGAATCTGATCCTGCACGGACCCCCCGGCACGGGCAAAACCACCCTGGCGCGCATCATCGCCAACACCACCCGCGCCCACTTCGCCAGCCTCAACGCGGTACTCGCCGGCGTGAAGGATCTGCGGGCGGAGGTGGACGCGGCCCGCCAGCGGCTGGAGCGCCACGGCCTGCGCACAATCCTGTTCATCGATGAGGTGCACCGCTTCAACGCCGCCCAGCAGGACGCCCTGCTGCCGTGGGTGGAGAACGGCACCGTCACCCTGATCGGCGCCACCACTGAAAATCCCTATTTCGAGGTGAACAAGGCGCTGGTCAGCCGCTCGCGCCTGTTCCGGCTCCAGCCGCTCGAACCCGCCGATCTGCGCCAGCTGCTGCACCGCGCCCTCGCCGAGCCGGAGCGGGGCTATGGCGGGCGGGCCGTCACCCTGAGCGCCGAAGCCGAGGCCCACCTGCTCGATGTGGCCGGCGGCGATGCCCGCAGCCTGCTCAATGCCCTCGAACTGGCGGTGGAAACCACCCCCCCCGATGCGGCGGGGCAGATCCGGATCGATCTGGCGATCGCCGAGGAGTCCATCCAGCAACGGGCGGTTCTCTACGACAAACAGGGGGATGCCCACTACGACACGATCAGCGCCTTCATCAAATCGATCCGCGGCTCCGATCCCGACGCCGCCCTGTTCTGGCTGGCCCGCATGGTGGAAGCCGGCGAAAACCCCCGCTTCCTCTTCCGCCGCCTGCTGATCTCCGCCTGCGAGGACATCGGCCTGGCCGATCCCCAGGCGATCGTGGTGGTGCAGGCCTGCGCCGCGGCCTTCGAGCAGGTGGGCCTGCCGGAGGGCCTCTACCCCCTCACCCAGGCCACCCTCGTTCTGGCGAACGCGGAGAAGAGCAACAGCGCCCTGGGCTTCTTCGATGCGGTGAAGGCCGTGCGTGCCACCAGCCGCCAGCGGGTGCCGGCCCACCTGCGCGACGCCAACCGCGATGGCGCCGCCTTCGGCGACGGCGTCGGCTACCGCTACCCCCACGCCTTCCGCGACCACTGGGTGGCGCAGCAGTACCTGCCCGAGGCGCTGCAGGGGGAGGTGTTCTGGCAGCCGGGCAGCCTCGGCTGGGAGGGGCAGGTGCGGGAGCGGCTGCAGCAGCGGCGCGCGGCCCAACTGGCGGCAGTGGCCGAATCGGCCCTCGACCAGCCCGACCTGCTCAGCAGCTCCCCGGAGGATCCGGGGCTGGAGCGCTGGCTGCGGCGCCAGGCCGTGGCGGAGGGGGAGCGGCTCGACCGCCTGCGCCAGCGCTTCTGGCAGGACGCCACCATCGGCCGGCTCGACCGATTGCTGGTGCTGGAGGCCCGCTCCCTCCTCTGGGCCCTCGATCCTCTGCAGGCGGCCAGCGAGGGGGAGGTGGTGCTGGCGGTTCCGGAGGTGGGGGTGCGGGAGCGATTGGAGGGCCAGCTGCAGGTGCTCGATCAGCTGCGGCGGCCCCGACTGCTGGAGGTGCCGCCGCAGCAACCGGAGCGGCTGGCGGCCCAGCTGGATCCCGCCCAGCGCTTTGAGTGGTTTGCCGCCCGCCAGCCGTTCCGCGGCCTCGATGCCGCCGCGCGCGAAGGGTGGTTGGAGCAGCTCACGCAGCGGGCCGCGCCGGGGGCCCGGGCCCGGTTGCTGTTCAGCCATCCCACCCTGGGGCCGGCGGGCAGCCTGGGCGCCTGGCTGGAGCGCCAGGGCGCAGCGCAGCGCAGCACCACGGCGGAGGCGGAGGCCCTGGCCCAGGCGATCGCGGCAGAGCGGCCAGCCCTGGAGGCGGACGCGGCTGCCGCCCCGGCGGTGCGGCAGGGGCTGGAGCGGCGCGGCTGGGTGGTGCGGCAAGAGAGCTGGGGCGAGGAGCTGGATCTGCCGCTGGGGGAGGGGCTGCTGCAGCGCTGGTTCAGCCCGGCGGCCGACTAGCGCCAACGGCTGGAGGCGGTTCTCGAGGCCCCCGCACGCGAGGCCCTCGCCGCCCTCTTCCGCCACCACCGCGGCGCCCTGCTGCCCCAGCCCCTGCACCACACCCTGCTGCAGGCGGAGTGGGACCCGGAAGCGGCGGTGGCCGCGGCACCAACAAAAAAGCCCCGGCGGAAGCCGGGGCCTGAGCGCTAGGGGTTGGTGCCAACCCCTGGGGGTTGGATCACCAGAGGCCGCGCACGGGGCCTTCGGCCGGAGGAGCCATCTTCACAGCGGCCACGGGATCGGCCATCTGGTTGGCCTGGATGCAGGCGGGCAGGAACACGTACCAGCTCAGCAGCGAGGTGCACTGGGCGGTGCCTGCCTGGCAGCGACCTTCGGCGCAGATGTTCTGGGCACCGGTGTAGGTGTTGCAGAAATCAGCCAGGCGGAAGTCGGTGGGCAGGGCACGCATGATGCCGGCCGAGGAGATGGTGCCGTCGGCGGCGTCCTTGACGATCGCGGAACGCAGAGCCTGAACCGCGTAGGTGTTCATGCTCCAGTACGGGAAGTAGCTGTTGGTCGCGTTCTTGAGGAACTTGACGCCAGCGTCGGAGTACAGGAAGCGGGACACGCCCACCAGGTCGACGTCATAGGTCTTGTTCATGCCCTGGCGAACCTCATCGGCGGTCCAGCCGGAACGGCGCAGACCACCATCGAGGCCACGGTCGGTGACCTCACCGGATTCCAGGAAGGTGTCGAACTCGTCCTGGCTGGTGGACCACACGGCACCACCGGTGTTCCAGCGGACGGGCAGATCGTTATCGACGGCAGCGGAGGCCGGCAGAGCGACGGCCGAAAGGGCCGTTCCCACGGCGAGACCGGCGAGCAGACGCTTGAGCACGGGTTGGGTTTGGGGGACTTCATTCGGCAATGTAGCCATCAAACCCGGATGCGCCCACGTGCCGTGTTCACTAAATGGGTCGGAATTGGGGTAGCCGCCCGCCCGGCAGCCGCTCGCCATCCCGCCCGGCGCCCCCCTTAGGCTCGCCCCAAAACCCCGTCCAACCGCCCATGGCGCTCCAGATCGGCGATCCCGCCCCCGACTTCAGCCTCCCCGACCAGGACGGCCAGATCGTCCACCTGGCCGACCTCAAGGGCCAGCGCGTCGTCCTCTACTTCTACCCAAAGGACGACACGCCAGGCTGCACCAAGGAAGCCTGCAACTTCCGCGACACCTGGAGCGCCTTCGAGACCGCCGGCATCCGGGTCCTGGGCGTCAGCAAGGACGACGCCGGCAGCCACGGCAAGTTCATCCGCAAGTACGAGCTCCCCTTCACCCTGCTCACCGACGCCGAACCCTGCCCCGTGGCGACGGCGTACGAGAGCTACGGCCTGAAGAAATTCATGGGGCGCGAGTACATGGGCATGATGCGCCACACCTTCGTGATCGATGGCGAGGGCAACCTCGAGCGCATCTACACCAAGGTGAAGGCGGAGACCATGGCCGATCAGATCCTCGCCGACCTCGGCCTGTCCTGATCCGGCACCAGGGCCGCCATCGCCTCCAGCGCCAGGGCCGGCCGATGCTCCATCCGGCCCGAAAGACCCCATCGCTCCAGGCGCCGCACCAGGGGATCCAGCAAGGCGGGACCATCACCGCCCGTGAGCAGCAACTGGCACTGCGGCTCCGCCGCCAGGGCATCCAGCAGGGCCCCAGCCACCGCATCCGCCAGCCCCAGCACCACGCCGCTGGCCATCGCCGCCGCCGTGGCCACGGGCCAGGACTCCAGCTCCGGGTGGGCCGCCCCCCCCGGCTCCGGCACAATCCTGGAAAAAAAGGGCAAGGAGGGCAGGGCGGTCGTGCCGGCAGCCATCGCCCGCCCCTGCAGCGCCGCGCCGGCCAGCAACCGCCCGCCCGCAAACGCCCCCGCGGCATCCACCCGGGTGAGGCTGAGCACGGTCCCCGCATCGGCCACCAGCACCGGCCCACCGCAATGGCGCCAGGCCTGCCACCCCACCAGCGCCCGATCGATCCCCAGCCAGGCCGGAGCCGCCGCCAGTGGCACCGCCGCCAGGGAGAGCCGCCGCTCCGCCGGCAGAACGGGGGCGGCGGGAAGGGGGCCCACCGCCGCCCAGGCCAACAAACCGGCCAGGCGCTCGCCCGCACCCGCACCCGCACCCGCACCCGAATCGGCCAGCGGCGGGTCGCTGTGGTGAACGGTCAGGCCGTCGGGGGTGGGGCGGGCCCAGTGCCAGCGGCTGTTGCCGATCAGCAGCCAGCGCGGCTCAGATGCCACCGCCCAGGTGGATGCCGCACTCCTCTTTCAGGCCGCCGAAACGCGTGGAGCGGCCGCTGAGGCTGCCGTCGTCGGCGGCGCTGGTGTGCCAATCGCCCACGGTGGAGTAGCCCTGGGCGAAGAGGGGGTGCTGGGGCAGGCCGTTGTTCTCCATGTAGTAGTAGATGTCGCGGTGGGTCCACTCCAGCAGCGGCCGCAGCGACCAGAGCCCGCGCACCGGATCCAGCGGCTGCATGCCGCGGCGATGCTCCGTTTGGCCGCCGCGCACGCCACTGGCCCAGCAGCGCACCCCCAGCTCCGCCAGGGCGCGATCGAGCGGTTCCACCTTGCGGATGCGGTTGTAGAGCTGCAGATCCTCCACGCGACCGGTTTCCCACAGCCGGCCGTGGCGCGCCTCCATGCGGGCGGGGCTGATCGCGGACTGCACCACCTGAAGGCGAATCGGCAGCAGATCTTGCAGTTGATCGGCGTACTGGTAGGTCTCCTCCGGGAGATAGCCCGTATCCACCCACAGCACCGGGATGCCCGGGCCGTCGATCGTTTCCCCGAGGCGGCTCACCATGTGCAGCAGCACCGCCGACTGGATGCCAAAGCTGGTGGTCAACACCAGCCCGTCGCCGAAGGTCTGCCAGGCCCAGCGCAGCCGGGCCTCCGCGTCCATGGGGGCGAGGAGCTGGCGGGCCTGCTCCAGGTGAATCGGTTCGCCCTGCCGGTCCAGCGGCATCTCGGCGGCGCCAGGCTCGGCACCGCTGGCGGCGGACCGCACGGACAAACTCGGGACACTGACCATGGGGTCATCATCGCCCGCGACCGGAACCGCTGGGTAGGGTTCCTGACAGAACCGGCCACGCGCCGGCCCCCCTGCCCTGCGACCCCTGAGCCAGCTCCCCAGCCAGTCCCCCCGGGCCGCGGCCGACCCGTCGGCCAGCCCAGCCGCCGACCCGTCGGCCAGCCCAGCCGGCGAGCCGCCCGGCCCCTCCGAATCGGTGGTGATCGTGGGCGGCGGCTTCGGCGGCCTCTACACGGCCCTGGCCCTGGCGGAACAGCGCCGTCCCCCCTCGATCCTGCTGATCGAACCCGGCGAGCGTTTCGTCTTCCTTCCCCTCCTGTACGAACTGCTCAGCGGCGAGCTGCGCCACTGGGAGATCGCGCCCCGCTACGAGGAACTGCTGGCCGGCCGCGGTGTGGCCTGGCTGCAGGACCGGGTCGTGCGGATCGACCTGGCCCACCGCACCCTGCACACCCAGGGCGGCCGCCAGCTGGGCTGGGGACGGCTGGTGCTGGCCTCTGGCGGTGAAGCCGACAACTGCGGCATCCCCGGCGTTGAGCGCTGCAGCCTCGGCTTCCGCACCCTCACCGACGTGGAGCGGTTGCAGGAGCTGCTGGCGCGGCTGCGGCGGGAGCGCCGCCCCTTGCAGCGGCTGGCCGTGGTGGGGGCCGGCCCCACCGGCGTGGAGCTGGCCTGCAAACTCGCCGACCTGGCGGGCGGCAGCGCCCTGGTGGAGCTGATCGAGCAGGGGGATCGGCTGCTGCCCCACAACCGGGCCTTCAGCCGTGAGCAGGCCGAGCAGGCCCTCCGCCGCCGCGATGTGCGCCTGCG
The DNA here is from genome assembly GCA_046342735.1 of Synechococcaceae cyanobacterium. Taxonomy (GTDB): domain Bacteria; phylum Cyanobacteriota; class Cyanobacteriia; order PCC-6307; family Cyanobiaceae; genus Cyanobium. The sequence continues at coordinate 11,067 of JBKDOZ010000206.1, forward strand.
CACCCGCACCCGGGTCACGGCGGTGGAGCCCGACTGTCTGCGGCTGATCAGCCAGCCCACCGGCGCCGAGGACGTGTTGCCGGTTCAGGGGGTGATCTGGACGGCCGGCCTGCGCTTCCGCCCCCCCCTCCTGGAACCGGCGCCGCCCCACGATGGCCGCGGCCGCCTGCTCTGCCACAGCGATCTGCGCTTGCGCGGCCACGACCACGTGTTCGTGGTGGGCGACCTGGCCAACCTGCCGGGGCCGGAGGACGACGAACCCCTGCCCAGCACCGCCCAGGTGGCCTTCCAGCAGGCGCCGGTGGCGGCCGCCAACCTGATCCGCTCCCTAGCCGGTGCCCCCCTGGAATCGTTCCGCTTCCAGGAACTGGGCGAAATGATGAGCCTGGGGGTGGGGGAGGCCAGCCTCAGCGGCCTGGGGGTCAACCTCGCCGGCCCCGCGGCCTACCAGCTGCGGCGGGTGGCCTACCTCACCCGCCTGCCACGCCGCTCCCTGCAGCTGCGGGTGGCCGCCGGCTGGCTCGCCGACTGGGGCCGACCGGCGGGATTGGCGCCATGACGACCCCGCCCTGGCCGAGGCCCCAGGCCCTGACGCTCGATGCCATGGGCACCTTGATCCAGCTGCGCC
>JBKDOZ010000207.1:0-25541 GCA_046342735.1 Synechococcaceae cyanobacterium
GCTCACCTGGCGATCGAAGCGGCCCGGGCGCATCAGGGCCGAATCGAGCACATCCGGGCGGTTGGTGGCGGCAATGATGATGATGCCGCTGTTGCCCTCAAAGCCATCCATTTCGGTGAGCAGCTGGTTGAGGGTCTGCTCCCGTTCATCGTTGCCGCCGCCGATGCCAGCGCCACGCTGACGGCCTACGGCATCGATCTCATCGATAAAGATCAGGCAGGGGCTGTTCTCCTTGGCCCGCTTGAAGAGATCGCGCACGCGGCTGGCGCCCACGCCCACGAACATCTCCACAAACTCGGAGCCGGAAAGGGAGAAGAAGGGAACCCCGGCTTCACCGGCGATTGCTTTGGCCAGCAGTGTCTTGCCGGTGCCTGGAGGGCCCACCAGCAACACACCTTTGGGGATCTTGGCGCCGATGGCGGTGAAGCGCTCAGGCGTTTTCAGGAAGGTGACCACCTCCTGCAGATCCTGTTTGGCCTCTTCCACCCCGGCCACATCGTCAAATTTGACGCCGGTTTGGGCCTCCATCAGGAAACGGGCCTTGGTTTTGCCGAACTGCATCGCCTGGCCAGGGCCGCCGTGCATGCCGTTGGAGCGGCGGGCCAGGAACACGAGGGAGACGATCAACAGCAGGGGGAAGAGCAGATTGCCCAGCAGACCGAGGGCCGGCGGTGCCTGGCGCGGCGGGTGGATGTCGAAGCTGATGCCCTGATCCTTGAGCTTGTTCACCAGCTCGGGGGCCAGCCCCGGCAGGTCCACCCGCAGCCGCTGAACACGGTTGTCGAGGTCGGGATCCACCGCCTCCACCACGGCCATCCGACCGCCATCGAACACATCGACGGCCGTGACCCGGCCAGCATCCACATAATCCAGGAAGCGGCCATAGCTCATGCGGGCCACGGCCGCATTGCGGGGCGCCACCGTGGGGGCGCCCGCACGGGGCGGCGCGAAGCGGTCAGCACCGCCGCCGCTGAACAACTGCCAGCCGAGGAAGAGAGCCACGGCGATCGGGAGCAGCCAGAGAGCGATCAGGCGCCAGCGCTGGTTCATCGAAGGGTTGAAGTTTGAATTATTGTAACGGTGGCGCCGGTGGCGACGCGACCCCAGCATGCCCCAGCGACCGGTTCAACCGGCCTGCGCCCAGGGCCCATCCTCCTCCAGGGCCCCCAAGGCGCCCATCTCCAGCGCCACCGTGGCCTCCAGGCGCAGGGTGCGGGCCGGCATCGCCTCCAGCAATTCAGGCCCCCCCAGGCTGTGGGTAAGGATCTCCACCTCGCTGTCCGCCGGGCAGGCAAAGCTCAGCAGCTCAAACGGAAACACCACCCGCTCCAGGAAAAAGGAGTTCGGCCCCAGGCAGCGCAGGATCACCATGCGATCGGAGGCATTGCGGTAGCCGCACTCCAGCAGCACCCCACCGCCTCCGCCAGCCATGTCCCCGCACAGGTCGCCGCTCATCTCGGCGATGATCGGCTCCGGCACGATCCGGTCGGGGAAGAAGCGATCGCCGGGCGACAGCGGAGTCAAGGGCCTGGGGTCAGAGGGGGACGAACTATCTAGCCACTGGCGCCGGTCAGGCTTTGGTGACGAGGGAGACGGTTTAGGGATTTCAACAGGTTTGATCCAGGATTGCCCGATTCGCCAGGCCGCCTAGAGGCTGCGCAGGGCCACGATCGGATCGAGCCGCGCCGCCCGCCGCGCCGGCACCACGCCGAAGAACAGCCCGATCGAGCCCGACACCGCCGCGGTGCCAAGCACCATCAGCGGCGAGATCGTGGCCGGCAGGGGCGTCACCGCCGCCACCACCGCCACGGTGCCCAGCCCCACGGCACTGCCGATCAAACCCCCCAGGCTTGCCAGCACCAACGACTCCACCAGGAACTGGGTGAGCACATCGTCGCTGCGGGCCCCGAGGGCCTTGCGCAGGCCGATCTCCTCGGTGCGCTCGCTCACCGACACCAACATGATGTTCATGATGCCGATGCCTCCCACCAGCAGGGAGACGGCGCCGATCGCCCCGAGCATCAGCGTCAGGCCGCCGGTGATCGTTCCGACGATCTGCTGCGCATCCTTTTGCGAGCGCACGGCGAAGTCGTCCTCGCGCAGGATGCGGTGCCGCTGGCGCAGCAGGTTGGTGATCTGGAAGGCGGCGGCGCTGGTGCTCTGCTCATCCCGCGCCTCCACGCTGATGAACGAGAGGCTGATCCCGTAGGTGGGGTCGCGGCCGCTCAGGCGGGCCACCATGGTGGTCAGGGGGATGTAGACGGTCTCGTCCTGGTTCGATCCGAAGACCGCCCCCTTCGGCGTCAGCACCCCGATCACCTCAAAGGTCTGGTCGCGCACCCGCAGGCGGCGGCCGATGGCGGAGCCGCGGGGCAGCAGCTTGTCGCGCAGGTCGGGGCCGATCACCGCCACGTTGCGGGCGCTGCGCAGGTCGGCGTCGTTGAGGAAGCGGCCCTGGGCCACCTCGAAGCTCCGCACCTCCAGGAATTCCGGGGTCACCCCGGTGACGGTGGCGCTGGCGCTGAGGCTGCCGGCCTGGACCACATCGCTCAGGGTGATCTGGGGTGCCACCCGCCGCACACTGGGCACCTGCTCGGCGATGGCACGCGCGTCCTCAAGCACCAGGGTTTTCGGTGTTTCGATCCCCTGGCGGCGCGTGTTGTTGTTGCCGGGCACCACAAACAGCACGTTGGCGCCGAGGCTGCTGAGCTGGCCGGCCGCCAGCTCCTGGGCGCCGCGGCCCACCCCCACCAGGGTGATCACCGAGGCGTTGCCGATCACGATGCCCAGCATGGTGAGCAGGCTGCGCAGGCGGTTGGCGCGCAGGGTGTGCAAGGCCATCGCCACGCTTTCGGCGACGGGAAGCTTGGCGCTCATCGCGACAACCGGTGCAGTGGGGTGGTGCCTACAAGCCTGCCGAAACCGGGAAGGAGATGGGGCTGCGGGCGCCGCGGTGCACCACCCCTTCCCCCAGCTCAAGGGTGACCAGCTCGCCCTCCCGCAGGTCGGCGACGGCGTTGGCCACCCCCACGATCACCGGAATCCCCAGGCGCTCGGCGATCACCGCCGCATGGCTCTGGCGTCCGTCTTCCTCGGCGATCACCCCCGTGGCCTTGCGGATCGCCTCCAGGTAGGCGGCGCTGGTTTCGCGCACCACCAGGATCTCGCCCTTCTGCAGCCGGGCCGCCTCCTCCGGAGTGCTGGCGAGCCGCACCTTGCCGCTCACCGAGCCGCTGCCGATCCCCAGGCCCTTGCCGAGCACCGCCGAGACGATGCTGACCTTCACCAGATCCGTCGAGCCGCTGACTCCGGCGAGGGTGCCGGCGGTTTCGATCACCAGATCCCCTTCCCGCAGCAGCCCCTGCCCGCGGGCCACCTCCATCGCCACGTTGAAGGTGCCCTTGCTGGTGGCTTCGTCCTCGATCACCAGCGGATTCACCCCCCACACCAGCTGCAGCTGACGGGCCACATTCACGTCGCTGGTGATGGCCAGGATCGGGGTGCTGGGGCGGAACTTGCTGACACTGCGGGCTGTGGAGCCGCTCTTGGTGAGGGGCAGGATCGCGGCGGCGTTGAGTTGGCGGGCGATGCTGCTCACCGCCTGGCAGATGGCGTTGGGGATGGTGGTGGCCATGTGGCTGTCGAGCACCCGCTGGGGGTAATCGCGCTCGATGCGGCGGGCGATGCGGGCCATGGTGGCCACCGCCTCCACCGGGAAATCCCCCACGGCGCTCTCGTTGGAGAGCATCACGGCATCGGTGCCGTCGAGGATGGCGTTGGCCACGTCGCTCACCTCGGCACGGGTGGGGCGCGGGCTGCTCACCATCGAATCGAGCATCTGGGTGGCGGTGATCACCGGGATGCCGAGGCTGTTGGCCTTGCGGATCAGCTCCTTCTGCAGCAGCGGCACCTCCTCGGCGGGCATCTCCACCCCCAAATCGCCGCGGGCCACCATCACGCCATCGCAGAGGGGCAGGATCAGGTCGATCGCATCGATCGCCTCGAACTTCTCGATCTTCGCCACCACCGGTGTGCTGTGGCCGTGGCTGCGGATCAGTTCGCGAATCTCCAGCATGTCGGAGGGGTTGCGCACGAAGCTGAGGGCCACCCAGTCGACCCCCTGCTGCAGGCCGAAGGCCAGATCCTTGCGGTCCTTGTCGGTGAGGGCGCGGATCGAGAGCTGCACATCGGGGAAGTTGACCCCCTTGTTGTTGGAGAGCACCCCACCGACGGTGACGCGGCAGTGGAGGGTCTGCAGCTCGGCGTCGACCGACTCGCACACCATCTCCACCCGGCCGTCGTCGAGCAGGATGCGGCTGCCTTCGGTGACCTCATCGGCCAGCCGCGCATAGGTGACCGAGGCAATGGTCTCGTTGCAGGCCACCGCCCGGGAGGTGAGGCTGAAGGGGTCGCCGTTGGCCAGGGTGATCGGGCCCTTCTCGAAGCGGCCGAGGCGGATCTTCGGACCCTGCAGGTCCTGCAGGATGCCGATGTGTACCCCGAGCTGGTGGGCCACCTGGCGGATGGTGGCGATCCGCAGCCGGTGGTCCTCGTGGTCGCCGTGGGAGAAGTTGAGGCGGAAGGTGGTGGCGCCGGCCTCGATCAGGCTGCGCAGCACCTCGGGGGACTCGGTGGCGGGGCCGATCGTGGCGACGATCTTGGTGCGACGCATCAGATCGGGCCGGACCATCGGAGCTGGGCGTACAAAGGCGGAAACTACCACCCGGCCCCAATCCCGACCGTCTCGCCATGGACCTTCGCACCTACCAGCAACGCGCCCGTGAGACCGCCCGCTACCCCGACGTGGGCCGCAACACCACCTATCCCACCCTTGGTCTCTGCGGCGAGGCCGGCGAGGTGGCCGACAAGATCAAGAAGGTGATGCGCGACCGCGGTGGCGTCATCGATGCCGGGATGCGCGACGACCTGCGCCTGGAGCTCGGCGATGTGCTGTGGTACCTGGCCCAGCTGGCCACCGAGCTGGAGTTGGACTTAGCTGATGTGGCCGAGGCCAACCTGGCCAAACTGGCCAGCCGCGCCGCCCGTAACGTGATCGGAGGCAGCGGCGACCGGCGGTGATCAGCTCCCAGGCATGGTGTCTTTCCCCTGGGTGGTCCCCTGCCGCTGGCTGGCGGGGGGCCGGCCGGGCCTGGCGGAGGGGCCTGATCGTGTTTTGCATGGCCCTGTCGCTGTTTCTGGCTCCCGCGCTGGCGGAGGCCGCCGAGCTCGCGGTGGGGGAGGTGCGGTTGGAGCCCTGCCCTGCAGAAGATGTGGGCGCCCAACCCGATCGCCGCGCCGGTGCCAGCTGCTGGGCCCTGCGGGGTGAGGTGCGCAACAACGGCGCTCGAGCGGTGGTGGACACCGATCTGTTTGCCCTGATCCTCGATGCCAGCGGCGAGCCGGTGCTGCCCAACCGCACCCGGGTGGGCTCGATCGGGGATGTGCCGCCCGGTTCGACCCCCTTTGCCCTGCGGCTGGCGGTGCCGGCGGGCACCCCCGGGCCGCTGCAGGCGCGCAACGTGCGGGCCCGGGGGTTCAGCGCCCCGGTGCGTCGCCGGGCTGGGGAGGGAGAGGAGCTGCTGCCGCTGGAGCAGGCCCTGGCCCCGGCCAACCCTTAGGAGAGTGTCGGACTGGGGGGCGTCAGCGCTCAGTAGGCGAGAGCCGAGCCCATCAGGGTGACGCTGGCGCCATTCAGCAGGCTCTGGGCCAGCTGCAGGGCAAGAAAGGCCACGATTGCCGAGAGGTCGAGGCCGCCCACCGGCGGGATCAGGCCACGGAACACATTCAGGTAGGGATCGGTGATGGCGCTCACCCCGGAGAGCACGGGATTGCTCCAGTCCAGGTTGGGGAACCAGCTGAGCAGCACCCTTACCAGCAGCACCAACAGGTAGATGCCCAGGGTTTGGGCGAGAACCTGCAGCAGGAAGACGAGAATGGACATGGCGAAGGCGATCCGCTCCCCAGTATGGAGCGGCTGGCTTCCTTCAGGCGGCCTCCACCGCTTGGGACGCAGCGCCTTCGCCGCTCCGAGGGGACGGCAGGTCCTCCGCCCGCACCGAGAAGGTGCGGTGGAACTTCTCGCTCAGGCTCAGCCAGTAGGAGCGACCTTCGCTCTGGCGCTTGCGCTCGATGAAGCCCTGGGCCAGCAATTCCTTGATGTGGTCGTAGGCCCCAGAGCCCCGCAGATCCACCAGATCCGATTGCAGCAGCCGCTTTTTGAGGGCGATGGTGGCGAGGGTGCGCAGCGCCGCCGTCGACAGGTCGATCGGCAGCAGATCCTGCACCAGGTCCCCCAGGCTCTCGCGCAGCTGCAGGCTGTAGCGCTGGCCGTCCTGGTGGATTTCCAGAGCCGTGTCGCGATGGGCGTAGTCGGCCATCAGGGTGATCAGGGCCATCTCCGCGTCCTCGCGGCTCACCGAGGCGATCTCGGCCAGTTCCCCCAGGCTCAGGGGCCGACCCTTGAGGTAAAGGATGGCCTCAAGCCGGGCGGGAAGGGAGAGGCTCAGGGGCCTCCCCTGGCCTCGCGGATACTCCCAACCCGTTTCGTTGCCGTTCTCTTTTCCGTTCTCGTTGCCGTTCTCGAGCGAAGGGGCCGATTCGTCCGTGGCGGATTGGCTGGTGGCGGAGGGGTTGGTGGCGGATTGGCTGGGCATGGAGCGGCTCCAGCGCGGGCACCCCGCAAGGTATCGCAGCCTTCAGACCCCCACCAGCCCGGGGGCGGCGGCCAGGCTGGCCGCTGGCCCCAGGAAGATCCGGTAGGCGGGGTTGTCGCTCTCCTCCCAGTGCTGATACGGAAGATTCGCCAGAAAGGACTGCCAGTCGCCCAGCTCCGCCTCGGGCACCTGCACCCCCACCACGATCCGGCCCACGTCAGCGCCGTGGTTGCGGTAGTGAAAGATGCTGATGTTCCAGTTGGGGTGCAGGGCGCTCACGAAGGCCATCAGGGCTCCGGGGCGCTCCGGGAACTCAAAGCGATAGAGCAGTTCACGGCCCTGCTCCAGGGCCGCCCCGGCGCTGGCGGGCAGACGACCCCCCACCATGTGGCAGAGGTGGAGCTTGGCCAGCTCGTTCTCGGTGAGGTCGTGGCAGGGGAGCCCGGCGGCCTCCAGGGAGGCCATCAGCTCTTCGGTGTCCTGCCGGTCGCGGATCTGCACCCCCACGAAGATGTGGGCAAAGCGCGGGTCGGCCAGCCGGTAGCTGAACTCGGTGAGGCTGCGGGCCCCCAACACCCGGCAGAACGCCCGCAGGCTGCCCGGCTTCTCGGGGATCTCCACCGCCAGCAGGGCCTCCCGCTTTTCCCCCAGCTCCGCCCGCTCGGCCACAAACAGCAGCCGATCGAAATTCATGTTGGCTCCGCAGGCCACCGCCACCAGGGTCTGCCCCCGAAGCCCGCGGGCCTCCACATCCTTTTTCATGCCGGCCACCGCCAGGGCGCCCGCGGGTTCGAGGATCGAGCGGGTGTCCTCGAACACGTCCTTGATCGCCGCGCAGATTTCGTCGGTGTCCACCGTGACCATGGCATCGACGTATTGCTGGGCCAGGGCGAAGGTGTGCTCGCCCACCTGGCGCACCGCCACGCCATCGGCGAAGAGGCCCACCTGCTCCAGCCGCACCCGCTCCCCCGCCGCCAGCGAGCGGGTCATGGCGTCGGCATCCACCGGCTCGACGCCGATCACCCGCAGGCGCGGCCACAGGCTTTTCACGTAGGCGGCCACCCCGGCGATCAGGCCGCCGCCCCCCACCGCCAGGTAGATCGCATCCGGCGGTTCGGAGCACTGGCGCAGGATCTCCAGCCCGATCGTGCCCTGTCCGGCGATCACATCCGGATCGTCGAAGGGATGGATGAAGCTGAGGCCCCGCTCAGCCTCCAGCCGCCGCGCCTCCCCGTAGGCCTCGTCGTAGGTGTCGCCGTGCAGCACCACCTCGGCCCCCCGGGCGGCCACCGAACGCACCTTCACCTCCGGGGTGGTGACCGGCATCACGATCACGGCGGCGCAGCCGAGCTTGCGGGCCGCCAGGGCCACCCCCTGGGCGTGGTTGCCGGCGCTGGCGGCGATCACCCCCCGGGCCAGCTCCGCCGCCCCCAGGCCCACCATCTTGTTGTAAGCGCCGCGCAGCTTGAAGCTGAACACCGGTTGGAGATCCTCCCGCTTGAGCAGCACCTGGTTGCCGAGGCGGCGGGAGAGGTTCGGGGCCGGATCCAGCGGCGATTCGATCGCCACGTCGTAGACGCGCGCCCGCAGGATGCGCTGCAGGTAGGGGCTGGCCAGGGGCATGCCGCCCGGGCCGAAGGGATTGGGGACGCCGTCGTTCATGGCGTCCAGTGTGGCAAGCGGTCCGGGGGAGCGCCCGGCGGCGAGGGGGCAAACGGTCGCGGTTGTCGCCGACCGTCAGAACGGACCCCGTAGATTGCCCGCATCCAGATCGGTATGGTCATGCACCTCAGCGAGCTGAATCACCCGAATCAGCTGCACGGTCTGAGTACCGCGGAACTCGAAGCGATCGCCCGCCAGATCCGTGAGAAGCATCTCGAGGTGGTCTCCACCAGCGGCGGCCACCTGGGCCCCGGCCTGGGCGTGGTGGAGCTCACCCTCGCCCTCTACCAAACCCTCGACCTCGATCGCGACAAGGAGGTCTGGGACGTGGGCCACCAGGCCTATCCCCACAAGCTGGTCACCGGTCGCTACAGCCAGTTCCACACCCTGCGCCAGCGGGGCGGGGTGGCCGGCTACCTCAAGCGTTGCGAAAGCCGCTTCGACCATTTTGGTGCCGGCCACGCCTCCACCAGCATCTCGGCTGCGCTGGGCATGGCCCTGGCCCGCGATGCCCGCGGCGAAGATTTCCGCTGCGTTGCCGTGATCGGCGACGGGGCCCTCACCGGTGGCATGGCGCTGGAGGCGATCAACCACGCCGGCCACCTGCCGCACACCAACCTGCTGGTGGTGCTCAACGACAACGACATGTCGATCAGCCCGCCGGTGGGCGCCCTCTCCACCCACCTCAATCGCATGCGGCTCAGCAAGCCGGTGCAATTCCTGCAGGACAACGCCGAGGAGGCGATCCGCCATCTCCCCTTCCTGCACGGTGAGCTGCCGGCCGAGCTGAAGACGCTCAAAGAGAGCATGAAGCGCCTGGCGGTTCCCAAGCTCGGGGCGGTGTTCGAGGAGCTGGGCTTCACCTACATGGGCCCGATCGATGGTCACGACATCCCGGCGATGGTGCGCACCTTCGAGGCTGCCCATCGCACCGAAGGGCCCGTGCTGGTGCATGTGGCCACCACCAAGGGCAAGGGCTACCCCTTCGCCGAAGCCGACCAGGTGGGCTACCACGCCCAATCGGCCTTCGACCTGGCCACCGGCAAGGCCTACCCCTCCAGCAAGCCGAAGCCGCCCAGCTGGAGCAAGGTGTTCGGCCAGACCCTGGTGACCCTCTGCGAGCAGGATCCGCGGGTGGTGGGCATCACCGCCGCCATGGCCACCGGCACCGGCCTCGACCTCCTGGAGAAGGCCCTGCCCAAGCAGTATTTCGATGTGGGGATCGCCGAGCAGCACGCGGTGACCATGGCCGCCGGCATGGCCTGCGAGGGGCTGCGGCCCGTAGTGGCGATCTACAGCACCTTCCTGCAGCGGGCCTACGACCAGCTGATTCACGATGTGGGCATTCAGAACCTGCCGGTCACCTTCGTGCTCGACCGGGCCGGCATCGTGGGTGCCGATGGCCCCACCCACCAGGGCCAATACGACATCAGCTACCTGCGCGCGGTGCCGAATTTCACCGTGATGGCGCCGAAGGATGAGGCGGAACTGCAGCGCATGCTCGTCACCTCCATCTCCCACGCCGGACCGTGCGCGATCCGCATCCCCCGCGGCGAAGGCGAGGGGGTGCCGCTGATGGAAGAGGGCTGGCAGGCCCTGGAGATCGGCAAGGGGGAGCTGCTCACCGATGGCGACGACCTGCTGATCGTGGCCTACGGATCGATGGTGTACCCAGCCCTGGCCACCGCCGGCCTGTTGCAGGAGAAGGGGGTGCGGGCGGCGGTGATCAATGCCCGCTTCCTGCGACCCCTCGATGAAGCCCTGATCCTGCCGATGGCCCGCCGCATCGGCCGCGTGGTGACGATGGAGGAGGGGGCCCTCGCTGGCGGCTTCGGGGCCGCCGTGGTCGAAACCCTCAACGACCATGAGGTGCTGGTGCCCGTGTTCCGCCTGGGCATCCCCGACCAGCTGGTCGACCATGCCAGCCCCGACCAGAGCAAGCAGGCCCTCGGCCTGACCCCACCCCAGATGGCGGATCGGATCCTGGAGCGCTTCGTGGCCCTTGCCTCCGCGGCCCCCCGCGCCGTCGTGCCGGCCTGAGCGCCCTGAACGAGTGCGCCGTGCTGGTGGTGGGTGCCGGTCCCGCCGGTGGTGAGCTGGCGCGGCTTCTTGCCTCCCACGGCGTCGCCGTGCAATTGGTGGATCGGCTGCCCGACCTGCGCCGCGCCGCCTTCAGCAGTGCCGCCGTGCCGCTCGAGACCGTGGCTCGGTTCGCCCTGCCCGCCACCGTGGTGGCCAGCCGCTGGCAGGGGTGGCAGCTGATCGGGCCGGGGGAGCGGCGGCGCCAGTGGCGTGCGGATCGCCCCCTGGGGGCGGTGCTCGATTTCGGTGCCCTGCGCCAATGGCTGGCGGAGGAATGCCGCCTCTGGGGGGGCGCCCTGCGCCTGGGGCACACGGCCCTGGATTGCCGGCCCGAGGGCGAGGGGATGGTGACGCGCCTGCGTGGTGCCGATGGGGCGGTGGTGGAGGTGCGCAGCCGCTGGGTGGTGGACGCCAGTGGTGAGCGGCGCAGCCTGCTGGGTGCGGGGGATCCGGGGATGTCGGATCCGCTGGTGGAGGGGTTGGGGGTGGAGTGGCTGGTGCGGCTGCCGGCGGCGGCGGCGGCCCGCTGGCAGGGGCAGCTCAGCTTCTGTCTGGGTAGCGATTGGGTTCCCCAGGGCTACGGCTGGGTGTTTCCGATGCAGCCGGGGGTGCTGAAGGTGGGCGTCTGCCGGCTCCGGGATCCGCAGGGCACGCAACCACCGCTGGCGCCGTTGCTGGAGCGGTTGTTGGAGCGGTTGCTGGAGCCGGGGGAGCGGCGGCAGCTGGAGGTGCTCGATCGCCATGGCGGGCGGATCCGCAGCCGGGTGCGGCGTCGGGAGGCCCATCGCGAGGGCCGGCTCGTGGGCCTGGGGGATGTGGTGAGCACCGCCAACCTGCTGGGCGGCGAAGGCATCCGCCATGCGCTCACCAGCGCCCGGGTGCTGGCCCCCCTGCTCCTGGCGGCCTTGCGCACGGACGGCAAACATCCCGAACCGGATCCCCTGGCGGCCTATCCGCAGCGGTTACGGCGGGCCCTGGGCTGGCGTTGGTCGCTCAGTGGCCGCCTGGCGCGCCGCACCTGGCTGGGCCTGCGCGATGGCAGCGCCGATGCACGCCTGGAGAAGCTGCTCCAGGGCTTGGAGAGATGCGGGGCGGAGGATCTCTCCGCCCTGCTCTTCGACTACCGCTTCGAGCGCTACGGCCTACGCAGCCTGCCCTACCTGCTGGGCTGGCGCTGAAGCGTGGCGACGGTGGCCCTGGGACCGCCTCAGAGCACCCCGCGGGACGCCAGCCCCTGAATCGCCCCAAGCCCAAGGATGTGGCCCAGGCTCAGGGTGCCGAGCATCGCTCCATGGCTCAAGCCACCGAAGAGGTTGGCGCTGGGCAGTTTCAGGCCCACGTCGGGCTTTTGGATCGTGGCCTTGCCGATGGCGATGGCGATCACATTGGCGACGATCATCACCAGGGCCACCTTCGGCGACCAGCTGATCGTGGCGGGGGTCACCGCCAGAACGGGGGAAAAAAGCGAAGCGATCATGGCGCACGTGCCGACGGCCCCATCTTCCGGGGCTGGACGGCTCCCTCCATGGCCCCGTAAGACTTGTTCACCTGCCGGATCACCTGCGGTTGGTCCGGGCCGTCAGCAGCGCCTCCCGCAACTCGCTCACCACACCGCTGCGTTTGACGGAGCTGATCGCCAAGTCGATTCGATCCGTCAATTCCGTCGGCATCGAGGGGGCGAACACAAACGCCTGGGATTCCGGTCGGATCCCCTGCAGGGCCAAGCGCGTGCGCGGCGGCCGCGGTTGACGCGACTGCAGCCAGGTGAGCTGCAGGTTGTCGGCCAGCACCGCATCCACCCGCTTCTGCTGCAGGAGCATCGGCCCCTCGGAGACCCGGCGGATCAGCACCGGCTGCGCCGCCGGCCCCTCGCCACGGCTGTTCACCTCCCGCAGCAACGCCTCGCTCACCGATCCGGGTCGCACCGCCACCCGCAGCCCCCGCAGACCCTCAAGGCTCTCCAGGCGGCTGCTCAGACGCCCCTGGGTCTCGTTGACCACGGTGACGGTGAGATAGCCCACCAGCAGCGATGCGGCCACGATGCGCACCAGGTAGGCCCCCAGCACGATCAGGTTGCCGCGGGTCGTATCGGCCACCACGTTGCCGCCCGGACCGGTGGCCAGCACCTGGAAGAGTTTGCTCGCGGTGCGTTGGTTCCCGTTTCGCAGGGTTTCCGCACGCGAGCTGTAGCCCTCCACCTTCCAGATGAACCAGGTGAGTAGGGCAATGGCCGCCAGATATCCCCCCAGGAGCTGCAGCAGCGTCGGGCCGAAGAGGGAGGAGAGGAAGGCGCGGCCGAGATCGAGCCGGGAGTTGGCCACCATCACCGCCAGGCCATCCTCCTGGAAAGGCAGGCTGAAGCGAAGGCGGTCCAGGCGCTCCGGTGACACGTTCAGGCAGCCGATCGCCACATCCAGCTGATTGCTGGCCGCCGCCTCCAGCAGGCTGGCGGTGTTCGGCAGCGGCCGGATCACGAAGGCCAGCTGCTCGCGGCTGGCGATGCGATTCCAGAGGTCCACCGCCAGCCCTTTCCACACTTCACGCTCCCGCCAGGCACAGGGTTGGGATCCATCGACGACCCCGACCCGCAGCACCGGGGGGGGTGGCGCAGCCGCCGATGGGCCGGCTGTGAGCGGTGCGATCAGCGCCAGAACCAGCAACGGAGCCAGGGGCAGGGAGCGGCTGCGTGGCATGGCGTTCAGGGCTTGGGGCTCTGGCGGAGGAAGCCGAGCACCACCAGGAGGTTGCTCAAGGTGAGGAAGGCCTCGGCGCCACCATGGAGCGGGTCCACGTTGGCCAGGAGCGCATGGAAGCGGCTCTCGGCCAGAATCGCCGCAGCGATGGTGACCGCCACAAACAGCAGGGTGAGCTGGAAGCCGCGCAGGGAGAGGCGGGGGAAAGACTCCACCCGGGCCGCCCACACCAGGAAGGCGAGGTAGGGCAGCAACGAGAGCACGAACAAAGGGGTGGGATCCACCCGGGCCAGCTGCTCCAGCAGGGACAGGAACCCCCCGTTCATGCCTTGTTCTCCGCGGCGGGCTCGCTCGGTCGCAGCCCGCCGGTGCGCTGCAATCGCAGCAGGTTCCAGGCGGCGGCGGCCAGGGCGATGTTGCCCAGCGCGGTGAGCCCGGCCTGGAGCACCACCAGGCCCTCCAGCGCTGGGCTGTTGTCGAACAGATGCCAGGTGCAGGCCGCCATCGCGCTCGCCAGGGCGGGCACCATCGCCAGGGCCAGCCAACGCCAGCCCCCTTCCCGGCGGCTGGCGCCCCAGGCCTGGATCGCCACAATGGCAGCGAGCCACTCCAGCACCGAGGTGATGTGGATCCACCAGGTTCCGAGGGAGAGGGCGTGCATCGCTCGCACCGGTGGGGACCCGTAATGTACGGGCTGCGGCGTTGCCGGCGGCGACGATCTTGTCCATGCACGCCCAGCGGCCCCTGCTCTGCGGCTACTACGGAGAGCACAACCTCGGCGACGACGCCCTGCTCGCCGTGCTGCTCCAACAGCTGCCGGCTTCGGTCAGGCCCCTGGTCACCGCCCACGACCAGGCCCTGGTGCGCAGCCGTTTCGCGGTGGAGACCGTGGATCGGCGCCGGTTGGCGGCGGTGCTGGGGGCCTTGGCCGGCTGCGATGCCCTGGTGCTCGGCGGCGGCAGCCTGCTGCAGGACTCCACCAGCTTCCGCAGCCTCGTGTACTACGCGCTGCTGATCGTCAGCGCCCGCCTGCGGGGCCGCCCCGTGCTGCTCTGGGGTCAGGGGCTTGGCCCCCTGCGCCGCCGCCGCAGCCGTTGGTTGGTGCGGGCGCTGCTGCCCCTGGTGAGCGGGTCCAGCTGGCGGGATCCGGCCTCCGCTGCGCTGGCCGCCCGCCTGGGGGGGCGCGGTGCCGTGGGCAGCGACCCGGTCTGGGGGTTCCCGGCGGTGCCCTGGCGCGGCGCTGGCGGCCCGATCGTGGTGTGCTGGCGGCCCCTGCCACGCTTCCAGCCGGAGCACTGGCGCCCCTATCTGCAGGCCCTCGCGCAGCTGGCTGAGGCGGCAGACCGGCCGGTGCTTTGGCTTGCCTTCCACGCCGATCAAGACGGCCCCCTTCTCGATTCCCTTCAGGCCGATGGGTTGGTGGAGGAATCTCTGCGCCGCCGCAGCCGCACGGAGCGGCCGGGCGATCCGGCCGAAGCCCTGCGCCGCTTTCAGGGGGCAGGACTGGTGGTGGCGATGCGATTGCACGGCCTGATCCTGGCGGCGCTGGCCGGTTCCCCCTGCGCCGCCCTCAGTTACGACCCCAAGGTGGCTGCCGCCGCCGCCGCGATCGGATGTCCCTGCCACGATCTTGAAGCGCCACCGCCACCGGATCTGGCGGATCGCTGGCGGGCGGTGCTCGATCGGCCCCCATCGGCCGAGCGCTTGGCCGCGCAGCGCAACGGCATCGAGCCCCATCGCCAGTTGCTGAACGCCTGGCTGGGCTGAGCGCTCAGGCCGCCAGGCGGGGGAGCACCGCCCGGTCGATGCGCTCACCGCGGCTGTTCCAGGCATCGATCACCAGCTCCTCCCCCGCCACGGTGAGTTCGGCGAAGCTGTAGGCGGAGACGGCCTTGGCGGAACGGGCATTGGCGACCACCGGCCGCAACCAGGCCCCACCCCCACCCACCGTCAGGAAGGTGGTGCCGCGAATGGGCCGCGTGCGCTCATAGTTGTGCTCGTGGCCGTTGATGTAGAGCTGTACCCCGTGCCGCTCGAACAGGGGGGTGAGGCGGGCGATGGCGGCGGGATCGTCGCCGTAGAGGCCGGCGGAATAGAGGGGATGGTGGCCCACCACCACCTTCCAGGGGGCGTCGCTGGCGGCGAGGGCCTTCTTCAACCAGGGCATCTGGTGCTGCCAGCGGGCGTTGACGTTGCTGTCGAGCAGGAAGAAGGCCACCGGCCCGCGGCGCAGGCTGTACCACCGGCCTGACATGCCGAAGGGGCGATAGCGCACCTGGGGATCGCCATTGGCGGTGCGGATGTCGTGGTTGCCCAGGACTGCGTGGAAGGGCACTCCGGCCTGCAGCAGCTCCCGGTAGGGCTGCTGAAAGGTGCGCTCCACATCGACCAGGCTGCCGGCGGGGTAGATGTTGTCGCCACCCAGGAGCACCAGATCCACCGGCTTCTGGCGGTGGCGCGCTGCCATTTGCTCCCCCACCGCACGCTGGTTGGCGTTGCCGCTGCCGGTGTCGGCCACGGCCAGGAAGCGGAGGGATCCGCCGGCTGGGCTCGGGGCGGAACGCACCGGCGGAACGTGGCCGGCGAAAAGCGGCGCAACCCCCAGACCGCTCAGCCAGCGCAGCAGATGTCTGCGGGAGAGGGCCGAGCGGTTCATGGCCCGGACGAGTCAGCGTCGGCGCTCTGCAGCTGATCCAAGGCGGCGAGCACCTCCGCGCTATGCCCGGCCGGCCGCACCGCGGTCCACACCTGCCGCAGTACCCCCTGGGGATCCACAAGGAAAGTGTGGCGCTGCGAGTAGGGAGCCATCCAGGATCCGTACCGCCGGCTCACCGCCCCATCGGGATCGGAGAGGAGCGGAAACGCCAGACCTTCGCTGCCGCAGAAGGACTGGTGGCTCTCGCCGTCATCGGCGCTGATGCCCGCCACCGCTGCCCCGCGGGCACGGAAGGCCTCCAGATCCCGCTGGAAACCGCGTGCTTCCAGGGTGCAGCCACTGGTGAAGTCGCGCGGATAGAAATACAAAACCAGCCACTGGCCGGCGAAATCGGCCAGGGAACGTTCGGTGTCCGTGGCGCCGCCCTTGCCATCAGGAATGACGGCCGCCAGTTGAAAATCAGGCGAGGGTTCGCCAACCGTGGGCAGGGTGCCCCCCAGGGCCAGAGCCACGCTCGGACGAAGCAGCCACAGCAAGGGTGCTGCCGCGAAGCCGCGCAACAGCTGCCGCCGCGAGAGGGGCACCGGGGCCATGGGCTCGCTCAGAGGCGGGCGAGATTCACGCCCATCTCGTTGGCGTAGACCGCCAGACCCTTCTTCTGGATGGTGCGCAGGGCCTTGGTGGAGACCCGCAGCCGCACGAAACGTTTGCCCTCCGCCCACCACAGGCGCCGCTCCTGCAGGTTCACCTGCTGCAGCTTCTTGGTGCGCACGTGGGAGTGGCTGACGGCCATGCCGTTGTTGGCGCGTTTGCCGGAGAGCTGGCAGACCCGGGACATGAAACAACCAAAAAACGACACGAGGGCGCAAGCCCAAGGAGTGATCCTACCAAAGAGCCTTTAGCTGTTGGCTTCCAAGGAGGCCAGCCTCACGCCGGTGCTCGCGTCGAACCACAGTTCGTGGCGCCGCTCCCAGCCCACCCGCAGGCTCTCGGGCACCGGCATCTCCGCCCCCAGCAGCATCCGCAACGGTCCCCGTTCGCTCTCCAGCCAGAGCAGCTGCTGAGATCCCCACCACTCCCGCCGCAGGGGCCGCGCCGCCAGGCCCCCCTCGGCCACCGGGAGCAGGTGCTCCGGCCGCAGGCCCAGCTGGCGGCCGGCCTCCGCTGGCAGCAGATTCAGGGCGGGCCGGCCGAGGAAGGTGGCCACGAAGCGGTTGGCTGGCGATTCGTACAGCTCCCGCGCGGTGCCCAGTTGCTGGAGCCGGCCGCCCTCCAGCACCGCCAGCCGGTCGGCCAGGCCGATCGCCTCCTGCTGGTCATGGGTCACGTAGAGCACGGGCGCCTCGCCACCGCAGAGCAGCCGCCGCAGCTCCGGCCGCAACTCCTCACGCAGCTGGGCGTCGAGGTTGCTCATCGGTTCGTCGAGCAGCATCAGGGCCGGCTGGCGCAGCAGGGCCCGGGCCAGGGCCAGTCGCTGGCGTTGGCCGCCGGAGAGCTGGGCGGGGCGCCGCTCCCGCAGGTCGGCGAGCTGGAGCAGCTCCAGCACCCCCGCAATGCGCTGCTCCCGCTCCCGCGGGGGCACACCCCGCACCCGCAACCCCAGGGCCAGGTTGCCGAACACGCTCAGGTGCGGGTAGAGGGCATAGCTCTGAAACACCATCGCCACCCGTCGCCGGCCGGGGGGATCGTGGGTGATGTCCCGGCCGTTGAGGCGGATCCGGCTGCCCTCCTCCGGCGCATCCAGGCCGGCCACCAGGCGCAGGGTGGTGGTTTTGCCGCAGCCGCTCGGCCCCAGCAGGGCCACGCATTCTCCGGCCGCCACGGCCAGGTCGAGGCCCTGGAGCAGGGTGCGCCCCCCGACCCTGCGGGCCAGCTGTTGAAGTTCCAAGGCGCTCATCCCTTCACCGCCGCCTGGGTGAGGCCGGAGACGATCGCCCGCTGGAACAGCAGCAGCAGGGCCACCAGGGGCAGGCTGCCGAGCACGGTGGCGGCGGCGAAGGCGCCGTAGGGAACGGTGAACACCGAGGAGGCTCCGAGGCGGGCGATGGCGGTGGGCAGGGTGAGCAGGGGCTCGCGGCTGATCCAGGTCAGGGCGATCGGGTACTCATTCCAACTGAACAGAAACACCAGGATGGCGGTGCTCGCGATCGCTGGCCCCAGCAGGGGGAGCAACACAAAACGAAGCCGCTGCAGGGGATCGAGGCCCTCCAGCCGCGCGGCGTCCTCCAGCTCCGGCGGCAGATCGGCCAGCGCCGCTCTCAGCAGCAGGATGGCCAGCGGCAGCGAGAGGGCGGCGTAGGGGAGCGCCAGGGCCAGGAGGTGGTTGGCCAGGCCAAGGCGCCGCGCCCATTCCAGCAGCGCCAAAAACAGCAGCACCGTGGGGAAAAGGCTGGCGCCCAGAAGGGTCGTGAGCGTGGCCCAGCGCAGGGAACCCCGCTGCTGCTGCAGGCCGTAAGCGCAGGGCACGGCCAGCAGCAGGGTCAGGGCTGTGGCCGCCAGGCCCACCACGGTGCTGTTCAGCAGGTAGCGCCAGAAGGGCGGATCGGCGGCCAGCAGCAGGCGGTAGTTGGCGAGGGTCCAGCCGCCGATCGCGCCGCCACCCAGCCCAGGGGCCCCACCCACGAGCGCCTCCGGGGGCCGCAGCGAGGTGAGCAGCTGCCAGAGCAGCGGCCCAAGACTCCAGAGCAGCACCAGGGCCCGCATCATCGAAACAGCCCCGCGCGACGCTGGCCGGCGAGCCAGAGCAGTCCGGGGATCAGCAACAGGGCGAAGGTGGCCAGCAGCACCGTGGCGGCATAGCCGAAGTCGAGGAAGCGCAGGGCCTGGAGCGAGGCGTAGAGGGCCAGGCTCTCGGTGGAGCCGGCCGGGCCGCCGCCGCTGAGCACCTGGACCAGCTCGAACACCCCCAGGGCCTGGGCCAGGCGGAACAAAGCCGCCAGGCCGAACCAGGGGGCCAGCAGGGGCAGGGTGAGATGGCGCAGGATCCGCCAGGGGCCCGCCCCCTCCAGCAGCAGGGCCTCCCGCAGATCCGCCGGAATCGCCTGCAGCCCCGCCAGCAGCAGCAGGGCCACAAAGGGGGTGGTCTTCCACACATCGGCGATCACGACCGCGAACCAGGTGGTGGATGGGGTGGACAGGAATCCGTAGGGCTGGCCGCCTGCGGCCACCAGCAGGGCGTTGATCGGTCCGTGGGGATCGTTGAAGATCCAGCGCCAGCCCAGGGCCATCACGGTGGTGGGCAGGGCCCAGGGCAGCAACACGGCGGCCCGCAGCCAGCCGCTGCGGGGCCGATGCAACAGCAACGCCAGCCCCAGCCCCAGCAACAGCTCCAGCCCCACCGAGACGGAGGCGAAGCGCACGCTCTGGCCCACGTCCTGCCAGAAGCGGCCATCCTCCAGCAGCCGCAGCCAGTTGGCCCCGCCGTTGGCCACCGGCTCCAGGCCGGTGAGCAGGGAGCTGGCGTGGCCGCTCAGCCAGGCGTATCGCAGCAGCGGACCCCCATAGACCACCGCCAGCAACGCCAGGGCGGGCAGCATCAGCAGCCAGGCGGTCATCGAGGTTTCCCGGGCGGTGCTGCCGGGGGGGCTGGGGCAGGGCGCTGGGGACCGGCGGCGGCCCGAAGCACGGCCTCACTCTGACGCTGGGCGCTCGCCATCGTTGCGGCGGCGGCGGGACTGCCATCGCCCGCGAGCAAGCCGTTCACCTGGCGTTGCACCACATCGCTGAGCTGGGCGTAAAGGGGGGTGGCGGGGCGGGCCACTGCGCTCTCGAGGGCCTGGCGCTGCACGGCCAGCAGGGGAAGGTCCCGCTGCAGGGCCGGATCGTCGTAGAGGCTGGCCCAGGTGGGGGCGTAGCCGAATTGCCGGGCCAGGTGGCGCTGCATCGCCTCGCCGCAGAGCCAGCGGATCACCGTCGCCGCTTCGCGGGGGTGGGGGCTGCCCCGCAGCAGGGTGAGCCCCCAGCTGCCCAGGGTGCCGCCGCCCCGCTGCCCCGGGGCTCCCACCAGGGGCACCACCCCCACATGGCCGCGCACGGCACTGTCGTCCTGCTGGAGCAGGGCGTAGGCGTAGGGCCAGTTGCGCAGGAAGGCCGCTTCGCCGGCCGCGAACTGCTGCAGTGCCTCGTTTTCGGCGAAGCCCGCCACCGCCGGCGGGCTGATGCCCGCGTCGATTAAGTGGCGCAACCAGCCCACCGCCGCCACCGCCTCCGGCTGATCGAGGCTGGGGTACCCCCCTGCCGGGCCCGGGCCGCTCTCCCACCAGCGCGCGCCGAAAGCCTGCAGCACTTCACTGACCACGCAGCTCAGCCCCTCGTACTGGCGCCCCTGCCAGAGGTAGCCCCAGGGCACCTTCCCCTGGCGCTGCAGCTCCCGGGCCATCCGTTCCAGCTCGGCCGTGTCGCGGGGGGGGCGCTCCATCAGATCGGTGCGCCAGTACAGCAGACCGGTGTCGCCCTGCAGGGGCAGGCGCCAGAGATGGCCGTCGAAGCGGGTGCCGAGCTGGGCACCGGGGAGCATGCCGTCGAGGGCGTCGTCCCCCAGGTGGGGTTCGAGGGGTTCCAGCCAGCCGGCTGCCGCAAAGCGGGCGGTCCAGGTGAGGTCCACCAACAGCAGGTCGTAGGGGGTGTCCCCGAGCAGCAGGCTGCTCACGGCCAGGTCGGAGAGGGCCTCGCTCTCGAGGGGGCCGCGCACCACCTCGATCACCAGCTCCGGATGGTCGCGGTTGAACTGGCGGACCGGTTCGGCGGTGGCGTCGGCGAAGGGGGCGGGCATGAGCACCGTCACCGTGACCGGCCGGGGGGAGCGGGCCGTGGCCGATGGCGCCAGGGCGCCCAGCAGCACCAGGGAGAGGGCCACCCCCAGGGCGGCCAAGGACAGAGCCGCCAGGGGGCCGAGCCGACCCGATCGGGAGCCGGGGGCGCCGCCCCTCAGAGCCCCCGCTCCATCAGCCGTCCCATCACATCGGCGCTGCGCTGCTGGAAACCGGCCAATTGCTCTGGCTCCAGCCCGCCCACGGCGAGGCGGGCCATCTCGTAGAGGTGGCGGCTGAGGTCGAGCGCCAGGCGACGGCTGGGGGAATCGTTGTCGGCACCGGTGATCACGGCGCCGGACTCCAGCTTGCGAAGCCCCTCCACGAGTGGATGGCGGCGGTTGATCACCAGCACGTGGTGCTCGGGCAGACCGGGCAGCCGCTGCTCCATCAGGGCCCCCATGTCGTTGATGCGGCGCATCTGCTCCGGCAGCAGGATCAGGGCGGCCGGGGCCCCTTCCCCCTTGAGGGCCTCCACCTTGACGCTCACCCGCTCGTCGTTGAGCGCGTTGCGGAAAAGATCGCGCAGCTTCTCACCGCTCTGCTGGCCATCGGCCTCCGCCAGCTCCGGGGTCTCATCCCGCAGGCTCGCGTCGAGTTCGGCGTCGACCCGCTGGAAGCGCAGTTCGCCATGGCGATGCTCCAGCCAAGGCAGGAACTGGGCATCGATCAGGGTGTCGGCCATCAGCACCTCGGCCCCCTGGGCGCGCCACAGGGCCAGGGCACCAGCCTGGGCCGCGTCGTTGGTGCAATAGAGCACCCGTTGGCCCTCCGCTTCGCTCAGGCGGGAGCGGTAGCCGGCCAGGGTGGTGTAGGCGTGCTCGCCCGCGGCGATCGGATCGGCGCTCTCGCCCTCGCCAGCCGGGGAAGCGCTGGTGCGGAACAGCACCAGATCGGCCACCTGCTCGGCGAATTTCTCATCTTCCATCGCCCCGATCTTGATGAAGGGGGCAAGGGAATCCCAGATCTCGGCATAGCGGGCCGGCTCTTCACGCCGCAATTCCTTGAGCCGGTCACCGATCTTCTTGGCCACGAAGCCACCGATGGAGCGCACGCGACGGTCGGTCTGCAGGGCGCTGCGGCTCACATTGAGCGGGATATCGGGGGAATCGATCACACCCCGCAGGGGCAGCAGATAGCGGGGCACCACCTCCTTGATCGAGTCGGAGACGAACACCTGGTTGCAATAGAGCCGGATTTCGCCGTTCTCCCAGTCGGCCCGGCCGCTGATGCGGGGGAAGTAAAGGATTCCCTGCAGGCTGTAGGGATAGTCGGTGTTCAGGTGCACCCACAACAGTGGATCACCCTGGCAGGGGTAGAGATAGCGGTAGAGCTCGAGGTAGTCGTTGTCGGTGAGCTCGCGGGGGCTGCGGCGCCATGGGGCCTCCCGCTTGTTGACCGTTTCCCCCTCCAGCTGCACGGGAACCGGCAGGAAATCGCAGTAGGTGGCGATCAGATTGCGGATTCGGGCTGGCTCCAGATACTCCAGCTCCTCCTCCATCAGATGGAGGATCACATCGGTGCCCGCCTCGGCCCGCTCGCCCGAGCTGAGGCTGAAGTTGGGGGAACCATCACAGCTCCAGCGCAGGGCTTCTCGGCCCTCGCGCGCGGAGAGGCTCACGAGCTCCACCTGGCGGGCCACCATGAAGCTGGAGTAGAAGCCCAGGCCGAAGTGGCCGATGATGGCGTCGCCCTCCTGCTTGTACTTCTCGAGGAATTCTTCGGCGCTGGAGAACGCCACCTGGTTGATGTAGCGCTTCACCTCATCGGCATCCATGCCGATTCCGTTGTCGGAAATGGTGAGGGTGCGCGCTTCGCGATCGATGCGGATGTTGAGGCATCCCTCCGGCCCCTCGGAGCAATCGCCCGCCATGGCCGCCATGCGCCGCTTGCTGATGGCATCGACGCCATTGCTGACAAGCTCGCGGAGAAATACCTCATGGCCGCTATAGACGGCCTTCTTGATGATCGGAAAGATGTTTTCCGTATGGATCTGGATCTGTCCCTGTTCTTCCAGAACCGGCATGGCGGCGGTCAGTGGTTGCCCCTGGATCGTAGGCAGCCCCTCCACCGGCCCTCAAGCGCGCCGCGGGAGGGGTGTCCGAACCTGGGGCGCGTTCAACCGACCTTCTGCAGCTCGGGTCGCTCCTCCGGCAGGATCGCCCCCGCCACCGGGCACACCTGCAGGCAGATGCCGCAGTCGATGCAGGTGTCGGCATCGATCCAGAAGAAGGAGAGGCCCCGCTGGTTGGCGCCTTGGCCGGGATGGATGCACGCCACCGGGCAGGCATCCACGCAATCGGCCACCCCTTCGCAGATTTCGGTGACGATCGTGTGGGCCATCGGCGGGGGAATGCGGTGGGGCGGATCTTAGGCAGCCAGCCACTGGGCTCCGCGGCAGCCCCGTTGGGCGGCGATGGCTTCGGCATCGGCGGAGCTGGCGCAGGGCTCCGGACAGAGTTCGGCGCTCTCGCCGCGCCCATGCAGCTCGGCCATGCGGGCCAGGGCGGCGCCCAAGCCAGCCTCGGCGCTGGCGGCCACGAGCCAGGGGCTGGGGGGGGCGCTCCCCTCGGGGACCGGCCCCTCGGATGCGAACAATTCGCGGATCGCCTCCACGGCGAAGCCAAAGCCGGTGCCGGCACTGAGCTGGGGATCGGCGCAGAAGCGTCCCACCAGCGCGTCGTAGCGACCGCCGCTGGCGATCGCCACCGGGGCTTCCGCCCCCCGGCACACCAGCTTCAGCACCAGACCGTCGTAGAGGTCGAAGTGGGGCTGGAAGGTGGGGTCGAGCTGCAGCCGCACCCCCAGGCGCTTCGCCTCCGAAGCCACGCTCGCCAGGGTGCGGGCCAGGCTGTCGAGCAGGGGCATCGGGCCGAGCCACTGCTCCAGTTGATACAACACCTGCACCGGCTCCCCCCGCAGCCCCATTAGGGCCGTGAGCCGCTGCCGTTCCGTGGCGGAAAGGGGCAGGGCGGCCAGGGCCAGGGGGTCGAAGTCGGTCAGGGCGGTGCGCACGGCGCCGCGGTGGTTGGCCGGCACCTGGCCGAGGAGGGCGTTGAGCACCCCGTGGTGCCCCACCAGCAGGGTGGGACGGTGCTCCGGCCGCAGCCCGAGGGTGGCGACGGACGCCAGCAGCAGGTGCATCAGTTCGCTGTCGGCGGCGGGGGAGGGAACACCAAGCAGCTCCACGCCGCTCTGGAGCTCCTCGCTCACCCGCAGGCCTCCGCCTTCGCCGATGGTGCTGCGGTACGTGTTGCCGCAGGCCCACAGGCGCAGGGGGCGCGGCCGGTCGGCCATGCGGGTGCTGGCGGCGCGGGCGATCGAGGCGGTGAGTTCGGGCCGCAACCCCAGCGGTTCGTCGGCCACCAGGCGCACGAGCTCGCGCTCATCGATCGCGCCGCCTGCTTCGAGGGTGTCCAGCCGCTCGATCGAGGGTGGGGCCACCTCCTGGTAGCCCCAGAGCCGGTAGACATCAGCCAGCAGATCGCAGAGGCGGCGGTTGCGGTCCACCTCCCGGGGGTTGAGGTCGCGGACGCCGGCGGCGGGTTGCAGAGCCATGGGCGAGGGAGATGCGGGGTGGGCTGATCAGAAAGCCGTTGCGGGCTGGTCGTCGTCAGGAGTGGCCCGGTCGAGCTCCGGGGCGCCGTAGCTGGCTCCTGCCAACGGCCGCAGCTGGGCCAAGCCCTCCACCATGGCCCCATGCAGGCCTGGCGCGCAGGCGATCAGGCGACCATCGGCCAGCCGGAGGGGAGTGCCGTCATAGGCGCTCACCACGCCGCCGGCCTCCTCCACCAGCACCAGGGCGGCCGCCAGGTCCCAGGGCGAAAGGCCCCGCTCCCAGTAGCCATCGAGGGCACCGGCCGCCACCCAGGCCAGGTCCACCGCGGCCGCCCCCGCCCGCCGCACGCCATGGCTGCGGTGGGTGAAGTGGGCGAACTCGGCGTAGTTGTTGTCGAGCCGGCGGCTGCGGTCGTAGGCGAAGCCCGTGGCCAACAGGGCTTCCTCCACGCGGCAGCAATCGCTCACGCGCAGGCGGGCCCCGTTGCGCCAGGCCCCCTCACCGGCGGCCGCCCAGAAGCTCTGCTCCAGGGCCGGCAGCTCCAGGGCGCCGAGCAGGGGCAGGCCGCGCCAGAGCAGGCCCACGGAGGTGGCGAAGACCGGAAAGCCATGGGCGTAGTTGGTGGTGCCATCGAGGGGATCGACGCACCATTCCAGCTCCCCCTGGCCGCTGCGCCGGCCGCTCTCCTCAGCCAGCACCGGAAACAGGGGGGTCTCCTGCTCCAGCACGGCCAGCACGGCCTGTTCGGCGGCCAAATCCGCCTCCGTGACCAGGTTGCCCGCTTCCCCCTTGGCGCGGATGTGCTCCAGCTGGCCAAACAGGCGCCGCAGGGGTTCGGCGCCGGCGCGGGCCGCCTGGCGCGCCACCTCCAGCAGCCGTTGCAGCTCGCCGGCCCCCAGGCCGCAGCCACGGCGGGCGGCGCCGCTGAGGCAGAGATCTTCGTGGGTCAAACCACTCATGGCTGGATCGCTCCGTTCATTCCTCGTCCAGCGGCAGGCCGGTCGTCACCGTGCCGCGGCCGAAGTGGCGGCCGAACTGCAGCTCATAGACCTCATCCTCCTCCGTTGTTTCCACCTCCAGCGGACCGGTGGCCCGGGCCACGCAGAGCAGGCCATAGCCCCGCTCCCGCAGCTCGCGCGAGAGCCCGAGCGCCTCGCGGTGGTCGATGTCGCCCGCCAGCACGCGCACGGCGCAGGCGGTGCAACAACCCTGGCGGCAACTGAAGGGGAGCGGGTCGCCCTGGAGCTCAAAGCTGCGCAGGATGTAATCCCCCTCGGGCACCTCATGCCGAATCACGCGACCGGTTTGACGCCAGTGGACAGTGATGGGAAAGGTGCGCGCCATGGACTTGCGGTGGGCGGGAGGCATGCTGCTACATTGACACCTGATCAACCCTGCCGCTGGAGAGGTGGCCGAGTGGTCGAAGGC
>JBKDOZ010000208.1:0-17525 GCA_046342735.1 Synechococcaceae cyanobacterium
CGGTTGCGCTCCATCTGCTCGATCGCGTGGATCGCCAGGGTGCTGCCCTCCACCGTGATCGGATCGGGGGTCATCAGATCCCCTGCCCGCAGCTGCTTCCACTGCTCCGGCCCATGCTGCTGGAGGGCGCGCCGCAGATCCCCATCGGTGATCAATCCCACGATGCGCTGCCGGTGCTCCCCATGGGCCACCCAGCAGGCCCCCACCCCGGCGGCGGTGAGGTGGGCGATCACGTCGGCCAGCGGGGTGCTGACCATCAGGGCTTCGAGGCGCTCCACCGGCACCATCAGATCGGCGGCGGTGAGGGTGAGCTGCTTGCCGAGGGAACCGGCCGGGTGATTGAGGGCGAAATCCTGCGGGGAGATGCCGCGCCGCTCCATCCACACGGCGGCCAGGGCATCGCCGATCGCCATCGCCACCGCCGTGCTGGCGGTGGGGGCCAGGTTGAGCGGGCAGACCTCCCGATCCACCGAGGCATCGAGCACCACATCGCAGCCGCGGGCCAGGCCGGACTCCACCCGGCCCACCAGGGCGATGCGGCTGGTGCCGCGGCGGCGCAGGTGGGGCAGGATCTCGAGCAGCTCCTGGGTCTCGCCGCTGTTGGAGAGCAACAGCGTCACATCGTCTGGGGCCACCACCCCCAGATCGCCGTGCAGGGCGTCGAGGGGATTGAGGTAGATGGCCATCAAGCCGATGGAGGAGAAGGTGGCGGCGATCTTGCGCGCCACGATGCCGCTCTTGCCCACCCCGGTGATCACCAGCTTGGAGCGGCTGTCGGCGCAGCCATCCAGCAGGGTGAGCGCCCGCTCCACCTGCTCGGCATCGAGTCGCTGGGCGGTGGCGGCAATGGCGGCGGCCTCCTCCACGAGGCAGCGGGTGAGGGCGGACAAGCAGCGTCTCTGGCACAGGCGCCCATTCTCACCGGTCCTGGTCGGTAAACTCAGCCACATTCCCGGGTGCCTGGGTGAACACATGGCTCCCCGCACGCTCGAGAGCCGCATCGATCGGCTGGTGATCTGCGCCTCGCCGAAGGCCTCCTGCCGCAGCGTGGCCGATTTCGCCTGGGAGGTGGCGCAATGCAAACAGGTGCGCTCGCCGATCAAGGCCCGCTTGCTGGTGTTCCGCAATCCCCTGCGGCGGCTGGTCAGCGCCTACCTCAACAAGTACGTCGAGCACACGAAGTACCGGGAGGCTTCGCTGCGGCTCTGTCCCCAGGCCCGGCTCGACACCTTCGCCGACTTCGTCGAGGAGCTCGATCGGCACGGCTTCCGCTGCGTCGACCGCACCCACTTCCATCCCCAGATCCGCCGCTACCGCGGGCGTCGCTTCGACCGACTCTTCAACTCCGAAGACCTCCAGCCCCTGCAGTCGTTCGTCAACCATCTCTTCGAAACCGAGGTGGCCATGCCCTTCCGGGTGCGCCCCAGCCACCCCGGAGTGGTGCGGGATCAGGCATCGCCAGCGATCGCCCCCAGTGACCCCGGGACGACCACCCCCTTAGCCCACACCCCGGCCGCCGAGCTGCGGGACCTCCTGGCCAGCGGTCGGACCCCCGGCTACCGTCGCTTCTACGATGAGATTCTGGAAGCGAAGGCGCGCCACATCTACCGCTCGGATCTGCGCTATCTCGATCACGCCCTCCGTCATCGCCTTCTCACCCCCGACCTGCACCAGCGGCTGAGCGCCCTCTGAGGCCGCTGCGCCGCCCGCCATGCCGTCCCCTCCTTTGATGCCGGAGCTGCCAGGCATCCCCCCCGCCCTGGTGGCCGCCCTGCGGCGGGCCGCCCAGGGCGACCGTCTGGCGCTGGTGGGGGGAGCGGTGCGCGACTGGCTGCGGCACCAGGTGCACAACGATCCCTGGCGGGGGGTGCCCGACCTGGATCTGGTGGTGGAAGGGGCTCCGGCGGCGGCCCAGCGGTTGGCCCGGGCGCTGCGGGCCAGCCTCCGTGACGCCGATCTCCCCGGCTACCAGGAACACGCCGCCTACGGCACGGTGGAGCTGGAACTGCTGTGGGAGGGCCATCCCCTGCTGCTCGACGTGGCCAGCGCCCGCCTGGAGACCTACCCGGTGCCGGGCGAAAACCCCGTGGTGCGCTTCGGCCGGCTGGAGGACGACCTGGCCCGGCGCGACTTCACGATCAACGCCATGGCCCTGGAGCTGGGGGCCGACCGCCATGGAGCGCTGTGCGACCCCCATGGCGGTCGGGCGGATCTGGAGCAGCGCCTGCTGCGCTTCCTGCACGCCGACAGCGTCCGCGATGACCCCACCCGGGTGGTGCGCGGCGCCCGCTACGCCGCCCGACTGGGCTTCCGCCTGGCCCCGGAATCCCTGCTCCAGCTGCGCGACACCCTGGCGGCCTGGCCCTGGGCCTGGCGGCCAGGGGATCCAGCGGGCGCCGCCCCGCCGGCCCTGGGGACACGGCTGCGCATGGAATGCGAGCTGCTGCTGGAGCGGGAGGCCTGGCCCCGGGCCCTGGCGGCGCTGCAGGACTGGGGCGCCCTACCCCTGCTCGACGGAGCCCTGCAGACCGACCGCCACTGGCGGCGGCGGCTGCACTGGGCGACGCGGCTGGGGGTGCCACTCCTGCCCGCCCTGCTGGCGGGGGCCAGCGATCCGCTGGCGATGGCCGAACGGCTGCAGCTGCCCCACCGCCAGCACCGGCTCCTGGCCCAGTTCGTGGAGCTGCGGGGGCGCCTCGGCGGGGCCACACCCTCCCCCCAGGCGGTGGCTGCGTGGTGCGCCTGGCTGGAGGTGCCCGGCGGCTCCGCTGACGCGGTGGCCCTCGCCCTGGCCAGCGGCTTGGGACCACGTCGGCCCCTGCTGCGTTGGTGGCTGCGCTGGCGCCATCTGCGCGGCGAGCGCAGCGCTGCCGATCTGATGGGAAGCGAGGGGCTGCGGCCGGGGCCGGAGCTGGGGGAGCGGCTGCGGCAGCTGCGGGCCGAGCGCCTGGCCCAGGAGCGGGCCTGAGCCCCGGCCTCGGCCGATGCCGCTTACCATCCCGGCGGCTCCGTCGCTCCGCCACCATGACTGCCCTCACGGTCCTCAAATTCAGCTCCGAGGACTGCGGCACCTGCCACCGCATGAGCAACTACGACGCCAAGGTGGCCGAGGAACTGGGCCTGGAGTTCGTCAGCGTGATGCTGCAGGACACCGACACCTACCGCCGCTACCGCCGCGTGCTGCTTGCCCAGTACCCCGGCAAGGAAGGGATGGGCTGGCCCACTTATCTGGTGGTGAGCCAGCTGGAGGAGGAATTCGAGGGCACCTTCGTGATCCACGGCGAGGTGAAAGGGGGCATGCCCAAGGGGGATTTCCGCGAGAAGCTGCGGGCCACCCTCCCCGAAGCAGCCTGACCACCTCCGCCTGTATTGCCGATCACATCGCCGGTAAACTCGGTTAGCCCGTAGGCGACGCCTTGTCCGAGTCCTCCGCCCGGGCCCGCGGATGCCTGGGAACGTCCCTGCGGATCCCCAGGGGCCTGTTTGCGGCGTTCTGGCTGTTGAGCCTGGTGGGGCTGCTGATTCGCGTGCTGCGCCAGCCCACCATCGCCGGCACGTACGACATCAAGCTGGATGAATTTCTCTATGCCGGCCAGCGGCTGCTCCAGGGCGAGCTGCTCTACGAAGGCCTGGTCAACGGTGCCCTGCCCCTGGTCCAGTGGCTCTACGCCCCCTCCGCCTGGATCGGCGGCCTGACGGCCCACCGTCTGCTGATCCTGGCGGTCAACCTGGTGGGGGGCCTGGGGCTGATGGGAGCCCTGCGCAACCTCAGCGCCGCGGGCCTGATCGCCCTCCGCCCCGGTTCGCGGGTGCCGTTGGCGGCGGCCACCACCTTTGTGGTCGGCGGCCAGATGTTCCCGGGCGGGTTGTCGGGCCATCCCCACCAATTCGCCAACACCTTTCTGGTGCTGGCGCTGAGCGCCGCCAGCCAGGCCCTGGCCCCCCCCTCTGCGCTGGCCCGCGCCCCGGATGGGAAAGGCCAACCCAACCGCAAGCGGCTGGCCCTGGCGACGTCTGGAGCCGCCTTGGTGCTGGCCCTGGAGTGCTTCCTGCGGCTCTCCTCGCCGCTGCTGATGGTGACCCTCCTGGCGCTGGTGCTGATCCGGGTGCCGCGGCCCCTGGAGGTACTGGCCCCCCTGGTGGGCGGCGCCCTGGCGATGGCGCTGCTGACGGTGGCCCCCTACGCCGCGCGGCCCCACGGAGCCGCCCTGGTCTGGGCAGGAGCGGTGCAGCTCCCCCTGGAGGTGGCGAGCGGCTTCCCCGCCGAGGGCGACCGGCTGCTGCCGCTCCTGGGCAAGTTCCTCAGCACGCCGGTGGCGGGCCTGCCGATCTGGCTGATGGTGCTGGTGCCCTGCCTGGGGCTGGTGGACTTGGCGGGACGGGAGGGGCGCGAGCCCGGGCGCCATGGGGAGCGCCTGTTGCTGCTGCCCGCCCTTGCGGTGATCTTCGTGCTCGAGGTGCTGCTCTCCTTCCAGCGCGGCGATTTCGAAACCCGCGACATGCAGCTCCTGGTGGTGCCGTTGGTGTTGATCCTGGCCTGCGGCTTCGCGGAGATGGAGCGCAGCCACCGGCGCTGGATCCGCGCCAGCGGCCTGGTGGCCATGCTGCTGATGACGCTGATCTTCTGGAACAACACCTTCGTCACCGCCCTGAGCCATCCCCCCCGACGGCCGCGCGCGCCGGTGCGGGCGCTTGAGGCCGACCGGACCCTGGCTCGCCGCTACCTGGCCTCCCAGCCGGCGGCGGCCCGCGGCTTCACCGCCCCCCAGGATGTGGCCCT
Source organism: Synechococcaceae cyanobacterium (assembly GCA_046342735.1). Lineage (GTDB taxonomy): Bacteria > Cyanobacteriota > Cyanobacteriia > PCC-6307 > Cyanobiaceae > Cyanobium. The sequence goes on from JBKDOZ010000208.1 coordinate 4,781, forward strand.
GCAACGACAGCTGAAACAGCGGGCCAGCACCGTGGGCATCGGGCCGGAGTGGAGCCTCAACCAGCAGGAACTGGCCCCGAGCTGGGCCACACAGCGCCTGGGCCTGCCCACCGATCCCGCGGCCACCTGCCAGCAGCTCACCGCCCCGGTGAACCACCACCTGGTGTGGATGCGCACCGATCCGAGCGGACCGAACACCGAAGCCTTCCTGCGGGCCTGCCTGGCGCGCGAGCCCGGGGGATGGGAGGAGATCAGCGACCGGCTGGGGCTCCGCAGCGGCGAGTACCGCGTGTTCCACCGGCTGCCGGCTCAGGCGCCGTAGCCATCGGGGTTGGCGCTCTGCCAGGCCCAGCCATCGGCGCAGATCGCCGTCAGATCGCGGCGGGTGCACCAGCCCATGCGGCGCTGGGCCTCGCTGGGGTCGGCGATGCTGATGGCGGAATCCCCGGCACGGCGCTCCACCAGCTCGTAGGGCACCGCCCGCCCACTGGCGTGCTCGAAGGCGCGCACCATCTCCAGCACCGAATGGCCGCGGCCGCTGCCGAGGTTGAGGGTGAGCAGCTGGGGGGGCTCCCCCAGCAGCAGGTCGAGGGCGGCGCGATGCCCCTCCGCCAGATCCATCACGTGGATGTAATCGCGGATGCCGGTGCCATCGGGGGTGGGCCAGTCGGCGCCATAGACCTGCAGGCGCGGCCGGCGGCCCACGGCCACCTGGCTGATCAACGGAAACAGGTTGTTGGGGGGGCCGTTGGGGTCCTCGCCCAGGCGACCGCTGGGATGGGCGCCCACCGGATTGAAGTAACGCAGCCGCGCGATCCGCCAGCCCGGGCCGCTGGCCGCCACGTCGGCGAGCAGCTGCTCCACGGCGGCCTTGCTGTGGCCGTAGGGATTGATCGGCTGCAGCGGAGCGGATTCGGCGATCGGCACCCGTTCGGGATGGCCGTAGAGGGTGGCGCTGCTGCTGAACACCACCGTGCGGCAACCGGCGGTCTCCATCGCCTCCAGCAGGGCCCGGCTGCCCCCCACGTTGACGTCCCAGTAGAGAAGGGGCTGACGCATCGATTCCCCCACCGCCTTGAGGCCAGCGAAGTGGAGGACGGCATCGATCGGCCCCGGCGGACGCTCCGCGGCTTCGGCAGCGGAGGCGGAAGAGGCGGAGGCGGAAGAGGCGGTCGCGGCGGCGGCATCGCCGGGATGGAACACGCGCCGCAGATCGGCCGGGGAGCGCACATCACCGGCGATGAGAGTGAAGCGGGAGGGCGTGGGCTGGGTGCTCCAGCGACCCGGGCCGCGGCGCTGCCAACCGCTCAGGCCCGCCAGTTCAGCCACACGCCGCAGGGACTCCGGGCCGCTGTTGGCGAAGTTGTCGAGTACCACCAGGCTGTGGCCGGCCGCCAGCAGCTCCAGGCAGACGTGGCTGCCGAGGAAGCCCGCGCCGCCGGTGATCAGCACGTTCGCCACGGACGCGGCCCAGCCCCACTGGCGGCAGCTTAAGAAGGGCCCCGCAAGCGCCCCCCAGGGGCGGCGAAGAAGCCGGCCGGGCGAGGGGCGTTCCCCCCAACAACGAAGGTAATGTCAAACGAATTTTCTGAACTCGATGGGACTCGCTCCCTCGTCCATCCCCACATCCGCCGCCGCATCCGCCGGTGCCGCCGCATCTAGCGCCGCCCCAGACGGGCCCCTGGTGGTTCGCAGCATTTGCTGCATCGGCGCCGGCTATGTGGGGGGCCCCACGATGGCGGTGATCGCCGACCGCTGTCCGCACATCCAGGTGACGGTGGTGGATCTCAACGCCGCCCGCATCGCCGCCTGGAATGACGACGACCTGAGCCGGCTGCCGGTCTACGAGCCCGGGCTCGATGCGGTGGTGGCCCGCGCCCGCGGCCGCAACCTCCACTTCACCACCGAGGTGGACGCGGCCATCGCCAGCGCCGACATGGTCTTCCTCTCGGTCAACACCCCCACCAAGACCCGCGGCGTCGGCGCCGGCCAGGCGAGCGACCTGCGCTGGATCGAGGCCTCGGCCCGCCAGGTGGCCGCCGCCGCCCAGGGCCACACGATCGTGGTGGAGAAGAGCACCCTACCGGTTCGCACCGCCGAGGCGGTGAAGGCGATCCTCAGTGCCGCCCAGGGCAGCACCGGCGGCCGCAAAACCTTCTCGGTGCTCTCCAATCCTGAGTTTCTTGCGGAGGGCACCGCCATCCCCGACCTGGAGAACCCCGACCGGGTGCTGATCGGCGGCGAGGACATCGGCGCCATCGAAGCCCTGGCGGCGATCTACGGCACGTGGGTGGGGCAGGATCGGATCCTGCGCACCAATCTCTGGAGCAGCGAACTCTCCAAACTCACCGCCAACGCCTTCCTGGCCCAGCGCATCTCCTCGATCAACAGCATCGCCGCCCTCTGCGAAGCCACCGGCGCCGACGTGCGCGAAGTGGGCCGGGCGATCGGCAGCGACAGCCGCATCGGCTCCAAATTCCTGCAGGCCGGCCCCGGCTACGGCGGCAGCTGCTTCCAGAAGGACATCCTGAACCTGGTCTATCTCTGCCGCCACTACGGCCTGGAGGAGGTGGCCCACTACTGGGAGGGGGTGGTGGAGCTGAACACCTGGCAGCAGAACCGCATCGCCCGCCTGGTGGTCAGCAGCCTGTTCGGCACCGTCAGCGGCAAGCGGCTGGCGGTGCTCGGCTTCGCCTTCAAGGCCGACACCAACGACACCCGTGAGGCCCCGGCGATCCGCATCTGCCGCGCCCTGATCGAGGAGGGGGCCCAGCTGGCGATCGTGGACCCGAAGGTGGATCCGGCCCAGATCACCATCGATCTGGAGAGCGAACCGCTGCCGGCCGACGCCCGCGGCCATTCCCTCGCCGGCGATGGCGGCTGGCTGCCGTGCCGCACCCCGGAGGAGGCCGCCGAAGGGGCCGATGCGGTGCTGATCCTCACCGAGTGGCAGCAGTACCGCAACCTCCCCTGGGAAGCCATCGCCGCCGTGATGCGCCGGCCGGCCTGGCTGTTCGATGCCCGGGCCGTGGCGGATGCCGATGCGGCCCGGGCCGCCGGTCTGACCGTCTGGCGTGTGGGAGAAGGCTGATGACCCGCCGCAACCTGGTCACCGGCGGCGCCGGCTTCGTTGGCTCCCACCTGGTGGACCGCCTGATGGAGGCGGGGGAGGAGGTGATCTGCCTCGACAACTATTTCACCGGCCGCAAGCAGAACATCCAGCAGTGGCTGGGCCATGCCCGCTTCGAGCTGATCCGCCACGACGTCACCGAACCGATCCGCCTGGAGGTGGATCGGATCTGGCATCTGGCCTGCCCCGCCTCGCCGGTTCACTACCAGCACAACCCGATCAAGACGGCCAAGACCAGCTTTCTGGGCACCTACAACATGCTCGGCCTTGCCCGGCGGGTGGGGGCACGCCTGCTGCTGGCGAGCACCAGCGAGGTGTATGGCGATCCGGAGGTGCATCCCCAACCGGAGAGCTACCGCGGCTGCGTCAACACGATCGGCATTCGCTCCTGCTACGACGAGGGCAAGCGCATCGCCGAAACCCTCTGTTTCGACTACCGCCGCATGCACGGCACCGATATCCGGGTGGTGCGCATCTTCAACACCTACGGTCCGCGCATGCTGCCGAACGACGGCCGGGTGGTGAGCAACTTCATCGTGCAGGCCCTACGGGGTCAGCCCCTCACCCTCTATGGAGAGGGCCGGCAGACCCGTTCCTTCTGCTATGTCGACGATCTGGTGGAGGGCATCATCCGCCTGATGAATGGGGAGCACACCGGCCCGATCAACATCGGCAATCCCGGCGAGTTCACCATCCGCCAGCTGGCGGAGCTGGTGCGTGACCGTATCCAGCCCAACCTGGAGTTCACCAACCTGCCCCTTCCCGAAGACGACCCCCTGCAACGCCAACCGGTGATCGACCTGGCTCGCCGCGAGCTGGGCTGGGAGCCGAAGGTGTCGCTGGAGCAGGGCCTGGAGCCCACGATCGCCTTCTTCCGCCAGCGCCTGGCGGAAGAGAAAGGATAGGCCGGCCGGCACACTGGGGCCAGTTGCCTCCCCTTCGCGTGGAACCGCTCCAGAGCCTGCGCGGCATGGTCGATCTGCTGCCCGAGCAAACCCGGCTCTGGCGGGCGATTGAGGCAACGGCGCGCGACCACTTCCGGCGCTCCGGCGTGGAGGAGATCCGCACGCCGGTGCTGGAGGCCACCGACCTGTTTGCCCGCGGCATCGGCGAGGCCACCGATGTGGTGGGCAAGGAGATGTACAGCTTCCAGGATCGGGGCGAGCGCTGGTGCACTCTGCGGCCGGAGGGCACCGCCTCGGTGGTGCGGGCGGCGATCCAGCACGGGCTGCTGGGCCAGGGGGCGCAGCGGCTCTGGTATGGCGGCCCAATGTTCCGCTACGAACGGCCCCAGGCGGGCCGCCGGCGCCCGTTCCACCAGATCGGCCTGGAGTTTCTGGGGTTGGCGGATCCCCGCAGCGATGTGGAGGCGATCGCCATCGCCTGGGACCTGCTGGCCGCGCTGGGCGTGGCTGGCCTCTGCCTGGAGATCAACTCCCTGGGCGACCACGACGACCGGGTGCGCTACCGCGACACCCTGGTGGGCTATCTGGAGCAGCACCGCGAGCAGCTCGACCCGGATTCCCAGCAGCGGCTGATCAGCAATCCGCTGCGCATCCTCGATGCCAAAGACGCCGGCACCCAGGCGGTTCTCGATGGGGCCCCGAGCCTGCTCGACACGCTGAGCAGCAGCAGCCGGGCCCGCTTTGACCAGGTGCTCACGGCGCTGGCGGGGCTGGAGATCCCGTTCCGGCTCAACCCCCGGCTGGTGCGCGGCCTCGATTACTACGGCCACACCGCCTTCGAAATCACCAGCAGCCAGCTGGGGGCGCAGGCCACGGTGTGCGGCGGCGGCCGCTACGACGGCCTGGTGGGCCAGCTGGGCGGCCCGGCCACCCCGGCCTTCGGCTGGGCGCTGGGAATGGAGCGGCTGGTGCTGCTGGTGGCGGCCGGGCGCGGCATGGAGGCGGAAAGCGCCACGCCGGATCTGTATGTGGTGAACCGGGGGGAGGCGGCCGAGGCGATGGCGCTGCGCTGTACTCGGCAGTGGCGCCTGGCGGGGTTGGCGGTGGAGCTCGACCTCAGCGGCGCGGCCTTCGGCAAGCAGTTCAAGCGGGCCGACCGCAGCGGCGCCCGCTGGGCGGCGGTGCTCGGCGATGACGAGGCGGCGGCCGGACTGGTGGTGCTTAAAGACCTGAGGGGGGAAGCGGATGGGGATCGCCGGGTGGCACCGGAAGCTGTAGCGGATCTAGTGGCAGGGCCAATGGCTCGACCAACGCCTCAACCTCGACCAACGCCTCAGCACTGAGCCGCCTGGGGAGGAGCAGCCAGGCACAAAAAAAGCGGATCTCCAGGGGATCCGCTTCACCCATCAATCGGAACACGATCAGGCCGAACCGACGCCCACGTAGGAGCCGTAGAAGAACAGGCCCACCACAAAGATCACGGCCATGCCGCCGGCGGTGGCCACCAGCCAGAGGGGCAGGACGCCCTCGGTCCAGCGACTCTTCCAGGCAACGGCCGGGCGGCCAGCGGGAAGGCGGTCGGGGATCCGGCCGTCGGGGAGGTTGGATTTCTTGCCGCTCATGGCGTGTGCTCCGGGATCAGTTGAAGAAGTAGCTGGTGAACAGCACGCCGGACACGAAAATGAGCAGCAGGCACAGATAGAGGCTGTTGCGGTTGAGCTCGACCGGCAGGTTGTTGGGATTGGGGTTGCGTTGCAGGCCCATGGGGGAGATGTCAGCGGCGGACAAACTGCATCGCGGCGAGGGCCCCAAGGAAAAACACCGTGGGGATGCCGAGAGCGTGAACGGAAAGCCAGCGCACCGTGAAGATCGGGTAATTGCGCGGCGTGGTGGGGGCGGGGGTCTGGGTCATGGCTTATGGCAGGCGCTGGTCAAGCTGGGATTTGGCTTCGTAGCGCTGGCTCACCACCGGAGCCTTGGTGTCGGTGTCCTGGAAGTAGGCATCCGGGCGGGGGGTCCCGAAGGCGTCGTAGGCCAGGCCCGTGGACACGAACAGGAAGCCGGCCAAAAAGATGGCGGGCAGGGTGACCGCGTGGATCACCCAGTAGCGGATGCTCGTGATGATTTCGAAGAACGGGCGTTCTCCAGTAGAGCCGGCAGCCATGGCAACAAGCGTTCAGCTCGGCGATCCTAGGGGTCTGGCTGGCGCTGGCGGGAGCGGGCCTGCCGCTTGGTTACACAGGGAAGCAGTCGGCCGGGCGGAAGGGCCCGGCCAGGGGCTCAGCCCACCCAGCGCAGCAGGGAGCCGCGCTCACCCAGGGCAAATCCCTTGCCATCGGGCGTGAACACAAAGCGGGTGAAGTTGGTGGGCTGGGCGGCCCCCACCGGATCCCGGGTCCACTTCTGGCCCCCATCGATGCTGCTGAGCAGGGTGCCGCTGCCCCCACCGGCCCAGAGGGTGCCGCGGGGATCCCAGGCCATGTCGAGGTAGCCGTAGCCGTTGGTGATCGGGATGATCGCCTTGCCCCAGGCCTCCACATTGCCGGGCTCACTGTTGAGGCGGATCTGGGCGCCACGGGCCAGCATCCAGAGGTCGCCGTCCGGCTGGAAGCCCATCGACTGCAGTCGCTGACTGCTCACCCGCTGGTGCACCTGCCAGCGGGGCTCGCCGGGGTTCCAGGTGGCGAAGAAGTTGCCCAGGCCGCTCACGCTCACGTAGCGGCCGTCGTCGGCACGGCGCAGGTCGCGCACAGCGCCGGCGGCGTCTTCCACCAGGGACTGCCAGCTGGCGCCGGCATCCGCCGTGCGGTAAATGGCGCCCACGTTGGTGGCGAGCTCCGCCTGCTTCGGCCCCAGGGCGGTGATCTGGTAGGGCTCGCCGGGGAGCTTGGTGTCGAGGAAAAGGCGGCTCCACTGGCGGCCGCCATCGCTGGTGTGGAGCAGGAGGCCGGGCTGGCCGACGATCCAGCCCTCGTCACCGCGGAAGTCGATGCTGATCAGCCGGAAGTTCTCCTCCTCGGGCAGATCGAGGGCGCGCTCCTCCCAGCTGGCGCCACCATCGGCGGTTTCCAGGATCAGGCGGGTGCTGCCCACCAGGAAGCCGTGGCTGTCGTCGCGGAAGGCCACATCCAGGGGATTGGCGGTGGTGGCCAGGGGAATGGGTTGCCAGGGGCTCCCCTCGGCACGGGGCAGACCGGTGGTGACGCAGCCGGTGAGGGAGAAGCCGAGAACAACCGCCAGCAGCAGGCTCACCAGGGAGGAGGCCAGGCGGCTCGGGGCGATGCGGTTCGGGGCGAAGCGGTGCGGGGCAGACATCAGCGCAGGGAGTAGAGCGAGAGGAAGAAGGCGATCGCCAGGGCGAAACCGCCGAAGATCAGCACATTCTTCTGGCCGGGGGTCAGGCGGTTGACGCCGAGGCCGAAGTCGAGATTTTCCTCGAAGCCGCTGGGCTTGTTGCGGGGGCCGATGTCCTTGAAGGCGCCGACCCTGCTGCGGCAGACCGGGCAGCGGAATCCCACCGGATCGAGGGCGCTGAAGGGAGTGCCGGATTCGATGCCGAGCTTGCGCACCCCCTCCTCGGGGTCATAGACGAAGCCACAGCTGCGGCAGTCGAAGCGGTGGGTGTCGGGGTCGCTGGCAGCTGCGTCCGTGGGCTCGGCAGCCGCACCGGGATCTGCAGCTACGGCGGGGTCAGCGGCCTCTGAGGGCTCCGCAGCGGCGTCCGGGGACTCGCCTACGGGCTCGGCTGGGGCGTCGGCGGGCAACTCGGTCGGGGCGTCCGTGCTCATCCCTGGGCCGTACGGGGGCGGGTTGACTCTATCGATCGCGCCCCAGACCTCGATCACGCCTCAGGCCACGGTCACGCCCAGCTGGCTTGCCGCCGCCACCGACAACTTCTGGCCGCGGATGCCAGACTGCGCCCCGACTCGGATCCGGTTGCATGTTCGTGCTCTCGGGCTACGACGCCTTCCTGGGCTTCCTGCTGATTTCGGCGGCGGTGCCCGTGCTGGCGCTCGTGACCAACAAGCTGTTGGCCCCCACCAGCCGCAACGGCGAGCGGGAGCTCACCTACGAATCCGGCATGGAGCCGATCGGCGGGGCCTGGATCCAGTTCAACATCCGTTACTACATGTTTGCGCTGGTCTTCGTCATCTTCGATGTCGAGACCGTCTTCCTCTATCCCTGGGCGGTCGCCTTCCACCGCCTCGGCCTGCTCGCCTTCATCGAGGCCCTGGTGTTCATCGCCATCCTCGTGCTCGCACTGGCCTACGCCTGGCGCAAGGGCGCCCTCGAATGGAGCTGACCCGATGACCCCGCCCGAATCCCTCTCCGTCAACGCCCTGCGCGACCTGCGGGCCGCCAGCTGTGGTCCGGTGGGCGCCCCCACGGTCACCAGCGACCTCTCCGAGAACGTCATCCTCACCAGCCTTGACGATCTCCACAACTGGGCGCGGCTGAGCAGCCTCTGGCCCCTGCTGTACGGCACCGCCTGCTGCTTCATCGAGTTCGCCGCCCTGATCGGCTCGCGCTTCGATTTCGACCGCTTCGGCCTGGTGCCCCGCTCCAGCCCCCGCCAGGCCGACCTGCTGATCGTCGCCGGCACCGTGACGATGAAGATGGGGCCCGCCCTGGTGCGCCTCTATGAGCAGATGCCCGAGCCGAAGTACGTGATCGCCATGGGCGCCTGCACGATCACCGGCGGCATGTTCTCCGCCGACTCCACCACCGCCGTACGCGGGGTGGACAAGCTGATCCCGGTGGACCTCTACCTGCCGGGCTGCCCGCCGCGGCCCGAGGCGATCTTCGATGCGGTGATCAAGCTGCGCAAGAAGGTGGGCAATGAGGCCCTGGCCGAGCGCGGTCGCCTGCGCCCCACGCACCGCTACGTCACCGTGCCGCACCAGCTGCGCCAGGTGGAGCCCCTGATCACCGGGGCCTACCTGCGGGCCGAAACCCAACGGGCCGCCCTGGCTGCCTCCGCCGCCCTGCCGGTGGGAGCGGCTGCCCCCGCCCCAACCGCCGCCGTTCCCGCCACCACCGACGCCAATGCCTGAGCCCACTCCCTCCGCCGAGCTCTCCGCCGAGCCCGCGGCCGCCCAGGCCACCCCCGTGACCCCGGGCCCGGTGAGCACCTGGCTCAACCAGCAGGGCTTCACCCACGAGGTGCTCGGCCCCGACCACCTGGGGGTAGAGGTGCTGGGCATCGAGGCGGAGGCCCTGCCGCTGGTGGCCACCGCCCTGAAGGCCTGGGGCTACGACTACCTGCAATGCCAGGGCGGCATCGATGAGGGGCCCGGCGGTCGGCTCGTGAGCTTCTACCACCTGATCCGCCTCGCCAGCCTGGCCGACCAGGTGGGGGCCCTGGCCCCCGGCGCCCCCCTGGCGGCCGAGCTGCGGCCGGAGGAGGTGCGGCTGAAGGTGTCGGTGCCCCGCGATGGCACCCCCACCATCCCGAGCCTGTACGGCCTGTTCCACGGGGCTGACTGGCAGGAGCGCGAAACCTTCGACATGTTCGGCATCGCATTCCAGGGCCATCCCCATCCCAAGCGGCTGCTGATGCCGGAAGACTGGAAAGGTTGGCCGCTGCGCAAGGACTACGTGCAGCCCGATTTCTACGAACTCCAGGACGCCTACTGAGCGCGCCCCATGGGGTGGCGATCGCGGCGGTGGCGGCGGTAGTAGCGCATCACTGCGTGGGCCACGGCCCGGGGTTCGTGGCGCAGGGTGGGGCTGGGGCGGGTGCCCTGCAGCGGCGCCAGCATCACCTCATACCCCCGGGCGCTGAGGCCAGCCACGTCGCAGGTCACCGGTTCGGCTCCGCGCAGCCGGTAGTTGGCCACCAGCGGCGAGGGGGCTAGCTCCTCCTGGGCGAGCACGGCATCGAACAGCCGCTCGTTCACCCCCAGGCTGGCGAGCTGAGCCTCGATCGCCCGCAGGTGGCCGGTCACATCGAGGCCGTCCGTTTCCCCCGGCTGGGTCATCAGGTTGCAGATGTAGAGGCGCGGCGCCTTGCTGCGGCGGATCGCCGACACCAGCTCGGGCACCAGCAGATTGGGCAGCAAGGAGGTGTAGAGGCTGCCCGGACCCAGAATGATCAGATCGGCATGGGCGATGGCCTCCAGGGCCCGGGGCAGGGCCGGCGGCCGCTCGGGGGTGCAGCCAAGCCGCACGATCGGGCTGGGGGCGTGGCCGATGCGCGATTCGCCCTCGATCCGCTCGCCGTTCTCCAGCTCGGCCCAGAGGCGCACATCGGCGTTGGTGGCGGGCACCACCTGGCCCTGCACCGCAAGCACGCGGCTGCTGGCGGTGATCGCCGATTCCAGGTTGCCGGTGATCGCCGTGAGGGCGGTGAGGAAGAGGTTGCCGAAGCTGTGGCCCTCCAGGCCGCTGCCCGTTTTGAAGCGGTACTGGAACAGGCGGGTGAGCAGGGGCTCCTCACGGGCGAGGGCGGCGAGGCAGTTGCGGATGTCGCCCGGGGGCGCGATGCCGAACTCCCGGCGCAGCACACCACTGCTGCCGCCGTCATCGGCGCCGGTGACGATCGCGGTGATGTTGCTGCTGTAGCGCTTCAGGCCGCTCAGCAGGGTGGAGAGGCCGGTGCCGCCGCCGATGGCCACGATGCTCGGGCCGCGGTTGAGGCGGCGCTGGGCGAGCAGGGCATCCACCAGGAGGGTGTCCTTCTCGGGCGCGAGGGCCTGCTGGATCGATCCGAAGCTGCGGCTCTGCCCCAGCCAGATCAGGCCCGCCCCCACCACCAGCACCATGGGCCCGGTGATGCCCCGCGGCAACACCTGGGTGACGCGGGAGAGGCCCCACTTGAGCGTTTCGAGGCTCCAGTAGATCGGCTGGAGATCAGCCCAGATGGCGGCACCGATCAGGAGGATCAGCAGGCCGAGGCCGGAGCTGACCATCCAGCGCTTGACCTCCAGGCCCGGCTGCAGCCAGCGGGCCGCACGCCGGGAGCGGCTGACCAGATCCTGCTGGCGCAGATCGCCACGCCCCACCCAGCCGGGGCGGTCGGGGGGACGCCGCGGCGTGCGGGGTGGGGCGCCGGGGCCGCGGAAGGGCAAGGGGGGCGCGTGCGCAGGCAGCGGACAGTGCCCAAATCGTACGAATGAAACGGCGACCGGGGAGCGGCAGGATGGGAAAGGATCGCTGCGCCGCGCCCATCGAACCCTCCAGCCCCGCCGCGAGCCCTGCTGGGTCGCCCCTGGCTGCGTCGCCCCTGGCTGCGTCAGCCCCGGCGGCCGGCGAGCTGCCGGTGGCCGAAATGCAGCGGGTGTCGATGCGCTGGGGCGACAAGAAGCCGGTGCTCGATGGGGTTGACCTCAACCTCTGGGCTGGCGAGCGGCTGATGGTGGTGGGCCCCTCCGGCGCCGGCAAGTCGACGATCCTGCGCCTGCTGGCGGGCCTGCAGCTGCCCAGCTCCGGGGTGCTGCGCATCCACGGGGAAGAGCAGACCTACCTGCGCCTGGATCAGCGCCATCCCCCCGACGTGCGGCTGGTGTTCCAGAACCCCGCCCTGCTGGCCTCCCTCACGGTGCGGGAGAACGTGGGCTTCCTGCTGTACCGCAACCGCGTTCTGTCGGAACGGGAGATCCGCGACCGGGTGAGCCGGGTGCTGGAGGCGGTGGGGCTCATCGGCATCGAGGAACGGCTGCCCGGGGAGCTGAGCGGCGGCATGCAGAAGCGGGTGAGCTTCGCGCGGGCGCTGATCGACGACCCGAGCGCCAGCAACGGCCGGGTACCGCTGCTGCTGTTCGACGAACCCACGGCCGGCCTGGATCCGGTGGCCTGCACCAGGGTGGAAGACCTGATCGTGCGCACCACCGAGATCGCCAACGCCTCCTCGGTGGTGGTGAGCCACGTGATCAGCACGATCGAGCGCTGCGCCGAGCGGGTGATCCTGCTGTACGAGGGCCGCTTCCGCTGGCGGGGCACGCTGGCGGAGTTCCGGGAGACCGAGAATCCTTACGTGGTCCAGTTCCGGAGCGGTAGTCTGCTCGGACCGATGCAGCCGGCGGAGCTCTGAGCCATGCGCCGCAGTGTCCGAGAGGCTCTCGTCGGGTTTTCGTTGCTGGCAGGGCTGGCCGGGGGGCTGGGCTTCTGGGCCTGGCTGCGGGGCGTTTCCCTGAGCCGCAACACCTGGGAGATCGAGGCCCGCTTCGCCGATGCGGCCGGCCTGGCGGCCCGCTCACCGGTGAGCTTCCGCGGCGTGCTGGTGGGCAATGTGCGGCGGGTGGAGGTGCGCGACGACACGGTGGTGGCCCAGCTGGAGATCACCGATCCCGATCTGCGCATCGCCCGGCCGGTGGTGGCGCGGATCGCCGCCAGTTCCCTGCTGGGGGGCGATGCGGCGGTGGCGCTGCTGAGCGCCGGCAAGCCGTTGCCCCCGGGCTCCCCCAGCCCACGTGACCGCCGCTGCGACCCGCTGCGGATGGTCTGCAACGGCGGGCGGGTGTCGGGTGTGGCCGCCCCCACGATCGACTCGGTGACGGAAACGGTGCAGAACCTGCTCGATCAGGCAGAGCGCACCAAGTTGATCGACAAGATGGAGGCGGCCACCGTGAGCTTCGAGCGCACCGCCCGCGAAACGGAGAAGCTCACCCGCGACGCCCAGCTGTTTCTGCGCGATGGCCAGAAACTGGTGGCGGGCCTCAACGGGGTGATGCGTCGCACTGATCCGATCCTCACCAACGTGACCGCCGCG
>JBKDOZ010000209.1:0-8714 GCA_046342735.1 Synechococcaceae cyanobacterium
GTTTTCGGCCGGTGGTAAGCGGCTGCGGCCCGGCATCGTGCTGCTCCTCTCCCGCGCCATCGCCCCCGATGGCAGCCTCAGCCCCCGCCATCGCCGGCTGGCGGAGATCACGGAGATGATCCACACCGCCTCCCTCGTTCACGACGACGTGGTGGATGAGGCCGCCACCCGCCGCGGCGTGGCCACCGTTCACAGCCGCTTCAACCATCGCGTGGCCGTGCTGGCCGGCGATTTCCTCTTCGCCCAGGCCAGCTGGCACCTCGCCAACCTCGACGATCTGGAGGTGGTGAAACTGCTCTCCCGCGTGATCATGGACCTTGCGGACGGAGAGGTGAAACAGGGCCTGTTCCGCTACGACACGGGCCAGAGCTTCGAGACCTATCTCGAAAAGAGCTACTGCAAAACCGCCTCCCTGATCGCCAACAGCGCCCGGGCCGCCGGTGTTCTCTCCGCCCTCCCGAGCGAGCACCTCGACGCCCTGCACCGCTTTGGTCGCCAGTTGGGTCTGGCCTTTCAGGTGGTTGATGACATCCTCGATTTCACCGGCAGCGACCAGCAGCTCGGCAAACCGGCCGCCAGCGATCTTGCGTCTGGTTATCTCACCGCGCCAGCGCTCTACGCCCTCGAGGAACGGCCGGCATTGGCCGGGCTGATCGAGCGGGAATTCAGCCAAGCGGGCGATCTGGAGCAGGCCCTGGAGTTGGTGCGGGGCTGTGAGGCGATTCCACGGGCCCGGGCCCTGGCGGAGGGATTTGCCCGCGAAGCCCATGAGTCGATCACCTGGCTGCCCGCCTCCGAACCCCGCAGCGCCCTGCGGGCCCTGCCGGAATTCGTGCTCAGCCGCCTGTACTGAACCCCTCCGCCTCCAAAGACACCTCCTCGAGGCTGCGCAGGAACACCCACGAGCCGTCATAGAGCTCCCCCACCTGCTCCGGCCGTACATCGGCGGGTACCAGCACATGAACGCGGCAGCCAGCGGCGGCGGCCGAGCGAGCTCCAGCTGGGGAATCCTCGAACGCCCAGCAGGCCTTCGCCTCCACGCCCAGGCGCCGGGCCGCCAGCAGGAAGGGATCCGGCGCCGGTTTGCCCGCTGCCAGTTCCGGATCATCCCCCAGAACCACCGGGGCCATCGCCGCCAGCCAGGGATGGCCGGCGCTTTTCACCGCCAGCGAGGCGCTGCTGCTGCTGGTCACCAGGGCGGTGGGAATCGCCAGGGCGGCGCAGCGGGCCACCAATTCCGGGGCCCCCGGCATCGGGCGTGCCTCCTGCAGCAACCGGCGGGCGATCGGCTGCTGCACCGCCAACAGCTCCTCGCTGCTGGGTGGGGGGTAGCCAGCCTCGGCGATCCAGTGGCGCACCTGGTTGCTGTTCTCCAGCCGGCGGCGGCCCCGCAGCTGCAGAAGCTCCGCCTCGCTCAAGGGGCGTTGGAAGGCGGCGGCGGCTTGCCGCCATGCCTGGGCGTGCAGCGGCTCGGTGTCGAGCAGCAGGCCATCCAGGTCGAAGAGGCAGGCCGCGGGTCGCGTCATGGCTCCAGCCTGCCCCAGGGAGGGGTCAGTCGTCCCGGCTTGGCGGGGCATCCGATGGGGGCGGGGCCACGATGTAGCGGCGTCCGTCCTCGCCGATGTAGGTGAGGCGGCCCTGGCTATCGCGCAGGGGCGTGGCGTGGGGGATTACCGGGGTGTCGCCTTCGGGGGGATCGGGGCGGGGATCGCCGGGCATCGGCACGGTCTCCATCGGATCCCCTCAAGAATCGCTGCGCATCCCCGGATCCGGGCCCAGGGCCCATCAGGCTGGATGCAGAACCGCAGGGCCGATGGAGCACTATTCCTTCCAAGGTCCCTATGCCTACCGCTGGAGCGACGATCAGCCGGTGGAACGAATCGACCTGCGCAGTGGCGAGCGACGCCGGTTGCTGCTGGGCTCGCCCCTGCTCAGTCCGCGCCTGCCGCGAAGCGGGGTCACCACGGCCGCCGCTGACGCCGATGAGCCTCGCTCGCGCATGGCGGCCTGGAACTGAGCGGGATTTTCGATCTGCCCGCCCCAGGCCGATGGGCTTCAGGAGGCCTGCCGCAACTGATCGACACGGTCGCTGCAGTTGCGCAGGTTGGCGCGCACCGTGCGGGTGGCCGGATGATCCGCTCCCAGCTGGGTTTCGGTGATCTCCAGCGCCTCCTGGTACAGCGCCAGGGCCTCCTCCGGGTCGTTGGCCTGCTCATGCAGCGCCGCAAGCGTGTTCAGCGATGAGGCGGTCTCCAGGTGGTGCGAGCCGAGGCTGCGGCGGCGGATGCCAAGGGCCCGCTCGCAAAGCGATAGAGCCTCCGCCGGCGCCTGTCTCTGGCTCCGCAGCCAACCCAGTTCGTTAAGGGTGCTGGCCGTCTCCGGATGCCAGGGGCCCAGGGTGCGCTCCAGCAGCGCCAGGGCTTCGCGGCTGCAGCGCTCGGCCTCCGCCAGTTCCCCCCGCCCCTGGTGCAGCCTGGCGAGATCCTGCAACCACCGCCCCGCCTCCGGTTGGTCGCCAGGGAGCACCGCCAGGGCCTGGCGGAAGTGCTCTTCGGCCTGGTGGGCTTCGCCCCGGCCCAGCGCCAGGGCCCCCAGGCGCCCCAGCAGGGGCGCCAGCGACGGATCGTTCGGCCCCAGGTGGTTCCGCAACGCCTCCAGGGCCCGGGTGTAGTACCCCTCCGCTCGCTGGGGCTGGCCCTGCAGCTCCTGCAGATGGCCGAGACGCTGCAGGATCGGGGCCCGCTCGGGATGGTCGGCGCCGAACTGCTGCTCCTGGATCTCCAGAATGCGGCGTCCGAGCCGCTCCGCCCGGGCGTGGGCGCCATGGGCCTGCTGCACGGCCATGACGCGATTCAGGGGGCCCAGCAGATCCGGATGGTGGCTGCCCTGGCGCTGCTCCTGAGCCGCCAAGGCCTCCTCCAGCAGGGGAATCGCCCGCTCCCGTTCCCCACGGGCCGCCAGCACCATGCCCAGGCGGGCTTGCGCAGCCATCGTCGCCGGGTCCCCATCCCCGAAGCAGGTGCGCCGCAGCTCAAGGGCACGCAGCAGAAGCAGCTCGGCCCGTGGGTCGCCTGGGGCGGCGTTGTCGTGCAGGGCCGCCAAGTTCAGCAACGCCACCCCCGTATCGGGATGGTCGGGACCCAGAACGCTCTCGCAGATGTCCAGACAGGCCTGCAGCAGGCGGCTGTCCTCATCGCCCTCCAGCCCCTCCAGCAGCCGCCCGATTCCCAGGACGGGCCATAGCAGTTCCTGGTCGGGCCGCTGGCGCCGCTCCCGGTTCACCACCTCCCGCAGATGCGGCAGCAGGGGAGCCAGGGGCAGGCGCTCCGCCAGCGGCAGACCAGCGGCGATCTGGCCGTGGGCGAGGCGACCCAGGGCGAGCAGCACGGTGGCCCGCGCCAAGCTGTCAGCCGCTGGATCCAGGCGGCGCTGCACCCGCAGAAAGCTATGAACCAAAGCGTGGATCTCCAACGCCTCGGCTTGTCCTGGCGCCTGGGGGCGAACCGTCACCAAACCCGCCTGCTCCAGCGGGGCCAAACCTTCCTGGGGCGCAACGTCCGGGGCGATGGCGCTGCAGAAATCGAGCAACTCCCAGGGCACAGGGGCTGGGCCCATCGCCCCGAGCAGGAGGCCCAGACGCTGGGCCGGCTCCGCCAGATCCCTCCAGAGCGCCAGCAGCAGCGGGGCGCATCCTGGTGCGTCAGCCAGGGGGGATCGGGTGGGCAGGGGAGCAAGGGCCTCGGCCTCCAGGGCGCGATGGCGCGCCAGCAGGGTGCTCCAGAAGTCCGGAGCACCCTGCTGGGCGGCCCGGGCCAGCCAGGTGAGGGCCAGGGGCAGGGCTGCGATGCGGTGCACCAGTTCCCGGCGGGCATTGTCTTCGGGGCTGGTCAGGGGGGTCGGGCCCCGCAGCAGGGCCAGGGCCTGCGGTTCAGGGAGCGCGCCGAGCACCAGGCACGCCCCTCCGGTTTCGGTGGCGTTCCGCTGCGTCACCAGCCGCCGGCACCACGGCGCCAACGCCTGAGCCAGGCGACGCTCCAGGGCCTGGCCGCCCTCCTCGCTGGGGAGGTTCTCCAGCACCAGCAGCACGGCCTGACCCCGCTGCCCGTGGCGGCGCACCTGTTCGCTCAGGATTTCTCCTTCGCAGAACGGCGGCGGCGACGCCTGCGCCTGCTGCCAGGCCAACAGCTGGAGGGCCAGGTCGGTGAAGCCGTGGCTGGCGTCGAGGGGCACGGTCTGAAGGACCTCGGAGTTGGATCTGGCCAGCAGGGCGGCAAGGGTGCGGGCCTGGTGGCGCCGGCCGCTGCCCGGCGGTCCGACGATTGCCGCTCGCGTGCCGCCGGTTGCCAACGCCTCGGCGAGGGGAACCAGCTCCTTCGGCGTCTCCACCCGGGATGGTTCACCCTCAGAAGCGTGAACGGGGCCCTCAAGAGGTGCCCCTAGCTCCTGGCGGAGGCTTGCATCAGAGTTTTTCCGGGAGGGGTCAGGTGTTGGGCGTTCAGCGCCTGTTCCCGGACCCCCGCCTCCGAAAGGGGCAGAGGCGGTTCCGCGATCCTGGGGCCGCTGGCCTGGGGGGCTCCCACCCTCCCGGGACGCTTCAGGGGGATCCAGCCGCCGCCTGGCCATCGCAGACGACGGCGGAACGCTGCTGTTTCGCCCTCGTCCCCGTTTCCCTTGGACCATCAAGGTGCCCAGCCCCGCCGTCGCCACAACCACAGCCAGGCCCACCAGGGGCAGGGGCGAAGGGGACGGCGCTGATCCGCGGCTATCCCGAGCGGTGGCGTTTCCGCTCAGCAGCAACAGACCGGTGAGCACCGCCCACGGCGCCCCGCTGATCCATCGCTGCCCCATCCCGTTTCACCCGCTCCGCGTGCGCCCATCTTGACCACAAAATTCCCGGATGGACCTGGCGGCTGTCGGTTCGTCAGCCGCCTCAGCGGTTCAGGCCCTCCATCCGCCAGGTCACGAAGGTGCCCACCGGACTCCACAACAGAAACGGAACCAGCAGGAGCGCCGCCACCAGGGATACAGGGAGCGTGGCCACCGCTAGGGCCACCCCCCACACCCAACCCGCCAACCCGACGACGGTGCCGCTGGCCAGCCGTCGCGTGCGGCCGATCAGCCAGGTGTAGCTCTGCACCAGCACCAGCAGCCCCAGATAGCCCGCCATGCGCCCGAACCCGCCTCCGGCGTTCCAGCTGAGCAGGGCGGAGGCATAGAAGCAGGCATAGATCGCGCTCCAGATCAGGGGGATCCAGCGCTCAAAGGTGAGCCAGGCCGGGCGCCTGAGCCGCAGGAACCAGAGCCAATCCTCCCGGGCGGGGTTGAGCAGCGCCACCACCGCCGCCATCGCCAGCAGGATTGTGAGCCAGGCGGGCATGGGCCATTGCGGAGGATGACACTCCAGCCTGCTCCACCGCGGTGGCCCTGGCAGGACGCCCCAATTGGGATTGAATGCTCTGCGGTTGTCCAAGCCCCGCCATGAGCCAGCCCACGATCGAATCGGTGCTGCAGGAACAGCGCAGCTTCGAGCCGCCGGCCGAGCTCGCCGCCCAGGCCCGCATCGGCTCGCTGGCCGCCTACCGCGAACTGGCCGCCCGCGCGGAGGCCGATCCCGACGCCTTCTGGGGTGAGCAGGCCCGCACCCAGCTGCACTGGTTCGAACCCTTCCACACGGTGCTCGATTGGAGCCAGGCGCCCTTTGCCCGCTGGTTCGAGGGGGGCACCACCAACCTCTCCACCAACTGCCTGGATCGCCATCTCGATGGCCCTCGGGCCGACAAGGTTGCCTTGATTTGGGAAGGGGAACCCGGCGATGGCCGCACCTTCACCTACCGGCAGCTGCACGCCGAGGTGTGCCGCGCGGCTAATGCCCTCAAGGCCCTGGGGATCGGCAAAGGCGACCTGGTGGCCCTCTACATGCCGATGGTGCCGGAGGCGGCGATCGCCATGCTCGCCTGCGCCCGCATCGGGGCGCCCCATTCGGTGGTGTTTGGAGGCTTCTCGGCGGAGGCCCTGCGCGATCGTCTGATCGATGGCCAGGCCAAGGCAGTGATCACCGCTGATGGCGGGTTCCGCAAAGACAAGGCCGTGGCGCTCAAGCCGGCGGTGGATGAGGCCCTCGCCCAGGGGTGTCCCAGCGTGGAGCGGGTGCTGGTGGTGAAGCGCACCGGCGAGCCGGTGGCAATGGCGGAGGGACGCGATCTCTGGTGGCACGAGCAGGTGGATCCGCAGAGCGCCGATTGCCCGGCCGAAGCGATGGCCAGCGAAGATCGCCTGTTTGTGCTCTACACCTCCGGCTCCACCGGCAAACCGAAGGGGGTGGTGCACACCACAGCCGGCTACAACCTCTGGGCCCATCTCACCTTCCAGTGGATCTTCGACATCCGGGAGGACGACATCCACTGGTGCACCGCGGACGTGGGATGGATCACCGGCCACAGCTACATCGTCTATGGGCCGCTCTCGAATGGGGCCACCACGGTGATGTACGAGGGGGCGCCGCGCCCCTCCAAACCGGGGGCGTTCTGGGAGGTGATCCAGAAGCACCGCTGCACGATTTTCTATACCGCCCCCACGGCGATCCGCGCCTTCATGAAGAGCGGCCGTGAGGTGCCAGACCAGTACGACATGAGTTCCCTGCGCATCCTCGGCACCGTGGGCGAGCCCATCAATCCGGAGGCCTGGATGTGGTATCGCGATGTGATTGGTGGCAACCGTTGTCCGGTGGTGGACACCTGGTGGCAGACCGAGACCGGCGGGGTGATGATCAGCCCCCTACCCGGCGCCACCCCCACCAAACCGGGCTCCTGCACCCTGCCCCTGCCTGGCATCGCCGCGGATGTGGTGGATCTGGAGGGCCGATCCGTGACCGTTGATGAGGGGGGCTACCTGGCGGTGCGTCGCCCCTGGCCGGGGATGATGCGCACCGTGCACGGCGATCCCGATCGCTTCCGCAGCAGCTACTGGGAGCACATTCGTCCCGCCGATGGCAGTTGGCTCTACTTCGCCGGCGATGGCGCCCGCCGCGATGCCGATGGCTACTTCTGGGTGATGGGCCGCGTCGATGATGTGATCAACGTTTCCGGCCACCGGTTGGGAACGATGGAAATCGAGAGTGCGTTGGTGAGCCATCCGGCGGTGGCCGAAGCGGCGGTGGTGGGGCGTCCCGATGAGCTCAAGGGGGAGGCCATTGTGGCCTTTGTCACCCTGGAGGCGGGCCGCCAGGGCGATGGGGCGCTCGAAGCGGAGTTGCGGCGCCATGTGGGCCATGAGATCGGTCCGATCGCCCGGCCCGATGTGATCCGCTTCAGCGATGCCTTGCCCAAAACCCGCAGCGGCAAGATCATGCGCCGCATCCTGCGCGCCCTCGCGGCGGGGGAGGAGGTGAGTGGCGACACCAGCACCTTGGAGGATCGCTCGGTTCTGGATGCTCTGCGGGTCTGAGGGGAAAAACCAGCCGGGTAAGAGTGGCTAGCCGGCTCCGAGGCTGGTATCTTTGCCCAGATTTCGTGGCCCATGATGTCCTGGAAAGACTCCCGCTCCGGCGTTTCCCTCGCCATGGTGTCGGTGGGAAATCCAGGGAATGCCAGCGATCCGCGTACAGGCTTTGGTCGGGTTGATTATGAGTACAGCATCAGCCAATATGAGGTCACGATCCAGCAGTACACTGCCTTTCTCAATGCCGTAGCAGCCAGCGATCCCCATGGGTTGTACAACCCCAACATGGGGACGGATCCAGCCATTGCAGGCATTGCCAGAAGCGGCACTCCAGGCTCCTTCACTTACAGCACGATCAACTCCGGCAAACGGCCGATCGCTTACATCGATTGGTTTGATGCCGCACGCTTTGCCAACTGGATGCACAACGGCCAAGGCAAGGGCGATACCGAGACTGGGGCCTATTCGCTTCGAGGTGCCAAAGATGGCTTCACGGTGCCAGCCAACCCCAAAGCGCGGTACACGATCCCCACGCAGGACGAATGGTACAAAGCGGCCTACTATTCACCTTCTTGGAACAAGGGAAGGGGCGGATATAGCGTCTTCCCCACCCAATCCAATGCCACACCAGGCTCGATCCCCAAGAACATCGCAGCTAAGCCTGGGATGGCCAATCAAGCGAACTACTACAACGGCACCTTCGCGGTGACGCAGGAACCCTTGCTCTCGCCGGGGAAGGCACAGAATTATCTTACCGATGTCGGCACGTTTAGGGCGAGCCCTTCCTTTTATCGCACCTTTGATCAGGGGGGCAATGTATACGAGTGGATCGAAACCGCCGGCAGTAGTCAGCAAGGGCGCCTGCGCGGTGGATTTTGGATGTCAAATCAGGCTGACTTATCCTATGTAGACTATTACAACACTTCGCCAGAATACTCTTTTGACGGCAGTGGTTTCCGGCTCGCGGGCCCAAGGCCGGCAAGCGCTAAACGCGAGCACTGGGGCTCAAGCGCTGGACCGGGCCCGCGATTGGCCCTCCGGGGAGCCTCGCCGAAGATCGCTCGGGATTTTGATACCGCCAACACCATTCTCGTTGGCGGTATGCCGATGGTCGCCATCGGTGATCCCGGCAACACAAAGGATCCTCGAACCGGATCTGGCTCCGTCGACTATGTCTATAGCCTGGGAAAATATGAGGTCACTATTCAGCAATATGCTGACTTCCTCAATGCTGTGGCAGCTCGTGATCCCTATCAGCTCTACAACCCCAGCATGGC
>JBKDOZ010000210.1:0-4862 GCA_046342735.1 Synechococcaceae cyanobacterium
CTCTCGCTGCTGCTCTGCAGCTGGCGGCGCCAGTGGCCGGCCCTGCAGGCCTCCCTGCGCTGGATCGACTACCGCTCCGCCCGCCAGCTCAGCAAGCTCAGCGTGGCCGAAACCCGCAGCGTCGCCGACCCGGAGGCCTCCCTCACGGCCTTGGCGGAGCGCCTGAGCCGGGGCGGTTGGCAGGTGCGCCCCCAGCCGGGCCGCCTGGCCGCCCGCCGGGGTTTGGCGGGCCGCTTCGGGCCGTTGCTGGTGCATGCCGGCCTGGTGGTGCTGATGGTGGGGGCGGCCTGGGGATCGCTGGCGGGCCAGCGGCTCGAGCAGTTTCTCGCCCCCGGCCGCGAACTCGAGCTCCTCGATACCCGCGGCCGCTCGCAGCTCACGCTGGTGCTCGATCGCTTCGTGATCGAGAGGGATCCCGCAGGCCGTCCCGAGCAGTTCACATCAACCCTCACCCTGCGTGCGCCCTCCCCGGAAGCCCCCGACGCGCCTGACGCCCCGGGCCGCGAGGAGAAGGCCCAGATCAGCGTCAATCACCCGCTGCGCACCCGCGGGATGACGCTCTACCAGGCCGACTGGGCCCTGGCGGCGATCGAGGTGCAGCTGGGCCGCAGCCCGGTGCTGCCCCTCCCCCTGCAATCCTTTCCCCAGCTGGGCGAGCAGGTGTGGGGTCTGGTGCTGCCCACCCGCCCCGACGGCAGCGATCCGGTGCTGCTCAGCCTCAGCAGCGAGCAGGGGCCGGTGGAGGTCTACAGCGCCGATGCCACGCTCCTGGGCCGGATCGTGCCCGGTGGCGAACCGCTCGATATCCAGGGGCTGCCCGTGCGGGTCGTGTCGGTGCTGCCGGCCAGCGGCATCCTGCTCAAGCGCGACCCCGGCGTGCCGCTGGTGTACACAGGCTTCGCCATCGCCCTGCTGGGTGGGGGGCTGAGCCTGGTGGCCACCCGCCAACTCTGGGCCGTGGCCGAGGCCTCCGAGGGCGCCGAAGGACGCCTGCACGTGGCCGGACTCTGCAACCGCAACCTCACGGCCTTCGCCGCCGAGCTGCCGGCCCTGCTGCCCGAAGCCTGAGTCCTGGGGCCCGATCGGAGCCAGGGAGGCTGGGATCAGCAGGGCTGACGGGTGCCATGGCTGACGCGAACCACGGTGTGCACGTTGCCCCGCCGGTTGAAATCGGCCTCCAGCTGCATCCAGGTCGGATCGCAGGCCGCCACGAAGTGATCAAGGATGAGGTTGGCCACCTCCTCATGGGAGATCGTGCGATCCCGGTAGCTGTTCACGTAGAGCTTGAGCGCCTTCAGCTCCATCACCCGCGGACCGGGCTGATACAGGAGCCGCAGCACCGCGAAATCGGGATAGCCCGAGAAGGGGCAGAGACAGGTGAATTCCGGCAGCTCGATCGCGATCTCGTAGGCACGCCCCGGCCGAGGGTTGTCGAAACAGAGCAGCTCGACCGCAGCGATCGCCTGCTCACCCACATGGGGGGCGCGGGTGCGTTCCGGAGCGCTGGTCATGGCGGGACTGCCGCGAAGATGAAGGGATGTCTCGACCGTACAGGTCCGGGCGCGGCCGCCGGCACGTGAGGACAGGCCCATCGAGTGCGCTGTCGTAGCAACGGCAACCACACCAGAGGACGGGCTCGGGCCTAATGGACGCGGCTCCCACCGGGGGACATCCGAGTGAGAGACTTGCCCAACGCTTGCACGCCAGCTCCCCAGCTTCCATGAAAAAAATCGAGGCCATCATCCGCCCGTTCAAGCTCGAGGACGTCAAAATCGCCCTGGTCAACGCCGGCATCGTCGGCATGAGCGTGAGCGAAGTGCGCGGATTCGGCCGTCAGAAAGGTCAAGTGGAGCGGTACCGGGGCTCCGAGTTCACCGTCGAGTTCCTCCAGAAGCTCAAGCTGGAAATCGTCGTCGATGACGATCGGGTCGACACCGTCGTCAACGCCATCCAGGACGCCGCCCGCACCGGCGAGATTGGCGACGGCAAGATCTTCATCAGCGAGATCGATGCTGTGATCCGCATCCGCACCGGCGACCGCGACTCCAGCGCCATCTGAGGCGCCTCACCCTCCGGCCAGCGTGGCGGCCACCAGCTCCGTGAGGCTCTCCCGGGTGGGAGCCTCCCCCTTTCCCCCCAGCCACAGCAGATATTCGTGGTTGCCGGCTGGACCGGTGATCGGCGAGGCCAACACGCCGCTGGCCGGCCACTGCAAGGCGGCCGCCGCCGCGATCACCCCCTCGATCGCGTCCCGGTGGGCCGAGGCATCGCGCACCACGCCGCCCCGGCCCACCCGGCCCCGGCCCACCTCGAATTGCGGCTTCACCAGCACCACGGCCTCCACGGCCTGCGGCTCCCCCGGGGCCGCTGCGGCCGCCGGCATCAACAGCGCCCGCAGTGCGGGCAGCACCCGCGTCAGGGAGATGAACGACAGATCGGCCACCGCCAGATCGGGCCGGGGATCCTCTGGGCCATAGAGCTGCTCGGGGGTGAGGTGGCGCAGGTTGGTGCGCTCCCGCAGCACCAGGCGCGCATCGGTGCGCAGGCTCCAGGCGGTCTGCCCATAGCCCACATCGATGCCATACACCCTGGCGGCCCCGTGCTGGAGCAGACAATCGCTGAAGCCCCCGGTGGAGATGCCCGCATCCAGGCACACCCGCTCCGCCACCCGGATCGGCAGCCTCTCCAGGGCCGCCACCAACTTCTCGCCACCCCGCGACACAAAGCGCGGGGGCTGCTCCACCTCCAAGGGCAGATCCGCGGCCACCTCCGCCCCGGGCTTGTCGAGCACGGTGGTGCCGCTGCGCACCCGCCCGGAGCGGATCAGCTGCTGGGCCTGCTGGCGGCTGGCCGCCAGGGACCGCCGCACCAGTTCGAGATCAAGGCGCTGCTTGCGGGCCATGGCGCGGAGCGGTTTCGTCATGCAATCACAACCCAAAGCCGAATAAATCCGGATCCCGCCGCCCGATGCCCGCGGGAACACCAGACAATGGCGCCACTGCCGAGACGGCCCTTATGCCGCCCCACGGATCCCTTGCCACCTGTAGCGATCTTCCCGCCAACGTGCTGGAGCTGCTGCGCCCGGGATCGTTCGTGCGACTGCGCAACCAACCGGAAGATCTCCCCCCCTTCCAGCTGATCGTCTGCCGCGGCGGCCGCTGCTGGGTGCGCCAGCAGACCTGGGGGGCCGCGGTGCAGTGGGAGGTGGCCCACCGCCAGCTCACGGCGGCCGCCTGAGCCCCCCAGCCCACGCGCCCCGGGGGCGGCAGCATCAATCGATAAGTTGGGGGGCGACGCCGCACGCCGTCCTTGATCGAGCGCTACACCCTTCCGGAGATGGGCCGCCTTTGGAGCGAGGAGGCCAAGTTCCAGAGTTGGCTCGATGTGGAGATCGCCGCCTGCGAGGCGAACGTGGAGCTCGGGCGCGTGCCGCCCGAGGCGATGGCCCAGATCCGCGAGCGGGCCCGCTTCGAGGTGCCCCGGATCCTTGAGATCGAAGCGGAGGTGCGCCACGACGTGATCGCCTTCCTCACCAACGTCAACGAGCACGTGGGCGATGCCGGTCGCTACATCCACGTGGGCATGACCAGCTCCGACGTGCTCGACACCGGCCTGGCGCTGCAGATGCGCGCTTCGGTGCAGGAGCTGCGCCAGGAGCTCGATGGGCTGGCGGAGGCCCTGCGCAGCCTGGCCCGCGTCCACAAGAACACCGTGATGATCGGTCGCTCCCACGCAATCCACGGCGAACCGATCACCTTCGGCTTCAAGCTGGCGGGCTGGCTGGCGGAAACCGAGCGCAACCGCGAGCGGCTGGAGCGGTTGCAAACGGTGGTCAGCGTCGGGCAGATCAGCGGGGCCATGGGCACCTACGCCAACACCGACCCCGAAGTGGAAGCCATCGCCTGCCGGCGCCTCGGC
This sequence comes from Synechococcaceae cyanobacterium, assembly GCA_046342735.1. Lineage (GTDB taxonomy): Bacteria > Cyanobacteriota > Cyanobacteriia > PCC-6307 > Cyanobiaceae > Cyanobium. The sequence goes on from JBKDOZ010000210.1 coordinate 3,919, forward strand.
CTGGTGCCCGACACCGCCAGCACCCAGGTGATCTCCCGCGATCGCCACGCCGAGTACGTGCAGACCCTGGCCCTGGTGGGGGCTTCCCTGGAGCGCTTCACCACCGAGATCCGCAACCTGCAGCGCACCGATGTGCTCGAGGTGGAGGAAAACTTCGCCAAGGGGCAGAAGGGCAGCTCCGCCATGCCCCACAAACGCAATCCGATCCGCAGCGAACGCATCTCCGGATTGGCGCGGGTGCTGCGCAGCTATACCGTGGCCGCTCTGGAGAACATGGCCCTCTGGCACGAGCGCGATATCAGCCACAGCTCCGTGGAGCGCATGATGCTGCCGGATTGCTCGGTGACGCTGCACTTCATGCTGCGCGAGACGACGGAGGTGGTGAAGGGGTTGGGGGTCTACCCCGAGAACATGGCCCGCAACCTGAACGTCTACGGCGGAGTGGTCTTCAGCCAGCGGGTGCTGCTGGCCCTTGTGGAGAGCGGCATGGCCCGCGAAGAGGCCTACCGGGTGGTGCAGCGCAACGCCCACAGCGCCTGGAACACGGCCGGCGGCGATTTCCGCGCCAACCTCGAGCGGGATCCGGACGTCACCGCCCGCCTGTCGCCGGAGCAGCGGGAGGCCTGCTTCGCCACCGACCTGCATCAGGCCCATCTCGATGTGATCTGGCAGAGGCTGGGAATCTGAGCCCCCTTCTTGCCCCATCGCTGCCCCTGGGCGCCTTCTGGATCCCCCAGGCCGACGCTCTCTACGCGGTGGTCAGCACGGCGGGATTGCTGATGATCGTCTGGCTGGTCCTGCGGCCCCGTTAGTCGATGGTGGAGAGGGCGGCTCTGGGGGTGATCGGGGCGGGCCTCGCCGGCAGCGCCCGGGCGGCAGCCCCGCGGCGGGCAGGCCGGCGCGGCCCGACCGGGCTGTGGGAGGCGGGCCGGGGCCCCGGCGGC
>JBKDOZ010000211.1:0-4966 GCA_046342735.1 Synechococcaceae cyanobacterium
CGCGGCCCCACGGTGAGCCGGCCATCGCGCGCGGCCAGCACCGAGCCTCCACCCGCCGCCACCGTGTGGATCGGCAGCATCGCCGCCTGGAGCCGCAGGCCCACGATCTCGGTTTCGCTGCTGCGCTCCCCACCCAGATCATCGCCGCCCCCCTCCCGATGGAAGACATCGGTGGAGGTGCCCCCCATGTCGAAGCCGAGGATCGGGCCATCGGCCAGGCCCGCCAGCCGCGCCGCCGCAACGGCCCCCACCATGCCTCCGGCCGGTCCGGAGAGGATGGTGTCCTTGGCGAGCAGCAACGCCGGCGGCCGCAGCCCCCCGGCGGAGGTCATCACCCGCAGACGGGGACCGGCCCCCAGCGCCGCCTGCACCTGGGCCAGGTAGCGGCGCAGCACCGGGGCCAGGGCCGCCTCCACCACCGTGGTGGTGCCGCGAAGCACGGCGCGGGGCTGGGGGCTCACCTGATGGGAGAGGAGCGGTGACGGGAAGCCGATCCCCTCCAACCAGGCGCCCACCGCCAGCTCATGGGCGGGATGGCGACTGCTGTGCAGCAGGGCGACGGCGACGCTGCGGAAGCCGGTGGCGGCGGCCACGCGCAGGCGCTCCGCCAGGGGGTCATCGAGCTGCAGCGGCTCCAGCTCGCGCCCGTCGGCGTCGAGGCGCCCATCGATCTCCACCACCTGCAGCTCCGGCAGGGGAGCCGTCTCGATCGCCAGGGCGAAGATGTCGGGCCGGTGCTGGTCGCCGATGCGCAGCAGATCGGCAAACCCCCGGTTGACGAGCAGAAGCACCGGGGCGGTGTCGCGCTCCAGCAGGGCATTGGTGGCCACCGTGGTGCCGAGACGCATCTCCGCCACCCATCCCGGCGGGATCGGCTCCCCATCGGCCAGGCCCAGCACCGAGCGAAGGGCCTGCACCGCGGGATCGGCCGAGGCTCCGGGCACCCGGGAGAGCACCTTGCGCACGTGCAGCACCCCGTCCGGGGAACGGCCAATCAGATCGGTGAAGGTGCCGCCCCGGTCCACCCAGAAGCGCCAGCCCGCTGCGGGGGGAAGGGGGGGCACGGACGGCAACGGTGCGGCCAGGTCAGATCGCCTCGACCGGTTGCTGGAAGACGCGATCGCGCAGCTCCGGGTTGAAGGTGATGTAGCGCAGCATCCGCTTCTGCAGGGAGGAGTGCAGGGGATTGGAGCCATCAAAATGCTCGAAGGCATGGGCACCGAGCTCCTCGATGGAGGCGGTGGGGCCGCAGAAGAGCTTGAGCAGGCAGGTCACGGAGATATCGCCGGTGCAGCCGCGGGGGTAGGGGGAGCTGTTGAGGCTCTTGGCGGCAATGCCGTTGCACTGGATGGCGGTGTAGTAGCGGGCTGCCAGCTTCATCAGCACCAGCTGCGACGACCACCAGCTGCTGTGATCGAAACACTCGATGTAGGGAAAGAGAATGCCATCGAGGATCACATCGCGACGATAGGCATTGAAGAGAGCATCAAATCCTGCCACAGGTGTGCAGGGCTGCTCCGCATCAAAGTAATGGCCAAATCCCAGGTGCCATGGGGTGGCAACCACGCCGATCTCGGGCTGGGATTCAGCCAAGAACTCCTGAAAGCGGATCAACCCCTCACCGAAAGAAATCTGCTCGAAGCGCACATCATCATCCATGAGCACCACGTAATCAAACTGCTCCAGATCGGGCCGTGTGCGGCGCAACAGAAGATTGCGGCCGCTGGTCCAGGTGGAGCCGGGCGCAAAGGCATACCGAGAATCCACCACCTGCTCGCGGAAGGTGAGGCAGTGGAAGTGGGCACCAGCACTGGCGAAGCCCTGCTCCATCTCCTCGGGCAGTCGCCGGGCCGATTGGATCAGATACAGCACCCGCGGCGGCACCCCGGGATCGAGAAGGGAGGGAGATGGGGGCGGCTGGTGGGAGCCCTGTTCATCACCGAGGCGACGAACGTGACGCCGCGCCATCTCCGGGCGGCCATGGGACTGGTAGTAGCCATAGAGGAAACGTTGGGCGAGATGGCGATCACCGATGCGCCAGCGCAGGCTGCGGAGCGCGGCGGCGCGACCCGCTTCCGGGAACTGCACCATCAAGCCAAAGAAAAGGCGCTCGGCCAGCAGGTACAGGTGGGGAACAAACTCAATCAAATCGGCGCTGGTGATTGGGCGCTGGCCTTGAAAACGCCCTTCGTGGTTCACCACCCATTCCACAAGCTGGATGCGCTCGAAATTACAGAAAAACACCAGCCACTCTTCCCCCCGGGGAGCCGCGCCAAACGGGCTCCAGGCCGAGTCTTGCTCACGGCGGGGCCAGCGCAGGGTGCCATGCTCTGGATCAAAGGGATCCTCGATCGGGACCGCGCGTCCTTGGATCTCCAGATAGCAGTGTCCGGTGCTGGTATCGAGCCTTAACACGCACACCGTTGCTGAAGTTTGGGGATCGTATCGGTTCCCCCCCGCCTTCCTTGGGCAGCCTCCCCGCTTCCGGGATCGTCCGCCCGACCCGCGGCCGCGGTCACGCGATCCGGACGGCGATCGCGCGAGCGACCGATCGGCCCGGCGGCGTGGATCGCCGTGCGACAGGGGGCAGCTTGGGAAGCACCGCCAGTGCGGTGAGCGCCAGGCCCCGCCACCAGCGGATGCGCAGCATCGGGATCAGCAGTGCGTCGTCGAGCACGAAGCGCTTCCAGGCGAGCGTGAGCACCCGGCTGACATCGCGGTAGAGGTGAGCCCAGGGTCCGAGGTGGTCGTTGTTCCCCATCGGCGCGGTGAACAGCTGGACGATCAACACCCCCAGGGCCATCACGGCCCCCAGTCCGGCCGTGCTCGCCGCCATGGCGGCCGGTCTGCACGGAGGGGCGCGGCTGAGGCGAAGAACGGATGGGTGCTGAGCCGTTCCAAACGCGCCAGAGCGGCTCCTCACGCAGGTTGCCGAAGATCGCGTGATTGAAATCGCACGACATCCCATCGCCGTAGGGGGAGAGGTGGGGATAGCTGGTGCCGCAGGCGCCGCCGACACTGCGGTGGCTGCTGATCCAGGCGGAGAAGACAACGCCCGGATAGCTGGGGTAGGCGTTCCCGCGCTCGGCGGAGGCGGCCGCAGGGGAGGGTGTCAAAAGTCCCTGCGCGGCCAGGTGCCAGCCGTTGGTGAAGAGCAGCACGGTGCTGAGGCTCTTGTCCACGCTGGCGATGATGGCGGCCAGATCGGGCCGCAGCAGCGGTTCGCCCCCCACCAGATTGAGGATCGAAACGCCGAGCTCCTGGGCCTCGTGGATCAGGCGGCGGATCTCCTCGAGGCGCAACAACGGCCGACCGGGATCCTCCACCCCCTCGTAGAAGCTGCCGTGACCGCAGCGAGCATTGCAGCCATCGGTCACCGCCAGGCTCATCAGGTTGGGGAGGTTGCGGTTGTGAATGCCGCGGTAGAGGGTGCGGGCGATGAAATGGGCGGCCGGCGGGCTGAACAGCGCAGGCGCGGAGAGAGAGAAGATGGGATAGCCATCGCGTATATGGATATTCTTGCTGAGGTTGAGATAGATGCTATACAGCACATTCACGAAGCTGGAGGCGGAGCCCAGCCCATGGGTCACCACAAAGATGAGCAGCCGCAGCAACTGCCACCAGCGCGCCAATCCTTGGGATAGGCTATCCACCAAGCAACCCAACCCCCTCGATTACCTGCTCAAGGCTCGAGCTAAAAAATCTCAGGCCGACTCCCCTGGCCCAGGGATTCTCCTAAGGTCCCCAACCCAACACCTGTCTAGCACCGCGAAACCTCTTGGAAAAACCCGCGCAATACGCTCATCTCCCGTGCGATACCCCCCGAGGGAGCATGGTGGTGGGCTGGATCGAAGGCTTCCTCTCGAGGCGAGGCCTGCTGGCCCTGGGATTGCTTACGGCCGCAGCGCTGATCCTTGCAGGCTGCCATGGGCGCCTTGCTCGCTCCCAACGCGGCTCGCCAAGCTCCCTAGCCGAAACCCGCTGGGTGGAGCGCGTCGTCATCGCTCCCGGCGCAACGGCCACCTTCTTTGACCTGTGCGACCAGGGAGCGCCATGCCCTCGTGAACACCCACTCACCCTTCCCGCCATCGCAGTTGGCGACAGGATTCAGGGCCAGAGAATCGGTGCGATCAAGTGCGATCGCTATACCAGGGACATCCCCGGCTGGAGCGATGATTCCAAGTTTCTTGCCCGGAAAGGCAAATGGAATTGCATTGCCAGCACGAGCAAGAATGGCGTATTGAATTTCCTAAACGGGGGAGGCAGGAGAAGAGGATTTAGAGGACCCTATTATCCCTACGTACTCATCAAATTTATAACATTGTGAGGGAGAACTTATGGCGTACCTCAACCCCTGCCAGCCACTCAGGAATCACCGATAGTTCTCAAACTGCAGCGGCAGCTCCAGATCCTGCGCCTTGAGCAGCTGAATTGCCTGCTGCAGGTCGTCTTCGCTCTTGCCGGTGATGCGCAGGCTTTCACCCTGGATTGCCACCGTTACCTTTTTGAGGTTGTCGCGCACGCTTTTGCTCAGTTTTTTGGCCAGCTCCTGGCTGAGGCCACGGCGCAGCTTCACCTCCTGCTTGACGCGATTGCCACCCACCGGCTCAGGGGTCTGAAAATCGAAGATCTTGAGGGAAAGGTTGCGTTTGGTGGCCTTCTGACGCAGCACGTCCGCCACCGCCTCCAGGGTCATGTCGCTGGCGGTGGTGATGGTGAGAGCCGCCTCCTCGATCTCAATCTCCGTGCCGGAATCCTTGAGGTCGTAGCGCTGGCCCACCTCCCGCCGCACCTGATCCACGGCGTTCACCAGCTCCTGCCGATTGAAATCGGAAACCACGTCGAAGGAAAAGCTATCGGCCATGGGGCGGATTGGATGGCAATGACAGACCCCATCAATCCTATGGCCCCGCGGGTACGGGGCGAACGCTACGGGCGAGCACTGGCCTCGAACCGGGATCCGGGT
>JBKDOZ010000212.1:0-3172 GCA_046342735.1 Synechococcaceae cyanobacterium
GGCAGCTGTTCCACCCGCGCCAGCCACTCCTCCGCCTGCTCGTTCCAGACGCGGCGCAGCGGTGCGTCCTCCAGGCTGTCGCCGGGGGGCCGTCCGCGCCGCTCGGGGTACTGGGCCAGCAGGGCGGCATCCACCAAGCGAAGGAACCAGCCGCGATCGATCTGCAGGGCCCGCAGGCGATTGAGCAGCTGCTGGCGCTGATCCACCTCCGCCGGCGGCAGGCTGTTGGGCAGCTGCCCCACGGTCGTCGGACCGGGGGGGCGGAGGCTGACGCGGCCCAGCCACCACCAGCCCAGGGCGGTCCCTGCGATGGCCGAGAGCACCAAGGCGATCAGCACCGGCCAGAGCCCCCCCTCGGCGGCCTCCTCTTTCTCCTGCTCTCGGCTGCGGGTCCGCACCGGACGGAGCTGGGAGGCGGTGGGGGGAGGCGGCGGCACCAGGCGGAGCCGGGAGCTGGCGGGGGCCTCCGGGGGGTCGGGGACGTCCTCCAGGGTCTCGGGGACGTCAGCCGGTGAAAGGTGCGGCTGACTGCCCGGGGGCTCCTGGGGCTCGGTGGGGGTGTCCGCGGGCAACGGAGAACGAGCCTCCGGCTCCGGCGGCTGCGGCCGCGGCACCAGGGCCACGGTGCGATCGGCCCGCGGCACCGGACCGGTGCTATCGGGCATCGGCACCGCCTGAACGGCCACCACCGCCTGGCCGGCGGAGGCGAAGCGTTCGCCGTCGGCGGTGTTCAACAGCCGCTGCAGCACCGCCGCCAGGGCCGGCTCAGCATCGAGGACGGCGGGCCAGCGCCAGGTCAACGCCACCGGATCGAGCAGGGCCTCCGGCCCGTCACCGCTGAGCAGCACCAGCGCCACCACCCCGAGGGCATGCAGATCCATCCAGGGCTGGGCCGGCTCCCCGCGCACCAGCTCCGGCGGGGCGTAGCCAGGGGTGGTGCCCAGGGGGGGGTCGCCAGCTGCGGCGGTGCCCCGCACCAGGCCGAACTCGAGCAGCACCGGCAGGCCGTCGCTATCGCGACGCAGCAGGTTGGCGGGACTGAGGTCGCCGTGGAGCAGATCCTGGCTGTGCAGGGCCGCCAACACGGGGAGCAGCTGGCGGAGCAGCAGCAGCACCTCCCCAGCGCCGAACACCAGCTGGCGCTCGCCCCGGGCCTCCAGCAGCTCGGCGTAGGTGCGCCCCGACTGCCATTCCCGCACCAGCCACAGATCGGGGCCGGCCGCGATCGCCGCCCCGAAGCGGGGCACCTGGGGATGCAGCACCCCCTGCAGGCGGGCGGCGATCGCGCGGGCCCGCTCCTGGTCAGCCTCCGGCCCGAGGCGCCGCAGGGCCACCGGCGCCTCCGAGGCCAGGGTGTCGCACCCCTGCCAGAGCTCCCCCTGACCGGCCGTGCCGCCTCCGAGCTGGCGCTCCAGCCGGTAGCGACCGCCAACCATCTGACCCGACGCCACGCCGGTGCTCATGCGCCGCTCCCGTCCATCGTCCGCGATCCGCTCCGCCGGGGTGATCCGTGAGGTGGAACGATCCTGCCGGGGGCTGGCGGCGCGTCAATGCGGAGGACCGTCCCTGTGGGAGCTCCCGCAAAGGTGCGGCGGCCGGATACGGGCTGGCCTCCGGCGCAGATTCCCCCCAAGCCGGCCACGGTGCCCATCGGAATGCGATGGGCGGATCGTAGGGAAAGCACGTAGGTTCGAGCCTGAATCCGCCGCGCCGTCCGCCGCGCCGATGGGCCAGGCCCCGTCCCTATCCGCCCCTACCGACGCGGCCACGGCCGGTGCCGACCCGGTCACCGCGGCTCCCGCCGGTGCCGAGCCTCTGGAGCGGCTCCGTCGAGTCCGCCGCCGCAGCGAAGCGCTGGTGGCCGACCTCGAACCCGAGGATCTCTGCCTCCAGGGGATGGCCGATGCCAGCCCGCCGAAGTGGCACCTGGGCCATACCACCTGGTTCTTCGAAACCTTCCTGCTGCAGCCGCACCTGGCCGGCTGGCAAAGCGCCGACCCCCGCTGGGGCTATCTCTTCAACTCGTACTACGACGCCGTCGGCGAACGCCACCCACGCCCGGCCCGCGGTCTGCTGAGCCGCCCGCCGATCGGGGCGGTTCTGGCCTGGCGCCAGCGCGTGGACGCCGGGCTCGAAGAGCTGCTGGCGGATCTCGAGAAGGGGTCGCCGGAGCGTTGCCGAACGGTGGGGGCCTTGCTGGAGCTGGGCCTGCACCACGAGCAGCAGCACCAGGAGCTGCTGCTGATGGATCTGCTCGACGGCTTCTCCCGCAACCCGCTGGAACCCTCCTTCGCAGCAGGGCCCGACAGCCCGGAAGGCGTGTGGGAGCGGCGCGGCGATCCGGACGCTGCCCCCGGCTGGCGGGCCATTCCCGGCGGGCTGGTGGAGATCGGCGTCCCCGCGGGGACGGGGGGCTTCCACTTCGACAACGAGGGGCCGCGCCACCGGGTGTGGCTGGAGCCGCTCGCCATCGCCGAGCGGCTGGTGCGCAACGAAGACTTCGCCGCCTTCCAGGCCGACGGCGGCTACCGGCGCCCGGAGCTCTGGATGAGTGAGGGCTGGGCGGTGGTGCAGGCGCGCGGTTGGCAGGCTCCCCGCTACTGGCGGGGCGAGGAGGAGTTCACCCTCGCCGGCCGCCGGCCCCGGGCGCCGCGGGCACCGGTGCGCCACCTGAGCTGGTTCGAGGCCGACGCCTTCGCCCGCTGGGCCGGTGCCCGCCTGCCCAGCGAGGCGGAGTGGGAAAGCGCTGCCGCCGCCGGTTTGCCGGAGGCCTTCGGGTTGCTCTGGCAGTGGACCGCCAGCCCCTACCGCCCCTACCCGGGCTTCGCCCCCGCCGCCGGAGCGGTGGGCGAGTACAACGGCAAGTTCATGAGCTCCCAATTCGTGCTGCGCGGCAGCGCCTTCCTCACGCCCGACGGCCACGAACGGGCCACCTATCGCAATTTCTTTCCCCCCGCCAGCCGTTGGTTGGCCGGGGGTCTGCGGCTGGCCCGCGATCGATGAGCCCCACCCTGCTCGACCTGCATCCCGCACCCGCCGACATGGCGCAGCTGGTGCGCGAGGGGATGGCCCGCACGCCCAAGCAGCTGCCCGCCTGGCTGCTCTACGACGAGGAGGGCTCGCAGCTGTTTGAGGCGATCTGCCAACAACCCGAGTACAGCCTCACCCGCAC
>JBKDOZ010000213.1:0-2563 GCA_046342735.1 Synechococcaceae cyanobacterium
GGGCTCCTCGCCGCCGGCGCGCATCTTCAGCTCCTCCCGCAGCTCTTCGAGCTGCATCAGCTCCTGCACCTGCCGGCCCAGGGTGATCTCCTGCTCGTGCGAAAGCAGCGGCACCCGGCCGATGTCGCGCAGGTAGGAGCGGAGCAGATCGGCGGTGGGGGCAAGGCCGGCGGCGGAGGTCGCGATGGTGATCGAGGGCATCGTCGCGGAGTTGCGAAACCTTGTTGTTTCGTAAAGGTACCATGATTCTGCGGACTCACTCCGCCCAAGCCGATCCGAAGGTCAGGCCGGGGCCAGCGGGCCCCGTAGCACCAGGCGGGAGAATGGCCCCATGCCCGCCGAGCGCCTGCAGAAGCTGATCGCCGCCGCCGGCCTCGGCTCCCGCCGCCGGGTCGAACACCTGCTGCGCCAGGGCCGGGTGGGGGTGAACGGCCGGCCAGCCCAGCTGGGCGACAAGGCCGATCCCCTCCACGACGTGATCACGGTCGACGGCCGACCGCTGCCCTCCCCCCAGGAGCGGCTGACCCTGCTTCTCAACAAGCCCGTGGGGGTGCTCTGCACCTGCCATGACCCCCAGGGCCGCCCCACCGTGCTCGATCTGCTGCCACCGGCCCTGCGCCGCGGCCGCGGCCTCCATCCGGTCGGCCGGCTCGACGCCGACAGCCGCGGCGCCCTGCTGCTCAGCAACGAGGGCGACCTGACCCTGCAGCTCACCCATCCCCGTTTCGGTCACCGCAAGACCTACCGGGTGTGGGTGGAGGGTCGCCCGGATCAGCGCACCCTCGAGCGCTGGCGGGCCGGCGTTCCCCTCGACGGACGGCCCAGCCAACCGGTGCGACTGCGGCGGCTGGCGGGGTCGGCTCCGGGCCCCCAAGGCCCCGCCCCCGCGGCCGGCGCCACCCTGCTGGAACTGGAGATGGGGGAGGGACGCAACCGTCAGATCCGGCGCACCGCAGAGCAGCTCGGCCATCCGGTGCTCGATCTGCAGCGCCACGCGATCGGCGCGCTGACGATCGGGGATCTGGCGGAAGGGGCGTGGCGGATCGTGGACCGGACGGAGCTAAACCCCCAAGAATGGGGGCGCCCGGAAGGCCGCCGCTGAAGCCGATCGCACCGCCAGCCCTGCCCACCCCCGTGGCGCGCCTGGCCAGTCGGCTGTGGCGACAGCTGCGGGGCGAACCGCCCCAGGCTCCTGGGGGCAAGGGGCCCCTCCCCCCCAACGATCCCCTGCTGCTGGCGGGCCTGCGCCTGCGGGAAGCCCGGGAAGCCCAGGGACTCGGGCTGCGCCAGCTGGCCCAGGAGACGCGCATCAGCACCCCGGTGCTGGAGGCCCTGGAGAAGGGCTGGCGCGACCGGCTGCCGGAGGCGGCCTATCTGCGCACCATGGTGCCCCTGCTGGAGGACCGCCTGCGGCTGCCCTCCGGCAGCCTCGAATCCGCCCTGCCGCCGGAGCGACAGCGGCCCCACGGTCCCCGTCGGGAGCCGCTGCTGCGCCGCTTCACCCCCGGGTCGATCGACGTCTTCACCACCGGGCAGGGCACCGTGCTGTACGGGGTGCTCACCCTGTTGCTGATCTACGGGCTGAACCTGCAGCAGCAACGGCTGGCTCTGCAGGGGAGGCTCAGCGCCCGGCCCCTGCCGCCGATGGCCCCAGCCGCCGAGGCGGCGGCGAGCGGCGAGGACGCCGATGCCCTGCTGCTGGAGGCCTACCCCGAGCTGAAGCCGTTGCGGGGAGCCTCCCGGGGCCAGGCCCTGCGGCGCCTGCAGGCAGAGGGCCGCTCCGCCCCCCGCCCCGACCTGCGGCTCGGGGAGCTGACGGTGCTCCTGGAGAGCCCCTCCCGCCTGAGGCTGCAGGGGCGACAAGGGGAGGCCACGGAATTGAACGGCGTAAGCGGCCAGATGAACCTGCCGGTGCTGCCGCCGTTCCAGCTGGAGATCGGGCCCGCCCCCGCGGCGGGACGGGTGCGCTGGCGGGGCCAGGTTGTGGCGGCGGAAGCGGGTGCGCCGGGCCGCTTCCGCTATCCGCCCGCCTCCTCTCCCTCCACCGCACCATCCAAGGCCGTGGTTCCCCCCACCGGCGCCCGTCCCCAGCGGCCCGCCATCGCCCCATAGCCATACAGCGGGCCGGCCAGCTCGGCCACCGGTCGCGACAGGCGCCAACACCAGTTGCGAGGGTCGGTGGTGCCAGGCACGTTGAAGCGGGCCCCATCTCCGAGCTCGAGCAGATCCTGCAGGGGCGCCACCACCAGCTCGGCCGGGGAGGCCAGGGCCAGCTCCAACAGCTGCCAGCCCGGTGCAGTCACGGGGGCGCCCAGCGCGGCTTCCACCCGCTGGCGGCCGCCGTCGTCGAGGGAGTGCCACCAACCCAGGGTGGTGGCGTTGTCGTGGGTGCCCGTGTAGGCCACCCAGCGCTCGCCGACAAAATTGGCAGGCAGGTAGGCGTTGTCGTCGTTGCCGTCGAACGCGAACTGCAGGATTTTCATGCCTGGCAGGGCGAACCGGTCGCGCAGCTGCTCCACCGGCGGCGTGATCACGCCCAGGTCTTCGGCGATCAGGGGCAGGC
>JBKDOZ010000214.1:0-29552 GCA_046342735.1 Synechococcaceae cyanobacterium
GCTCAAGGCTCAGGGCGCGTCCGAGGAAGCCAAGGATGCGCGGATGGACGGCGCCCATGGCCTCACAGACGACGGCTGGCGCCGCTGGGGACCAGGGCAGGTTCAACTTCTCCGTGGGGGCGGGCAATGATATGCGCCGCCACCAGGCCATCGCCCACGCGCTCGCAGGCGTCGGCGCCGGCGCGCACAGCGGCGTTCACCGCACCGGTTTCGCCGCGGACCATCACGGTGACGTAGCCGCCGCCGACGAATTCCCGGGCGATCAGGCTGACTTCGGCGGCTTTGGTCATGGCGTCAGCTGCCTCGATCGCCGGCACCAGACCCCGGGTTTCGATCATGCCGAGGGCGATGCCATGAACGGTGGAAGGAACCATGGCGGATGCACTGCGGGGGGTGGGGTTGGCGGGGGGACGGCCGCCACTGGCCGCACCACGCCCTGCGGGGCGACTGGTGCTGGCAGAGCGGCTGCTGCGGGCGGGGGTGGCGGCGGCTCGAGCGGCCTGTCCCGGCCGGCGGGCGGCCGCCCGGGTGGCCGTGCGCCCACTGCCGCGGCCGCTGGCCCGTGCCGCCGGCAGGGCCCGGGGGCTGGCCGATGCTGCCGGTTGGCTTGCCGCCTTTGGGGCGGGGCTGGCGGCGGGAGCCGGGCTGCTGGAGGCGGGGGCCGCCGGCGCGGGGGCTGCGGGAGTGGCGGCGGCGGGCGCCGGGACCGCGGGGTTGGGGGTGGGGCTGGAGGAGGTCATGGGCGGCGCAGCCGGCGGGGGAGAAAGGGAAGGGGCTGGGGCGGATGGTCTCGGGAAGGAAACGGTCCACCAGGAATGGGGAGACGGGTGGGAGACCTAGCCATCGGGCTCCCAGAAATCGATGATTCCGCCGATGGTGAGATCGGTGTGGGCCTCCGGGTTGCCGCAGGCGAAGCGGGCGGCAGAGCCGCTGGCGGTGAACACCCAGTTGCCGGGGGAGGCTCCCACCGGATCGACGGCCACTGAGAGCTTCCCCTTCGGGTTGCGCAGGATCCGCAGGTTCCAGTGGTCGAGGCCGGGAACTCGTTGGGTGCACACCAAGGAGCCGGTGACCTGATGGATTTCCATCACTTGGCGCCCCCGCTAGAAGAGCTGCCGCCGCTGGGGGCCGCTTTGGCCGCGTCAGGGTCCCAGTGGTCGATGATCCCCACGATCGTCAGATCGCTGGGATACGACTTGCTGCCAGCCGCTTCACGGGCCGCCGAACTGCCCACGCAGATCACCCAGTCGCCCGGCACACAGCCCACGGCGTCGACCGCCACTTTCTGGGTGCTGCCATCGAGAACAACCTGCAGGTGTTTGTGCTCGAAATCGGGAATGCGGTTGGTGGAAACGAGGGGTTTCACCACTTTGCAAATGATCATCTCAGTGTGCTCCTCCGGTGTCGAACACGATGGATGAGGCAATCGTTTCCGCAGGGGTATGGCGCCCCGTTTCGCGCACGGTAAGCAACACGTGCAGCAAACCCTGGCTGAAGAGGTCGCCGTAGCGACTCTCCAGGGCCTGCACCACCCGTTCGCCGTTGCGGATCGCCCGCTCCCGCGCCCCGGGCACCTCGCCGTTGTAGTCAAAGCGCACCACAACCGGCACGGGAAGGCCGCGGGACACGTTGAGACCCCGAAAGATCTTCACACCTACGTCGAGGTCGGCCGCCCCCTCCTCCACGGTGTCCATGTAGGCGAAGTAGGTGAGATTGCGCAGGTGGATTTCCTTGAAGCCGATGCCCACACCGATGAAACGCTCGGCATGGCCGGCGTCCATGTAGTGGCCGCCGTGCACCTGTCGCACGTAATCAATCTGGGAGAGGTTGTGCTCCAGCAGCCGCGCGATCAGCCGCACCATGCCGGGATCCGGGGTGGCGGCCGCCGCCGCTTCCACCATCGCCAGGATGCGTGCCCGCCCTTCCTGCGGGCTCAGGGAGCGGGTGGCTTCGAAAACGTCGCGGGCATCAAGCCAGCGGTCGAGATGGGTGCTGCCATCGAGACCGGGCACATGCACGCGGACCGCATCGGTGTCCGTGTCGATGCCCATCAGGAGCAGGTCCACCGAGGCGCCGCAACAGAAGCTGTTCTCCACGGCCGTCTGGAAGTCGTCCAGGCGCTGGTGGCCGCAACGGGCAGCTGCGGCATCATCGCTGCCGTGGGCGGCGCACCCCTCGTGGCTTGGATCGAGGGAACTGAAGTGATAGAGCACCACCTTGAGGTAGCGCGTGTCGGCATGGGCTGGATTGGGAACGCCCTCGCGATAGCGGCGGTGCTCCGTCTTCACCCAGCGATTCACCGTGTTCTCCACATCAAACAGGGCACCGGCATGGGGACGGCGGCGCACGGAACTGAAGGGAAGCCGCAACGCGTAGGCAATGGCGTGGGCAAGCCTCCCGTCAGCGCAGGGGGTGATATCGAGGAGGTGGAAGCCGCATTCGAGGAGAAACGCCTCAAAGGCCAGCGCCGCAGGACTACCAGGACCGCTGCGCAAAGGATCATCCAGGAAGAAGCGGTGGCTCGTCTGCTGGTAGGCCTCGAACACGCACCAGGCAAACAGGGTACGCATGTCGAGCTGGGTGACCCAGGCGGTTTCCAGGATCGGTAGCGGCAGCTCGGTGCCGAGCTCCGCCTGGGCCAGCCGCTGGGCCTGTTCGATGAAGTTCTCTTCGTGCTGGAGGGCCGAGAGTTTGCGCAGCACCGGCACGATGCGATCGAAACTCCCTTTCACCTGCTCGTCGTAGGCGCGCAGGGCTTCGTTAGCGGCCGTATCCGTCAGCGGATGGGCCTCGGAGGATGGGTGGGGGGGGCGGACTTGGTGGCCGGCGCGGATTTCCGGTCGGGGGCGAACCCGTCCGGTGGGGCGATAGGCCGGGGCGGAGGGGCTGGGTGCTGGCGGCCGACGACGGCCGCGGGGCTGGGTGCCGGGAGCGTGTGCCGTGGCTTCGCTGCCGGTCGGCATGGGGGCGGGATCCGGCCGCCCGTCGGTGCCCTCGGCGGACCCGGGTCGGCGTCGGGGCGCCGTGGGGGCCAGGGGCGGGGGGCTTACCAGGGGGCGGCGGGAGGGCATCGGCGGATCAGGCCCGGGCGCCGCCGGAGAGCGTGCTCAGCGAACCGGCGGAGGTGTTACCGCTCGATCCAGTGATCCGGCTCACAGGTTCCGGCACTTCTTCGTTGCGCTTGCTCTGGAAAGCCGGCATGGCGCCCATAGGGCCAGGGCGGCTCGGGTTGCGGCGGCGGGCCGAGGGGCCTTCGGTGCCTGTGACACGCTCGCCACGATCCCAGTCGTCACCGGTGATCTTTTGGCCAGAGGCGTTGCCTTCTCCGGTGACGCGGGAAACCGGACGGGCATCCTCGGCGACCTGGACGGGCGCAGGGCCCACAGGACCGCGGGAGCGCTGGGGAGCGCGGCGATCGAAACGGAACTCCTCGGTGCCGGTGACCTTGCCACCGGCCATGTCAAAAGGGCCCGTAATCCTGCGGCTGTCCTCGTAACGGGTGCCGGTGACCGCCCCTCCGCGCTCACGGGCTGCCCAGGCGGCCTGGGCGGGGGATTGGACGCTGAAGCCCTGCCAGGGTTCGCTCTGGAGCGGCCGGGGGAGGTCGGGTTCCGAGCCGGCGGGGGAGGTGCCGCAGGTGGCGGCCTGCTGGTCGGGTCCCACGTAGGGGGTGCCGGTCACGTCGCCGCAGGCGCCCCGCTCGGCGCCGGTCATCACACCACCGATGCCGGGCTGAATGCCGCTCATCACCGTGCCCATGCGCACCGGAGTGCGGGAGCGAATCGCTTCCACGGCGGGGGTGGGGCACCAGGAGCCAGCCTCGTCGAGGCCGGCGTAGGGGGTGCCGGTGACCGCCTTGCAGGTGCCGGGCTCATCGCCGGTCACCTTGGAGGAGCGGCCCGTGCGGGTGCCGCTGACCACCTGGGCGCGGTTGGTGACACTGAAGCCCACCTTCGCCGGTTCGGGGGAGGGACGGGTGCCGCAGAACCGGTCGTACTGCTGGCTGCCGATGTACTCGTCGCCGGTGATCAGGCGGCAGCTGCCTGGCTCATCGCCGGTGACGTGTTCGCTGCGGCCGACATGGGTGCCGGTGATGCCTGTGCCGCGAAGGGTGTGGAGGCTGGCCACCTTGGTGGGGGCGCGACCGGCCACCTGCTGCGGATCGGTCACGTACTGATCACCGGTGAGCTGACGGCCCGAGCCGGCCTCATCGCCGGTGACCCTCTCGGAGCGGCCCACCATCACGCCGGAGACGGTGCGACCGCCGTTGGTTTGGGCCTGGCCCACCTTGCGGGGCGAGGGGTTGGCCCCACCACACCAGGCGGCCGCCTGATTGGCCGATACGTATTCGGTGCCGGTGACGATCTTGCAGGTGCCCGGCTCGTCGCCGGTGACCTTCTCGGAGCGCCCCACTTCGTTGCCGGTGACCTTGTTGCCGTGGGTGGTGGCGGTGAGGCGAACCTTGGCCGGTTGCCGGGTGAGCGGCCCGCTCTGGCAGAAGGTTTCAAACACCTCGGCGCCGAGATACTCCGTGCCGGTGATCACGCGGCAGGTGGCGGCTTCGTTGCCGGTGGTCTTCGGGGAGCGGTTGGCCTGGGTGCCGGTGACCACCTGGCCCGCGCTGGTTTCGCTCACCCCCACCTTCCAGGAGGCGTCGGCGGCAGCGGCCTGGCGGGCGCCATGGCGATTGGGTCCCGTGGGACGGCTGCCACCGCCGTTGCGGGCGCCGCCGGCGGAACCCACTTTGCTCTTGAGTTCGCGCACCTTCTGGGAAAGTTCGCGGCTGCTCATGTCGGGGTTGCCCTGCCGGGCCACGCTCGCCGCCACGCTGCTGGTGGGCATCGCCGCTGACTTGCCCCGCTTGGAGAGGGCCTCCCGGCGGGCCAGCACAAGGGCACGGCTGGGATTGAACTGGGCGCTGCGCTTCGGGGTGGTGCTGCGGCCACTGCGGCCTTGGTTGGCCGTTCCGTTCTGGTTGCCGCGGCTGGCCAGGCCGGAGCCAAGGGAGGGGCTGGCCTCCGCGCGGTCCTTGCAGCGGCAGGGGCGATCGGCGGCGGGGCTGGCGCTTTCGCTGGGGGCCACCGGGGTGTTGGGAGCGCGGCCCGCCTCCTGGCGGGTGCGGTCGCGGGAGGTGTCAGCCCGTTTACCGCGGCGTGAGAGGGCCTCACGGCGGGCGAGCACGAGTTCGCGGCTGGGGTTGTGCACGGGGCGGGCGGTGCGGGTCACCGGGGCGGTGGCAACGGTGAACTGGAGATCCCGCGCCCGGGGACCACGGGCGGGAGCGGGCTCCGGAGCCGAAGCCCGCTCGGCCGGAGCCTGGGGAGGTGAGGTGTTGGTCCGGGTGGGACGGGCATCCGAGGCGGTGCGGACGCGGCCAGGAGCCGAGGCGTAGCGCCCTGCGGATTTCTTGCCGCCGTTGGTGAGGGCCTTGCGGCGCTCCAGAGCTGCTTCACGACTGGATGTGCTGGCCATATCCGCCCGGATAAAAGGAGGTGACGATGAAAAACAGCCCTGGACCCCCAGCGCAAGCCTCAATCGGGCGTGCCGCATGGGAACAACGGATTGACGCGGACCCGGAGGTGTGACGTCAGTTCAGGCTGATGGAAACGATGGGTCCCGGCGTTAGGCCGGGACCCTGGGAACGCGGCTCAGCGGCCCTCGAACACCACGAAGCAGGCACCCTGGCTCTGGGTGTAGGCGTCGTAGCCCACCAGGCGCACATGGTGGTCGGGGTAGGCGCGGTGGCAGGCCTCGAGTTCGCTGACGATCACGCCAAGATCCTTCTCACCGAAGAAGGGAAGTTTCCAGTAGCTCCAGTAGGTAGCCATGGAACGGCTGGGATGGATGTGCTCAACGAGCGGGCTCCAACCCTGGGCAATGATGTACGCGATCTGGTCGTAGATCTCGTCCTGGGTCATCGGCGGTAGGAAGCCGAAGGTCTCCAGGGTGGCGACTGTCTGATAGTCACCCACGGTGCTCTTGAAGGGCATGGGGATCCTTGAGGAAGGGGTGGCGACGGTAGCGGGAGGCTGCCGTCTGGACATTGGGGGAAACGTCTCCGCACCCGAACGGAAGGGTGCCGGAGTATCGGACGCTGGCTGGGGATGGGGCTGGTGGACGGTGTTCTGCCGCCCCCAGCTCCATCAGGCCCGCATCACTGGACGTCGAGCTTGTCGACGGTGTCGAACTCGAACTTGATCTCCTTCCAGGTTTCGAGGGCGATCGCCAGCTCAGGGCTGTGCTTGGCGGCTTCCATGAGGATGTCGCGCCCCTCTCTCTCGATCTCCCGACCGGCGTTGCGTGCCTTGACGCAGGCCTCGAGGGCCACGCGGTTGGCAGCGGCGCCAGCAGCGGAGCCCCAGGGGTGACCGTGGGTACCACCACCGAACTGCAGCACCGAGTCATCACCGAAGATGCTCACCAGCGCGGGCATGTGCCAAACGTGGATACCGCCGGAGGCCACGGCGAACACGCCGCCCATGGAACCCCAGTCCTGATCGAAGAAGTTGCCGCGGCTGCGGTCCTCAGGCACGAACGACTCGCGCAGCTGGTCGATGTAGCCGAGGGTCGACTGGCGGTCGCCTTCCAGCTTGCCCACCACGGTGCCGGTGTGGAGCTGGTCACCACCGGAGAGGCGCAGGCACTTCGCCAGCACACGGAAGTGGATGCCGTGCTTGGGATGGCGGTCGATCACCGCGTGCATGGCGCGGTGGATGTGGAGCAGCATGCCGTTCTTGCGGCACCACTTCGCCAGACCGGTGTTGGCGGTGAAGCCACCGGTGATGTAGTCGTGCATGATGATCGGCTGCCCGAGCTCCTTAGCGAACTCGGCCCGCTCGTACATCTCCTCAGGAGTGGCGGCGGTGCAGTTGAGGTAGTGCCCCTTCTTCTCGCCGGTTTCTTCCTGGGCGGAGCGCACGGCTTCAGCGACGAACTCGAAGCGATTCTGCCAACGCTGGAAGGGCTGGGAGTTGATGTTCTCGTCGTCTTTGGTGAAGTCGAGGCCACCACGGAGGCACTCATACACCACACGGCCGTAGTTCTTACCGCTCAGGCCGAGCTTCGGCTTGATGGTGCAGCCCAGGAGAGGGCGGCCGTACTTGTTCATCCGGTCGCGTTCCACCACGATGCCGTTCGGAGGACCCATGCAGGTCTTGATGAACGCCATCGGGAAGCGGATGTCTTCCAGACGGAGGTGGCGCAGGGCCTTGAAACCGAACACGTTGCCGACCAGGGAGGTCAGAACGTTGGTGATGGAGCCCTCCTCGAACAGATCGAGGGGATAGGCGATGAAGGCGTAGAACGACTCTTTGTCGCCCGGCACGTCTTCGATGCGGTAGCAGCGGCCCTTGTAGAAGTCGAGATCGGTGAGGAGCTCGGACCACACGGTGGACCAGGTGCCGGTGGAGGATTCAGCGGCCACAGCGGCGGCCACTTCCTCTTTGGGCACGCCTTCCTGGCCGGTGCACTTGAAGCAGGCCAGCAGGTCGGTGTCGAGGGGGACGTAATCAGGAGTCCAATACGTGTCGCGGTACTCCTTGACCCCGGCGTCGTACTTCTTGCTCATGGGAGTTTTCCGGTTGGGTCGTGGGGAAGGTCAGAGGTGCGGGCGCGTCAGCGCCGATGCCCTCAGTCCTTCAGGCCACCGAAGTTGCTGTTGAGGGCCGGCTCAACTTCCCGATGGGGACGGGCAATGATGTGGGCGGCCACCAGTCCGTCACCCACGCGCTCGCAGGCATCGGCGCCAGCTCGCACCGCAGCGTTCACCGCACCGGTTTCGCCGCGCACCAGCACGGTCACGTAACCGCCACCGACGAACTCCCGACCGATCAGACGGACCTCAGCGGCCTTTGTCATCGCGTCAGCCGCTTCGATCGCGGGCACCAGCCCGCGGGTCTCGATCATGCCGAGGGCAATGCCCATGGTTTCGTTTGCCATTACCTGCTCCTGGAGGAGGGGGTGGAATGTTCGCCAGCCACCCTCCTCCGGCGCCGGACCCCCCGTCAAGCCATTCGGGGGAAGTTCGCCATCAAGGTTTCGGCTTTCATCGATAAGCGGTGCTTATTCCCGCTAAATAAAACGTAAGCATTTCTGCGGGAGTGACCCTCTCGCCGCCGTTCGTGGGCCTTGTGTGTGGGCAAAAAAGAAGTCTCAGAGCGGTTCGGCGTCCGCCAGGAAGCCCACGCCCCCGTAACGGGCCAGCACGGGCCGTACGGCCTCGCGCACCGCATCGGCCTGCTCGAGGCTGCAGAAGACGATCACATGGGCATTGGCCCCCAGGCCGCTGAAATCCATGGCCTCCGAGATCTCTCCGCCCAGGCCCAGCCCGGTCACGTGGCGCATCACGGAGTACCCCGGGGCTCCGGCCTTGCGGATGGCCTGGCAGATCTGGGCCACCTCACGGTCGGCGATGAACAGATCGATGCGTTTCATGGGCTGACTCAGGTGATGGGCAGGAAACGCTGGGCGAGGGCCAGGTACAGCGGGATTCCCACCACCACGTTGAACGGGAAGGTGACCCCCAGCGCGCTGGAGATGTACAGGCTCGGATTGGCATCGGGCACCGTCATCCGCATCGCCGCGGGGACGGCGATGTAGGAGGCGCTGGCGCAGAGCACCATGAACAGCAGGCCATCGCCCACCTCCAGCCCCACCAGCCGGGCGATGGACAGACCCAGCACGGCATGCACCAGCGGAGCCACCACCGCAAAACCTATGAGGAAGGCCCCGGCTCGCCGCAGATCCTGCAGTCGCTGGGCCGCCACCAGGCCCATGTCGAGCAGGAAAAAGCACAGAGCCCCGTAAAAAAGCTTGTCGGTGAAGGGCTCCATCTTCACCAACCCCGAGGGGCTGAAGCTCGTTACCACATAGCCGATCACCAGGCTGCCGATCAGCAGAAACACCGAGCCGTTGAGGAACGCCTCCCGGAGCAGTTCACCCCAGCGCATCTCCCGGTCCCCCCGGCCCTGACGACTCGCTAACCGGGCCAGCACCACCCCCACCACGATCGCCGGCGACTCCATCAGCGCCAGGGCCGCCACCATGAAGCCATCGAAGTGGATCTGGAGGATGGTGAGAAAGCTTTCCGCCGTGATGAAGGTCACGGCGCTGATGGAGCCGTAGGAGGCGGCCACCGCGGCGGCATTGGCCGAATCCAGGCGCATGCGCAGGATCCAGAAGCTGGTGAGCGGCACCAGCAGCGACATGGCCACCGCGGCCAGGATCGTGGTGAGCACCAGCGGGGTCAGGCCACTGTGGGCGAGCTCCAGGCCCCCCTTGAAGCCGATCGCCAGCAGTAGGTAAAGGGAGAACAGCTTGGGCAGGGGCGAGGGGATCTCCAGATCCGACCCCACCAGCACCGCCAGTATGCCCAGGAAGAAGAACAGAACCGGAGCCGAAAGCAGGTTCTGCAGGATCAGGCCGCTCTGCACCGCAGCTCCCACGGAATCCTGAAACCTAGGGGCTCAGGCTCTCCCTGCGGTCAGGGCGCGCTCAAAGTTGACGGGAAGGGCAGGCAAAGCCGCAGCGTTTTCCGTACCTTTGCCGCGAGGCAGGGCCCTGGAACTTGTTCCGGGGGTGGAATGTTCAACCCAACCTGCCTCACCCCAACTCCCTGACCCATCTCCCTGACCCATCTCCTTCACCCACCTCTCGCCCCCCTCGTCTAGCAGCCTGCTCCAGCCTCTAGGCCACAATGGCGCCCTCCGCCCTCCGGCTGGCTGCGCGTGTCCCCTGGCCTCCACCCGCCCCGCCTGGTGATCGCCAGCGGCAACCCCCAGAAGGTCTCGGAGATCGGCTCCATGCTGGCCGTTGTGGAGATTGAGGTGTTGGGCCAACCTCGGGGGCTGGAGGTGGAGGAGACCGGCACCACCTATGCCCAGAACGCGCGCCTCAAGGCGGAGGCCGCCGCCGCTGCCACCGGCGAGTGGTCGTTGGCGGATGATTCCGGGATTGAGGTGGACGCCCTTGACGGCCGTCCCGGCCTGTTTTCGGCCCGCTACGCCCCCACCGACCATGAGCGCATCCACCGCCTGCTGAAGGAGCTCGGCGACTCTCTCTATCGCGGCGCTGGTTTCATCAGTGCCATGGCTCTGGCCGATCCCCAAGGCCGCACAGTTGCGGAAGCGCAGGGTGTATGCCGCGGGCGCATCCTGCCGGCCCCCGAGGGCCACGGCCCCGGCTACGACGCGATCTTCTGGGTGCGGGAAGCTGGCTGCACCTATGCCCAGATGAACGAATCGCAACGCAGCCGGCTCGGCAGTCGGGGCAAGGCGGCCCGGGCGATCGCGCCCGCGTTGCGGCGCTGCCTGGGGCTTAGCCGTTGATCTGCTGCACCGCCCGCATGGCGGCAGCTGCCGCTTCCTCCACATCCCCTTCCCGACCCGCCAGGGTGAGCCTGCCAAAAGCACCCACAGCCTTTACATCCACCACGGTGATGTTGGAGGACTTCTCCGCTTCATTCGCGGCGATCAGCACATAGCCGGCCGGCTCGGTTTCGAGGATGAACATGCTCATCCCGGCCTGGATCATCGAGCCGCGGCGGTTCAGGCGGTTGATCAGCACCGCATGGTCGGGGGTGATGGCGCGGATGATCTCGGTCCAGGTGACTTCGCAGCGACTGCGGCGATCGATGCTGCTGCCGATGGCCTCCAGCACCACCTCGCCGGAATGGAGCACATTGCTCTGGTCGCGGTGATACATCGCGATCGAGCCGAAGGCCCGCTCCACCACCATCTGGCCGAGGCGCACCGTGCTGGCCTTCAGGGCGATGTCGGTGACGCGGTGCACGGCCATCCCCGGAGAGACCTCCAGCCAGAGGCAGGCATCGCCTGGAATCGGCAGGAAGCCCTGGGAGACGGTGCCCATGTAGGCCGCCAGCTGGGGCTGCAGGGAATCGAGGAACACGTAGGTGCGCAGCTCGATGGACTGCACGTGGCTCGATTGCCGCAGCCGCGGGCTTTCGCTGTCGGTGGTGATCACGCAGCTGGCGCCATCGCTGCTGAGGCCGCCACTCCCGTGCTGCACCACCGTGCCGGTGATCTCTGGCCGGCTGCCCGGGGCCGGCCGATTGGCCGCGGTACCGCTGGTGCCCGTGATCGAGAGCCGCAGGGCCTCCCGCCGACGGCCCACGGCCCGGTCTTCGGAGGAGGAAAAGCCTCCTGGGAAGCGGCTGGAGCGGGAATTCCTGGCGTCCGTCACGTCGCGCGCTGGGTTCGTGCCGGATGGCAGCTGATCTTACCCCTCGCTCCGTCGCGACCCCCTGACAGGACGGGCGTTTTGGTGGTCCTGGCCACAGCCGCCGGATGAGGGTCCGCTATCACCACCATCACCGCCGCTGATCCCTGTTGACGAGGCTCACGCCCTCCACCCGCCTGCGACTGCAAGGAATCCTCAACCGCATCGCCGCCGATGAATCGGTGACCCTGGCCGAGCGGATCTACGTGCAGAAGTTCGCAGATCGCGATGCCTGCGTGGCTGGCTGGCTGCGCCAGGCGCGGCGGCGCCAGCAGGGGCAGGGGCCCCTGGAGGGCCTCGATCGGCTGCTGGCCGACATGAATCTGGGCAGCCCCGAACCGGATGAGCGCCCCGCCCCGGGGGGTGAGGATCTGGGCGACTGGTTCGGTGGCGCGCCCGGCTGGCTGCGGCGCAGCTGACGGGTGTGGGCCCAGGGCTTGCCGCGCCTGGCCCAGCCGGTACCTTCCGGCCAATCCTTCGGGCCGATCGCATGGCTTCCAAGCGCGCCGCCACCAGCACCACCCACCACGCCGAGCCGATCGCCGATTGGCTGGCACAAGCGGTGGAGCAGGGGGTGAAGCCGGAGCAGGCCCTGGCCTTCATCGGTCTTGGGTTCATGCGGCGCCTGGCGGAAGGCGGCCACGAAGCCCCCTGGATCTGGAGCGAGGAAGAGGATGGCGGTGCCGCCGACCTGGCCGGACTGCGCCAGCGGCTTGAACTCGTGCAGCTGGCCCTTGACACCGGCGCTCCCCTCAGCACCGCCGAGGTGACCCTGCTGCTGGGCGCCCGCCCCGGCGCCACGGTGGTGCAGCGGGGGGGCCTGCGGGCGCGCCGGCTGAGCCGCAACGTGTGGAAGATCAGCCGCGCCACCGAGGAGGGGGAGCGGGCCGGCTTTTCTGAGGGATTCCGCCGCCGCCTATGAGCGCCCGGGCACCCGGTGATCCCGAAAAGATGTGACACAAGCCAGCCAGCGACGCTCCAGCCTGGCTAGCCCTTGTCCGTTGCCACCGGGCCCCGTCTCCATGCCCCTGCCCCCCACCGCCCGTCCGGCCGATCTCCCGGCCGGCGGGGCCGTCGACTACCCCGTGCTGCGGGAAAACGGCCAGCGCGAGGTCTTCTGCGGGCTCACGTCGATCGTGTGGCTGCATCGCCGCATGCCCGATGCCTTCTTTCTGGTGGTGGGCTCGCGCACCTGCGCCCACCTGATCCAGAGCGCCGCCGGGGTGATGATCTTCGCCGAACCCCGTTTCGGCACCGCGATCCTCGGGGAGCGCGACCTGGCTGGTCTGGCGGACGCCAACGACGAGCTCGACCGGCTCGTGCGCGACCTGCTGGCACGGCGGCCCGAGATTCGCACCCTCTTTCTGGTGGGCTCCTGCCCGAGTGAGGTGATCAAGCTCGACCTGGCCCGCGCCGCCGAACGCCTCACGCAACAGTTCGCCGGCCGCGTGCGGGTGCTGAACTACTCCGGCAGTGGCATTGAGACCACCTTCACCCAGGGGGAGGACAACGCCCTGCAGGCGGTGCTGCCCCTCCTCCCCTCCGCGCCTGAGGAGCAGCTGTTGCTGGTGGGCACCCTGGCGGACGCAGTGGAGGACCGCTTCGTGGCCCTCTTCCAACGGATGGGCATTCCGGTGGTGCGCAGCCTGCCGCCGCGCCTCTCCACCGATCTGCCGCCGGTGGGGCCCGGCACCCGGGTGCTGCTGGCCCAGCCGTTCCTCAGCGGCACCGCCCGCGCCCTGCAGCGCCGCGGCGCCACGGTGCTGAGCGCCCCTTACCCGTTCGGGGTGGAGGGAAGCCGGCTGTGGATGGAGGCTGCGGCCACCGCCTTCGGCATCCAGCCCCAGCGGGTGGCCGAGGTGCTCGACCCCCTGCTGGAGAGGGGGCGCCGGGCGATCGCCCCCCACCGCGAGCGGCTGGCGGGCCGCCGCCTGTTCCTGCTGCCCGATTCCCAGATGGAGATTCCCCTGGCCCGCTTCCTCCACCGGGAGTGCGGCATGGAGCTGGTCGAGGTGGGCACGCCCTATCTGGATCGCGCCCTGATGGCTGAGGAGCTGGCCCTGCTGCCGCCGGGTACCACCGTGAGCGAAGGGCAAGATGTCGAGCGCCAGCTGGAGCGGGTGCGCCAGAGCCGCCCCGATCTGGTCGTCTGCGGACTGGGTCTGGCCAATCCGCTCGAGGCGGAGGGGTTCGCCACCAAGTGGTCGATCGAGCTGGTGTTCAGCCCCATCCACGGCTGTGACCAGGCCGGTGATCTGGCCGAGCTGTTCGCCCGGCCGCTGCGCCGTCGCGGATTGCTCTCCTTCGCCGGCGCCTCCACCTGATCCCTCTCTTTCCGTCCCGATCCGAGCCGACCCGTCTCCACCCGTCCCCGCCGTCCCCCGCCCTTCGCCGCCGCCGCCATGGAACTCACCCTCTGGACCTATGAAGGCCCCCCGCACGTGGGAGCCATGCGCGTGGCCAGCTCGATGGAGGGGGTGCACTACGTGCTGCACGCGCCCCAGGGCGACACCTATGCCGACCTGCTGTTCACGATGATCGAGCGGCGCGGCCGCCGTCCGCCCGTCACCTACACCACCTTCCAGGCCCGCGATCTCGGCGGCGACACCGCCGAATTGGTGAAGCGCACGGTCACCGCCGCCGTCGAGCGCTTCCGGCCGGAGGCCCTGCTGGTGGGCGAGAGCTGCACCGCCGAGCTGATTCAGGACCAGCCCGGGGCCCTGGCCGCCGGCATGGACTTAGGCGGCATCCCGATGGTGAGCCTGGAGTTGCCCGCCTACTCCAAGAAGGAGAACTGGGGCGCCGCCGAAACCTTCTACCAATTGGTGCGGGGCCTGCTCAAGGACCAGGTGCCGCCGCCCGGCAGCCCCACGATCGACCCCAGCCGCTGGCGCGCTGAAGGCCGCCGGCCGCGGGTGAATCTGCTGGGCCCCAGTCTCCTGGGCTTCCGTTGCCGCGACGACGTGCTTGAGGTGAGCCGGCTGCTGGCTGAGCACGGCATCGAGGTGACGGTGGTGGCGCCGCTGGAGGCCCGTCCGGCCGATCTGCTGCGCATCCCCGATGCCGACGCCAACGTCTGCCTGTACCCGGAGGTGGCCGCGCCGGTGTGCAGCTGGTTGGAGCGCAGCTTCGGCATGGCCACCGTGCGCACCGTGCCGATCGGTGTGGGCGCCACCGAGGATTTCCTGCGGGAGATCTGCGGGCTGCTGGGCCTGGAGGAACCGCAGATCGGGGAAGGGGAGCGGGCCTCCCGCCTGCCCTGGTATTCCCGATCGGTGGATTCCACGTATCTCACCGGCAAGCGAGTGTTCATTTTCGGCGATGCCAGCCACGCCCTCGCCGCCGCCCGCATCGCCAGCCGGGAGCTGGGCTTCGAGGTGGTGGGGCTGGGTACCTACAGCCGGGAGCTGGCCCGCGAGGTGCGAGCCGCCGCGAAGGATCTGGGGCTCGAGGCGTTGATCAGCGACGACTACCTGGCGGTGGAGAAGGCGATGGCGGAGGCAGCGCCGGCGCTGGTGCTCGGCACCCAGATGGAGCGCCACAGCGCCAAACGCCTCGGCATTCCCTGCGCGGTGATCAGTACCCCGCTGCATGTGCAGGATGTGCCTGCCCGCTACGCCCCCCAAATGGGCTGGGAGGGGGCGAATGTGATCTTCGACACCTGGGTGCACCCGCTGATGATGGGGCTGGAGGAACACCTGATCGGCATGTTCCGCCACGATTTTGAATTTGTGGACGGCCACCGCAGCCATCTGGGCGATGGGGCTCCCGCGATGACTCCGCCTGTGGGTACGGGTGAGGAGCCGCTGCTGCAGGGCCAGCAGAATGCCCCCCCGTCTGAGGCCACGCCTGCTGGCCAGCCACAGGGAGATGCGCTGCGCTGGAGCCAGGATGGCGAGGCGGAGCTGCACAAGATCCCCTTCTTTGTGCGCAGCAAAGTACGGCGCAACACCGAAACCTTTGCCCGTGAACGTGGCATCGCCCTAATCGATGCCGAAACGCTTTACGACGCCAAGTCCCACTTCAGTCGCTGAACCTTCGAATGCATAGCGGGGCAGGCCCACGCCAGTCTTGGTGTGCGGCGGGCCCCTTTTTTTTGATCCGTAGGCCATTCCGGATGACCCGGATCCACCCGCTCTGTTCGATGAGGGGCCGCCGCTGGATTGGGCCAGAGGCAAAAGGCCTGATCCTGGAGGAACGTCAAGAGCCTGAACCAATGCCTGCACCAATGCCTGAACCATCGCCAGAGCAGGAGCCTTTCTCGGTCGGCCCCTTGCCCATCCGCTCGGGCAACCGTTTTCTCCTTGTCCCTGGGAGGCAGCCTCTGAACTCCAGGATGCTCAGCTGCCGGCCCCCAGCGGAACAGCGTCAGGCGTCGCGGTGCGGGGCTGACTGGCGCGCTTCTTAGCCGGAGTCCATGTCCTTGCGAAACCCTGATGTTTCGCTTTGCGTGAAGGGTCCACATCCGCCCCCGCGCCGTCCTTGGATAGAGATGACGATCAGGCTGTAACCGGCTCCGCCATGACCACCACCCTCCAGCCCCCCGCCACCGCCGGCCGCCACCAGGAAGATGGCGAGGGCAGCGTCCAGGTCCATCAGGATGACGCTTTGCGCATCGAAGAGGGTGCGCTGGTGATCGCCGTGTACGGCAAGGGGGGCATCGGCAAGAGCACCACCTCCTCCAATCTTTCGGCCGCCTTTTCCAAGCTGGGCAAACGGGTGCTCCAAATCGGCTGCGACCCTAAGCACGACTCCACCTTCACGCTCACCAAGCAGATGGTGCCAACGGTGATCGACATCCTCGAATCCGTTGATTTTCATAGCGAGGAGCTGCGCCCTGAAGATTTCATGTTCGAGGGCTTCAATGGCGTGCAGTGCATCGAGGCCGGCGGGCCACCGGCCGGCACCGGTTGCGGCGGCTACGTCACCGGACAAACGGTGAAGCTGCTGAAGGAGCACCACCTGCTTGAAGACACCGATGTGGTGATCTTTGATGTGCTCGGTGACGTGGTGTGCGGCGGTTTTGCCGCACCGCTCCAGCACGCCCACTATTGCCTGATCGTGACCGCCAATGATTTTGATTCCATCTTTGCGATGAATCGCATCATTGCCGCCATTCAAGCCAAGGCCAAAAACTACAAGGTGCGGCTTGGGGGCGTCGTGGCCAACCGCAGCCTCGATACCGACCAGATTGATAAATTCAACGATCGCGTGGGCATGACTACCATGGCCCACTACCGCGATGTCGATGCCATCCGCCGCTCACGCCTGAAGAAGTGCACCATCTTTGAGATGGAGCCCAGCCCCGAGGTGGAGGCTGTGCAGCAGGAATATCTCAGCCTGGCGCGCACCATGCTCGAGAACGTGCAGCCCCTGGAGGCCGAATCCCTAAAGGATCGGGAGATCTTCGACCTGCTCGGCTTCGACTGAGCCGCCGCTACACCCCGGCCTCACAGGCCACCTGGCGGGAAAGAATCTCCCTCCAGGTGGCCTTGGCTGCCTCTGAGGGCTTTGTGCTTGTTGCTTGAGGTGGGAAGCTCACCTCCCAGCGTTGATCCACCCGATAGTCCGGGGGATAGGTGGGAGGGCCAAGCCGCCGCAGCAGGTTGCAGAGCTGCCGATGGCGCACCGGATTCTCCGAGAGGCCGCGGATTTCCTCTTGCAGCCGACGCACCTGCCCCGGATCCAGTTGTTCGCGGATGATCAGTGCGGGCAGCATCGGGCCAGGCCAGCCCTGGCGGGCGGCTTGCCCCATCCGCTCCTCGCGCTGGGCGTCAAAGAGCGAAAACGTTTTGGCCACACCAAAGTGCAGGCTGGCCTGTATCCAGTTGCCCCGCCGCACGCACTGGACCGTATCCAGGGAGAGTTGCACCGGCGTGCGATCACTGCCCAGTTCGGTGTCGCTGCGGCAGCGGGCTGAGGCCGCCCCCTGGCAGGCAGCCAGCGACAGGGCACTGGCCACCAGGACTCCCAGAAGCACCGGCGTCGGACCGTTCAGGAGGCGCGAAGGCATGGCTTGTCGCTGGCTCGCTCAGATGGCTCCCTGGAAGGTGTCGCAGGCGTCCATCGAACCGCTCTGCAGACCGCGGGCAAACCAGCGTTGCCGTTGGGCCGAGCTGCCATGGGTGAAGCTGTCAGGGCGTACCCGCCCGCTGCTCTGGCGCTGCAGTGTGTCGTCCCCAATGCGGCTGGCGGCGTTGAGGGCCTCCTCGATGTCCCCAGGCTCGAGCGTGGCGCGCTGGCTGTCGCTGTGGCGAGCCCAGACCCCGGCGAGGCAATCGGCCTGGAGCTCCAGGCGCACAGAGAGTTGGTTGGCCTCCCGCTGCGGCAGCCGGCGTTGTGCCCGCTGCACCTGCTGATCGATCCCAAGCAGATGCTGCACGTGGTGGCCCACCTCGTGGGCGATCACGTAGGCCTGGGCGAAGTCGCCCGGGGCGCCGAGCTGCTGACGCAGCTGGCGATAAAAAGCCAGGTCCACATACACCTTCTGGTCATTCGGGCAGTAAAACGGCCCCATCGCCGCCTGGGCCAGGCCGCAGGCGGAGCTCACCGTGCCATCGAAGATCACGAGCTTGGGCGGTGTGTAGCGTCCGCCCTGCTGGCGAAACTCCTGGCTCCAGGTGTCTTCCGTGTCTGCCAGCACCACGGACACAAAATCGGCGAGCCGATCCTGCTGCGGGCTCGGCGGTCGTGGCTGGCTCACCACCACGGGGCCGGGCCCAAGGGCGCCGCTGCCGCCCATCTGCTCCAGCACGATCATCGGGTCGCCGCCCCTCAGGGCCACCACCCCCGCCAGGATCACGCCCACCACACCGATGCCGCCCCCCACCATCGCCGGGGCCCCCATGCCCCGGCGGTCCTCCACGTTGTCGCTGCGGCGACCCTGTTCCCAACGCATCGGCGGCGGCTCCTAGATCTCGGCGGCGGCCCGCTCCACCAGTCGGCGGGCGATCGCCTGCACCCCGGTGTGCTGGTAGGTGTCGGTGAAGGCGTCGAGGAAGGTGGCGAGCTGGTCAAATCCCCCTTGCCATGGGCCAAGGGTGCCCTCCAGGGCCCGCACCGCCTTCTGGCCGCTGAGCCCCAGGCCGCTGGCGAAGCCTCCCGCCCAGCCCAGCCAGGTATCCACCCCCTGGCGCAGGAAGCGCAGGTGGGCGTCGTCGCCCCGCCCCGGAATTAGGGAGGCCATGCCGGCGTAGGCCGGCAATTCGCGCAGCTCCCGCTGGCCCACGCGCGAGAGCAGGCCATCGAGGCGTTGCAGGGCATCGTCGCCCAGGGGCAGCAGAGCGTCGAAGCAGACCATCGCCGCCATGCGCACGCTGGCCTCACCCGCGTATTCCCCGAGGGATGCGGCGAAGTCGCCGAAGCTGTCGCCCGGCAGGCCATTCACCTGGGTGAAGGCCAGCATCTCGGCGCCCACCTTCAGGCTGAGGTCTGCCGCCTGCAGGGTCTCGCTGGCGGGGGTGAGCTTGGCCATCTGCTTCACAAGGGGCAGGGCGCCCGCCACATTGGCCAGCACCCGCAGGCCTCCGGCCGCCTTCTGGGAGCGGTTGACGGCGTCGTACAGGCTCATGGCGCGGCTGTAGCCCTCATGACGGGCACGGCTGAGCACATCGGCGCGGGCGCGCACCTGGGCGATGAGCTCCGGATCGGTGCTGCCCATCACATCGGCGATCAACTCATCGGCGCTGGTGAGATTGCGCCAGCCACCGGGCACCAGGGTGCTGATCCCCTTGAGGGCCAGCACGGTGAGATTGCGCTTCGGCAGGCGATCCAGGCGTTCGAGAATGGTGCTCATGCGGCGGGCTCCAGAACCGGGGTGCTCAGCTCAACGGTTTCCTTCGGGCGGCGCCCTGGGACAGGGACGCGGACGGGTTCCTGCTGGCCCGGGGGCAGGGCGCGGGGGCTGCGGGCGGCGGGGTTGAGGGCCGCCAACCTCACCAGGTCGAAGGCGCCGAGAAGCTCATGGCGCTTTTCGGCATCCAGGCCGGATCCCTGGCCGATCACCTTCACCTGGAAGCGCTCTGCCACCAGCAGGGCGCTCGTTTGCGGTCCCTGCTCCACCAGCGGCCAGCCCTGAAGGCGTTCCGGGGCGCTCACAAACTTGTTGCGAGCTTCCGGGGCGGTGGTGGTGTCGGAAATGGCGAGAAGGGCGCGGGTTTCCTGGCCGGCCTTGAGGCGGGCCTCGCTGAAGCCGCGCTTCTCCTGGGTGAAGACGATCGATTCCCCGGCCTGGGGTTGGGGAAACAGGCGGTTGAAGGCGGTGCCGTTGACCACCTCACTGGTGGGCACATCACCCACGGTGCCTCCCGGCAGCCAGGAGCGGAAGGGCAGGAACAGGAAAGTGCCGATCAGCAGTCCCGCGATCAGCAACAGTCCGAGTCCCCAGCGCAGGATGCGGGACATCGGGATCGAATCGTGCAGCTGGTGTTTTGGTAGCAGCGGCTGCCAGAGCGTGCCGCGGCCTGTTGCGGTTCCCCCCAGCAATGGTGCCGATCCAGTGCGCTGCCGCCGATGCCGATCCAGTGCGCCGCCGCCGATGCCGACCCTCAGGCGAGACCCACCATCTGCATCGAGTAGTCCCATACCCGCTGGGCCGTCTCCGGGTTGCTGGCCTGCTCCGAGAGCTCCTGGCTGAACTGGCGACCGCCCTTCGTCTGGCGGTTGCCCCAGCTCCAGTGCACGCCCGAAACCGCGAATTCCGGATCGCTCACCACCTGGGCCACCCGCTCGCCCGCCAGTGCCTGGCTCACATAGCCGCCGGTGATGTTCTTCTGGAACCAGGGGAAGATCGTGCGGAACGCCTTGGGGGTGTTGCGGAACAGGGGCGTATCGGCCACACAGCCCGGGTAGAGCGAAGTGAACACAATGCCGCTGCTCTGATGCAGGCGGCGATGCAGCTCCTGGGTGGTGATCATGTTGCAGAGCTTGCTGTCTTTGTAGGCCTTGCCGGGCTTGAACGGCTTGCCGTCGGCCATGGCGATCGGCGCCTTGAAACCGGCGGCGAAGCCGGCCAGATCTCCGAGATCGGCGGGCGCTGGGATCGGGATGCGGCCACCGAGCTCCTTGGAATTGGCCGTCACCGTGCCGAGGATCACCAGGCGGCGAGAGGGGTGGCTGGAGCGTTCCAGATCGCCAAGCAACAACTGGATCAGCAGGAAGTGCCCCAGGTGGTTGGTGGCCATGGAGATCTCGTAGCCCTGGGGGGAGCGCTCCGGATGTTTGAGCCGGGGCAGGTAGACCGCGGCATTGATCACGAGGGCATCGAGGGGCCGGCCCGTGGCATGGAAGGCCTCCACCAGTGCCTTGACGCTCTCCAGATCCCCTAGATCGACCGGCAGATGGGTAACGGCGGCATCCGGGATCGCCAGCGCGGCCTGGGCGCGGCGGGCCTTGTCGGTGTCACGGCAGGCCATCACCACGTGCCAGCCGCGGTCGGCGAGGGCCTTGGCGGCGAACAAGCCGACGCCGGAGGACGCCCCGGTGATCAGGACGGTGCCGGGAGTGGAGGCCATGGACGCGCGCGTGGGGGGCAAACCGGGCCCACCCTACGGACGGGAGTGTCCCGCTTCGCCCGGGGCGTGTGCGGTTTGCACAGTCGGGAAGGCGGATCCGTTCTGCCATACCACCCGCATCCGGTTCGGGGCGATCCACTGACTCTGTTCGCGGATCAGGCGCTGCTCGCCCTCGACGCGGAACAGGGTGTCGAACCGCTCGCGGGCTTTGGCCAGTTTGGCGGCTTCCAGCTCGAGCACCGCAGTGATCTCCCCCTGGCGCTCCATGCGTTGCTGGTAGGCACCAGCCAGCCGGAAAAGACTGACGCCCGCTACGGCGATCAGACCCAGCTTCACCAGCAGACCGATGCCGCTGCAGAGAAGTTCCTGCCGCTCCTGGCGGATGGAGAGAAGTGTGCCTTCGGTGCCAAACACCGCCAGCACTGGGGAAGAAGGGGAGGTGGTGGGAGCAGCTGGTGCCGGTGCGGGAGACAGCAGCTGGCGTGGGGCGCGGCTGACGGCGCTCAGGAAGGCGGGTACGCCAGAAGGCCGAGGGGCCGGATCCCCTGGGCGCGGCCCAGAGCCAGCCGCGTTGGGGATCGCCGCGTTGGCGCCGGAGCTGCTGTGGCGGGGCTGGCCGCCCGTCGCGCTGCGGGTGCGGGATGGATTGCTGGATCGCGGGCGGGAGGAGGGGCGCACCGGCGGCGGGCTTCGAACCCCTCGCTTGTACCACCCCGCCGGCGGGCTGCCAAGAGCTGCGTTCAGGCCTTGTAAAGACTGAAGCAGAGACGCACGGCCAGCACGCCCGCGTGGGCGGCCACCACCAGGGCGATCAGGATTTCGGCCTGATTGATCGTCGTGGGCATGGGGGTGGGAAGGATGAAGTCCGCCCCATTCTTCGCGGCCGACTGGCTACGGTCCAGTTCCGGCCTCCCGCCTGTCACAGCTCTTGATGGCCCCCGATCCCGCCTCTCCCCCGCAGCCATCCACCCCTGGGCCCGAGGGGCTTCCCAGCCTGGTGCCGGTGAGCCAGGAGGCGGTTCAGGCCCTCGACCTTGCCCCCCTTGCCGCCTGGGCCGCCGGCAACCCCGCCGAGCTGCTCGCGGCCGCCGGCCGACTGGAGCTGAGCTTCTCCTGGTCCCGCGAGGCCGATGATCCCCGCGAGCTTTCTGAAATCCCGGAGTTGCGCCTCTGGAGTTTGCGAGCGGATGCCGCCCATCCCTGGTTGCCGTTGGTGCTGGAGAGGGCCGGGGGACAGCTCACCCGCCACGTGGCCATGCTTCTGCCCCATGGGTTCCAGCGCAACGAGGGCATTCGCTTCGCCCCTGAAGGGTTGGAGCTCTGGCTCACCCACCGCCTCTTCCTGCTTGATGGCTGGCTGCAGGCCGCCGGGCTCAATGGCCGCGCCGGCCTCGGCCATATGGCCGCCGTG
Organism: Synechococcaceae cyanobacterium; assembly: GCA_046342735.1. GTDB lineage: Bacteria > Cyanobacteriota > Cyanobacteriia > PCC-6307 > Cyanobiaceae > Cyanobium. Next base: position 22,159 of record JBKDOZ010000214.1, read on the forward strand.
CTGGGCTACGAACTCGACCCTGCGTTCTGGAGCCGCCTGCCCAGCCCGCCACTTCCCGTTGGCCCTGGTTCTGGCCCTGGTTCTGGTTCGGGCGCGCATCGGTGAGCGGCTGTGCCCCCGCAGTCGGCTCAGCCGGGGCCGCCCGCTGGATTCCGCCGCTGCGCCTCAGCGGCGCCTCCCAGATGGCGATCGATGAGGGGCTGCTGGATGCGGCGGTGACCGCCGGCGCGGCGGCGGCCCCGACGCTGCGCTTCTACCTGTGGCGGCGCCCCACCCTGTCGCTCGGCTTTCACCAGCGGCAGCTGCCGGAGCGCTGGCGGCCGGCCCTCGCCCGCGGTGCCGTGGATCTGGTGCGCCGTCCCAGCGGCGGTCGGGCCGTGCTGCACGCCGGGGATCTCACCTATGCCCTGATCTGGCCCCAGGCGCCCCAGCGGCGCAGCGAGGCATACCGTTTGGCCTGTGAGTGGTTGCAAACCGCCTTCTCGGCGATGGGTCAGCCCCTGGCTTTCGGCTCCCAGTCGGCCCGTGGAGAGCGCAGCAGTTGCTTCGCCAGCAGCACCGCAGCGGATCTGGTGCACGCCGATGGGGCCAAACGGATCGGCAGCGCCCAGCTGTGGCGCTCGGGCTGCCTGCTGCAGCACGGCAGCATCCTCTTGGCCCCGCCAGCGGCGCTCTGGTGGGAACTGTTCGACCATGCCCCACCCCTGCTCCCGGCCCTGCCCCTGGCGCATCTGGAGCTGGTGGCGCACCTGCGCCGCTGTGCCGAAGGCCATTGGTTGGCCCTGCAGGGCCTCTCGTTAGAACACCGGCCGCTCGGGCCCGCGGAGCGCGCCGAGGTGGGCAGCCGCCGGGACCGCTACCGGCTGCCGACGGGGGCCGGGGAGGGCTGCGCCGAAACCTCACCGGCCGCCACCATGCCCCGGGCCACCTGAGCCAGGTTGAGCCCGAGGGGGTAGCCCCCCTGGCGCCGGGCCAGGGCCAGCATCTCGGGCGGCAGCCGTAGGCCGAGGCGCTGCATGACCGCCTCCGCCAACTCCGATTTCTCCAGGGTGCCACTGGGCAGTCCGGCGGGGCTCAGGACCAGCAGGCGGGTGGCCTCACTCTCCTCTAAATGCAAGGCCGCCTCCCAGAGGGGGGCGTTTTCGCCGATCGAGGCCAGGCTGGCGAGGGGCCGCACATGGTCGCCGATGCGTTCGCGATCCCAGCGCTGCACGGGGAGATCCTGGAGCGGCCGGTCGTCGATGATCCCGCGCCAGCGGCCGCCGTCGCAGACCAGCAGCCAGTCGGGTTGGCCATCGCCGCTGGCTTGGGCCGCCCGACGCAGCAGTGCGGCAGCCGCTCCGCCGCTGGAGGAGGGTTCGTTGCGCCCGGCCTCTTTCTCTTTGGCCATGAACTCCTGCAGCCGCATTTCGCTCAGCTCCCGCAGGCTGGCGGAACCCTCCAGCACGCGGAAGCGGCGCTGCGCCACATCCTTCACCTTCAGCTCCCGCAGGGCCCGCTGCACCTGCAACAGCTGCTGCTGGCTGCGGGCCGCACCAAGCCCGAACCAGCCCAGCAACATCAGCCAGGCCCCGCCAAAACTGCCCCCCCGGATCAGCATGTAGCTGCCCAGGCCGATGGCCATCCAGGAGAGAAAACGGCCGCTGGCATTGGCGATCTCCACCCCCCGCCGCTGGCTGCCGGTGACCTGCCACACCAGGGCCTTAAGGATCAGGCCCCCGTCCAGGGGCAGGCCGGGCAACAGGTTGAAGAGGCCGAGGGTGAGGTTCAGCACCGCCAGATCGAGCACCACCTGGCCGGCCACCGGCGAGAGGTGACTCACCGCGTGCCGTGCCTGCCAAAGCAGCGTGCCCAGCGCCAGGCTCACGGCCGGACCGGCGGCGGCCACCAGCAACGCGCCGCGGGCGGTGGCGCACTCCCGGTCGACGCTGGCCACGCCCCCCAGCAGGAAAAGGGTGATGCTGCGCACCTGCACCCCCTGGGAGAGCGCCACCAGGGAATGGCCCAGTTCGTGCAGCAGCACCGACACGAACAGCAGAAGGGCCGTGGCCAGGGCCACCGGCCAGACCGGGGCGCCGTTGAGGATGTCGGCCAGCTGGGTGCGATAGGAGCGCTCCAGGGCGAAGCTCACCATCGCCAGGATCACAAACCAGCTCGGGTGGATCCGCACGGGAATGCCCCGGATTTTCAGCAGTTGCCAGCCTTCGGGCACGGGTTCCAGGGAGAGGGTCCAGGGGGATGCGCATCCCAGGCCGAACCTGGGTCCCCAATCCTAGAAAGAAGCGCCCCTTCAGCCCGCTGTTCTCTCCGTGACCCTGCTCAAGATCTGCGGCCTGCGCCATCCCGCCCAGGCCCGAGCGGTGGCTGCCCTCGGTGTGGATGCCATCGGGGTGATCGGCGTGCCGGGCTCGCCGCGTTATCTCGACCCCTTGCAACGGCCGGCGTTGTTCGCGGCCGTCCGCCAGGAGCGGCCGGATTGTCGTCGGGTGCTGGTGGTGGCGGACCCGGGCGAGGCGGATCTACCGGCCCTGCAGGCCGATCGCGGCCATGATGTGGTGCAGCTGCATGGGGCTGAGACGCCGGAGCGCTGTGCCGCCCTGCGGGAGCAGCTCGGCCTGCCCCTGTGGAAGGCTGTGCGGGTGCGGGGGCCGGAGCAGCTGCAGGCCTGCGCGCCGTGGTGTGGGGTGGTCGATGCCCTGCTGCTCGATGCCTGGGTGCCGGACCGTTTGGGGGGCACAGGCCATCCCATTCCCCCGGAGTGGCTGGCGGAGTTCTCCCCTCCCCTGCCCTGGTGGCTGGCGGGGGGGATCACGCCGGAGCGGGCCCCATCTCTGCTGCAGCGGTTGCGGCCCGCGGGCCTTGAAGCCTCCAGCTGGTTCGAGGACGCCCCGGGGGAGAAAAATCTTGACCGGGTGGCGGCCCTGGTGGCGGCGGTGCGGTTCGATGGGTCTGCCGCTCCTGAGGCTTGGCGCTGATGGCCCCGTTCGTTCCTTTCCGCCGCTCGGTGGGGTGCCCCTGGCCGGCACTGACGATCACCCTCCTGCCTCTGCTCGCTGTGCTCGCTGCCCCCGCGGGGCACGGTCAGGATTTGGTGGGGTGCCAGCTGGTGGAGGGCACCCTCCAATGTGTGCCAGGCACCACGGCCTCCCCCCAGCAGCAGATCCGCATCCTGCAGGGGGAGATCCAACGGGACCAGGGGCTGGAGGGGGCCCTTGAGCAGGGCATCCGCGCCCTTGGGCCACTGGTGCTGGCGGGTGAGGCGCGAGAGGGGCAGCTCCTGCGGGCCACGTTGCAGGCCGATGGCGCTGCGGGCTTGCCCCCTGCCGCCTTTCACTGGTATCGCCGCGCCCCGGGACGCTTGCTGTGGGAGCTCATCCCAGCGGCCAGCGGCCCCAGCTATACGCCTGTGGCCGGCGACGTGGCTTACCAGCTGATGGTGATTGTGGCCCTGCCCACCCCAACCGGCAGTGAACGGAGCGCGTCGGCACCGGTGGGCCCGGTGAGAGCGGCAATGGCAGGTTTGTGAGGGGGAGCCGCCGCAGCGGCTCTGTGCTCAGCGGATCAGCAGGCTTTCCTGCTGTTTCACCAGCTCGAAAAACTCCTGTTTGAGGCTGGGATCGTGACGGAAGTCACCGCGCACAATCGAGTTGACCATGCTGGTTTGCGGTTCCTTCACACCGCGCCACTTCATGCAGTAGTGCTGTGCTTTCACCAGAATTGCCAGGCCCTGGGGCTCGCACAAACGCTCAATTTCATCCGCCAGGATCATCACCGCCTCTTCCTGGATATGGGGCCGTGAGAAAACCCAGTCGGCAACGCGGGTGAATTTGGAGAGGCCGATCACGCGCTCGCCGGGCTTGATGCCGATCCAGCAGCTGCCAAGAATCGGCACCAGATGGTGGGAGCAGGCGGAACGAACGGAGATCGGGCCAACCGTATAAATTTCGTCGAGCTTTTTGACGTTGGGGAAGCTGGCAATTTTGGGCTGCTCGTGGTAGCGACCCTTAAATACTTCCTGGAGGTACATTTTGGCCACACGCTCAGCCGTTTCCGCCGTGTTGTGGTCGTTGTCGATGTCGATCACGAGGCTGCGAAATAAATCACGCACCCGATTGCTCACCTCCTCCTGCAGCATCTCCAGCTCCCCCTCAGCGATGTGGGCCGCGATGTTGTCGTTGGCCAGGAAGGGGGTGCCGGACTCTTCAAGCCGGTGGCGGATCCGCTCACTCACCGCCACGGGCAGGGAGATCGTGCTGGGATCAACGGGCACGGAAGGGATGGGGGCAAGCGATCTCTCGGAACGGCCTCCGGGGAGGTCGCGACTGCTGAGGCCGTTGGGGAGGGTAGAGGTCATGGAGGGTGTCAGAAGGCGCCGGCTGCCGGCATCAGGGTGAGGTCCTCGACCGTTTGGTCTGGAGGTAGCTGGGCGAGGTACAGAAGGGCATCGGCCGCCTGTTCGGGCGCAAGCATGGCACGGCGATCGAAGGAACTGTCGACGGTTTCGCTGTCCCAGAGGGGTGTATTGACCGAACCGAGGGTGAGGGTGGAGACGCGGATGCCATGGGCCCGCTCCTCGGTGGCCAGGCAGCGGCTAAACGATTGCAGGGCGGCCTTGCTCACGCAGTAGGCCCCCCAGTCCGGGAAGGCGGCACGGGCGGCATGGCTGCTCACGTTGATGATCAGACCGCCCCCGGCCGCCCGCAGGCAGGGCAGGGCGGCGCTGCAGATCTCGAAAACGCTGGTGAGATTGAGCTGCAGCAACCACTGCCATCGCTCCAGGGGCATCGCCGCCAGGGCTCCGGTCCAGGCGACGCCGGCGTTGTTGATCACCACGGATGGGGGGGCAGCGCGCCCGCAGAGATCGGCGATGGCCGGGCCGATCGACCCGGGAATCGCCAGATCGATGCCAGCGGTCTCCAGCTGGGTGCCGCCTTGGCGCAGTTCCTCGGCCAGGGCATCCAGGGCCGGGCCGGGGCGCGACACCAGCAGGAGGTTGTGCCCAGCAGCGGCAAAGCGGCGGGCGGTGGCGGCGCCGATGCCGCGCGAGGCACCGGTGATCAAGGTGGTTGGCACCGCGTCGAAGCCAAATGTCAAAGCTAGTGGGCGAGGCTCGGCTCCGAGGAAGGTGCCTCAAGGAAGCGGCCCATGCGCCGGAATTTGGCATAGCGGCTCTCCAACAGCTCCCGCTCCGGCAGAGCTTGTAGTTCCGCCAGTTGCTGGAGAATGGCCTGCTTGAGGGTCTCGGCTGCTTGTAGCGGTGCCCAGTGGTTGCCTCCGGAGGGTTCTTTCAGCACCAGGTCGATGACGCCCAGCTGCTGCAGGTCTGCGGCGGTGATGCGCAGGGCCTCGGCCGCCACCGGCGCCTTGCCGGCATCGCGCCAGAGGATTGAGGCGCAGGCCTCGGGGCTCGCCACGGTGTACACACTGTGCTCGAACATCATCAGCCGGTCGGCCACGCCGATGCCCAGGGCTCCGCCGGAGCCCCCTTCACCGATCACGGTGGCGATGATCGGCACCCGCAGGCGGAACATCTCCCGCAGATTCACCGCGATCGCCTCCCCTTGCCCCTGTTCTTCCGCCAGCACGCCCGCGTAGGCGCCGGGTGTGTCGATGAAGCTGAGGATCGGCAGGCGGAAGCGGTCGGCGTGCTCCATCAATCGCATGGCTTTGCGATAGCCGCCCGGGGAGGCCATGCCGAAGTTGCGCGCCACGTTTTCCTTCATGTCGCGACCTTTCTGGTGGCCCAGAAGCACCACCGCCTGCTCCCCGATCCGGCCGATTCCCCCCACCAGCGCGCGATCATCGGAGCCGCGCCGGTCGCCATGCAACTCGATCCATGTGTCGGTGATCACCTGGATGTAATCGAGCGTGCTGGGGCGCTGGGGATGGCGGGCCACCTGAATCTTCTGGGAGGGCGTGAGGGCGTTGAAGATTTCCTCGCGCCGGCGGGTGGCCAGGGTTTCGAGCTGCAGCAGCTGCTGGCTCACATCCACCTCAGAATCCCTGGCCAGCTGGCGGATCTGCTCGATCTGCTCCTCCAGTTCGACCAGCGGTTTCTCGAAATCGAGGAGGGCGCGGCGGGCCATGGGCGGGGTGCGGGGGAAGCGGACGGGCAGGGTGGAGAACGGAAGGCGGCAGCGGGCCTCAAGCCGCCGAAACAGGCTGGGATGCCGCGGCAGCGGCGGCAGCGGAGGCCTCAGGGGCCGCTTGGCTGGCCAGATCCAGGGCGCGGAAGCCGTGTCGCAGGGACGCGGCACCGATCTGGTCCATGCGCTCCAGGCGGATGTTGTTGCGACCCCAGCTGAAATTGGTGTGGAGGCCTTCAAAGTCAAGCAGCATCGCCTCGGCGAAGCAGGCGAACATCTGCCGCTGGGGGCGGGCCATCTGGGCGGCGATCGCCACCACCTGCCAGTCGATGTCGCGGTGGAATTCGACGATGCCGCCCTTCAGCACATGCACCCCCTCGGCGGCAGCCTTGCTGTCGAGGTTTTTCGGGTAACCCCCGTCGATCATCAGGCAGGGTCGGCGCAGGCCGGCTACATCAATGCTCAGGCTCTCGGGCAGGCTGGCCACCCACACCACCACATCCGCTTCGGCCAGAGCCTCCTCCAGCGGCAGGATCCGCCCCGCCCCCAGGGCTGCCTGCAGGTCGCGCAGGGGTTGTTCCTTGCGGGCCACCAGAAGCAGCTCGCCCACGCCGGTGCGTTCCTGCAACCAGTGGCAGACGGCGCTGCCGATATCCCCCGTGGCGCCGACGACAGCCACGCGCGCGCGGGCAAGATCGATGCCCACGCGGGGGGCGTTCTCCTCCACCTGCCGGCAGATCACCCAGGCGGTGTGGGTGTTGCCGGTGGTGAAGCGCTGCCAGTCGAGGGTGGTGGCGCGCACCTGCTGCTCGCGAAGGAGGTTCATGTCCTCGAAAATGATCGAGGTGAAACCCCCAAGGGCACTGATGGTGATGCCGCTTTTCTGGGCAAGCTCCATGGCGTTGAGCACCTTGCTCTTGGCGGGTTGGAAGCGCCGCAGCATCTCCGGAACGAAGATCGAATCGATGTAGGCGCCTTCGGTGCGCTGGCCGGTGGCGCTCACCACCTCAAAGCGCTCCACCAGCTGGGGGGGAGCGCTGCACCACATCTCAAGGTCGCCGGCGGCGTATTCGGGGTAGCCAAGGCGCTCGGCGAGCGAGCGGGCGGCCTCAAAGCTCGTGGAATGACCGATCAGGCCGAACATGCGCGCAAACGGAGCCGGGGACAAAGCAGCCGGCTGTGGCCGGCGACACATCCTGCCACGCCTGGGCCAGCCCCTCTCTGGGGCTCAGCCCACGAGGGCGGCGGCTGCCATTCGTGCAATTTCGCGGGGTTGGAAGCCGATTTCGGTGAGCGCCTCCTGGTAGG
>JBKDOZ010000215.1:0-23224 GCA_046342735.1 Synechococcaceae cyanobacterium
CCGGAGCGATTGCAGCGCAGCTGGGAATCCAGGCGAAACCCTGGCCCTGACTGCCTCAGAGCCCGGATCTTGCCTGGCTGCTGGAAGCCGCCACCCAGGTGCGCCTGGCGATCGAGGAGGAGGCCAAACCAGAGAGCCAGACAGACGGCCAATGGCACGAACGGCCGACAGCACACCGCTCCGAAGTCAGCAATCACCGGGTTGCCGGTTGACAAAAAAGGGGGGGGGCAGATATGGTAAGGATGTAAGTTAATTTTGCTCTAAAATGCAAAACGCTTTCCAAGTCGTCACCGCTTCGCTCACCTTGGGTGCTGCTGGTCTGCTGCTAGGGGCAGGCAGCGCATCGGCGGTCACCATACCGACAGTGCCGGTTCTGGTGAATGGAACCACCTACGATGTAACTTATTTCGAAGGCTCCTACGACGAGAACATCAGCCGATTTGCCACAGCGGAGATGCCCTGGTGGGGCGATTCCAGCCTCGCTAGCACATTCGCTACGGCCATTGGCGTTAATCTTGGGCGGCCTCTTTTCAATAATTTTGGGCCTGGATTCGCGTATACTTTAGAAACCTCTGACCCTTCAGATATAAAAGCCGAACTATACACCTGGGACGAAAACCATTTTCCTGATCCTGCGACAATTAATGGCGCTCTTTCTGTCGCAGTATCTTATCCATACGCCATAGCAGCTCCTCATTCTCCCGCTCCGGTTCCCGCTCCGCTGCCTCTCTTCGGGGCTGCTGCAGCCTTCCGTGCCACCCGTCGGCTGAGGTCCATGAGGCGCACGCTTCACTGCAGCACCACGGCAGGCTCCTGAGCGCATCCCCCTCCGAGGCCATTGGCTTGCTGTCAAGCCAATGGCTACTCCGTTCCTCGGCAAAACTGCCCCACCTGATCGGCGCGCTTGGAGCCGATGCTATTGCGGAGAAGCGAGCATCAGGGGAATGGTGAGTTGGCCCTTGCTGCTGAGGTTGATCATGGTCATCAACGGCCTCACATCTGCCCTTGATCGGGAGCGAAATGCTCCGGCTGTCGCCGCTTCGCTGACGACCATCGTTCGATCCTTGTCGAGCAAGAGGCTGGTGCGTTTCAGCAGGTCGCTGGTGCCGCCTGTCCGGCAGGAGCAGCATCGCTGAGCACGATCACCTCCTCGGGCTCCGGCATCCTGGCCATGGTGGCTTCCGGGAAGAAACGGGCGCGCTCCAGCTGCCATTCCTCCTGCGGCCCACAGACCAGCTCTTTGAGGCTTCCGCACTCCTTTTGTTGGCTGGCCCGGCATGGGTGGCCGGTGGCACGGCAGCTGGGCAGCTAATCCTTGCCTGGTTTTTCTCCTGCTGCCAGGAGTTCAGCATCCAGGCCCAGCTGTTGGGCCGCCGCTACGAACGGAGCGTCCAGGCGGCAGAGGGTGGCGCCGCGGCCGCTGGCGATCGCCAGCCCCTGCAGCACCGTCTCGGCCCGCGCCTGGCTCAGGGTCTTGGTGCGCACCTTCAGGCCGAGGGCGGAATGGAGCTCGGTGACGCTCCACGAGCTGATCGCCAGCGGTGCACTGGCCTCCTCCGGAAGGGCCGCACCGCCAGGAGCACGCAGGTGTCGATGGAGAGCCTCAGGGGCGAGATTCGTCCCGGAGCCGTTGCATGGTCTCCACGCCGCTGGTCTGTTGCTCTGGCAAGGCTTCTCGCAGGGCAGCGAGCTGGGGCAGCAGATCACGCCCATGGATACGCGGCACCAGCTCCGCGACTGGCTTGCCGCGGCGGGTGATCACCACGGCCTCACCGGCCTCCACCGCATCCAGCAGGCTGGAGAGCTGGGTCTTGGCTTCCGCCACCGTCACCTGCACCATGGCCGTTGACCATCGAGATGACCAAGTCTGGGGCGGGTTGGTGGCCCGCCAACAGGAGGCATGGCCTCCTCCTCGCCCAGCAAACACGAGATCCAGCAGCGCATCCGCTCCCAGGTCGATTCCTTGATTGTGCCGCTGCATTGAAACGCCCCCTGATGGATTCGAACCATCGACCGGCTGCTTAGAAGGCAGCTGCTCTATCCGGCTGAGCTAAGGGAGCCCCAGACCATTGTGCCAGCGGTGCCCGGCCCGGCGGGATCAGGGCTCTGGGTGTTCGCCACCTAGAATGGTTGGCCGTGCCAATGCGCGTTCCATGGCCGTCACCCGGCTCAACGACAGCCAGAAAGCCGAATTGGTGGCTCGATTCCGGGCGGGCGAGGGCACCCAGTCGCTCGCCAGTGCCTACGGCTGTAGCGCCGCCACCATCACGCGCGCCGTGCGGGCGGCGCTGGATCCTGAGGAATACGAGCGTCTCACGCAGGCCGGGGGGCGCCGGGGGGCTGCCTCGAGTTTGCGGGGGGGCGGCTCCTCTGAGGCAGAGGCCCCTGCGCTCCCGCCACCGGAGCCCGCCTTCCCCGAGCCTCCTGGAGCTGCGCAGATGGAGGCGTTTGCGCCTGAGCCCGAGGTGGCGCTACCCGAGCGGGAGGAGGATCTGGCGGACGACGATGCGCCCAGCATCCTCGCCATTGACGACGCCGATGACTTTGGCGCTGACGATGAAGATGACGTCGAAGACGACCTCGAAGATGACGAGGAAGACGAACTCGAAGACGACGAACTCGAGGGCGACGAACTCGAGGACGACGAACTTGAGGACGACGAACTCGAGGACGACGACGATGACGACTACGGCGATGGGGAGGAAGACGACGACGAAGCCCAGGACGACGATGCCGCCGCAGGCATAGCCGCTGGTCGCCCCCGCGGCTCCCGCCACCAGGCTGTGGCAGCCCTGGCGGCCCTTGGGTTAGCCCCTGCCGCGGGCCAGCCCGTGGAAACCCGGCCCCTCGAGGGGGCCACCCTGCCCGCCAGCCTTTACATGTTGGTCGACAAGACCGTGGAGTTGCAGGCTCGCCCCCTCAGCGATTTCCCCGAGCTGGGCCCCCTCGAGGCTGACGACGAAGACCGCCAGGTGCTGGTGGCGTACGGCAACCCCCGCCAGGCCAAGCGTCAATGCGGGCGCAGCCAGCGGGTGATCAAGATCCCCGATCCGGCGGTGTTCGAGCGCACCTCACGCTTTCTGGTCGCCCAAGGCATCAGCCGGGTGTTGATCGAGGGTTCGCTTTACTCACTCCCCGGCAGCTGATCGCGCCCCGGCAGCAGCAGGGCCGCTGCCGATCCCCCACAGGCCACCCCCAGGGCTAGCGCCACCCCCACCAGAAAACCGCTGGGTAAAGGGGCCGTGCGCCCGATGCCCAGTTGGAGCGAAGGCCGGTCGTTGAGATTCTGGGCCCCCAGGCACAACATCAACAGCAGCAGGGAGGCGCCCACCGCAGAGGAGAGCAGCAGCCGCAGGCGCAGCAGCATCGTTGATGCCAAGGGCACGGCCCCCATTCTGCCGGCCCCCCGCCCGTTCACCCAAGCCCATCGGCGCGGCTTCGCAGGCGATCAGGTGGGCTTGTTGTCGGGTTGTTGATGGAGCAGGGCATAGAGATCCCTTCGTGGGTGGCCGCTCCGCTCGGCCAGCTGGCGGCTCGCCTCCTTGGCGCTGAAGCCGGCGGCCAGGAGCTCCTCCAGCGCCGCCCGCAGGCGCGTTGCCTCCCAGGGCGCCTGCGCGGCCCTCGGCGCTGCGCCCCCCAGCACCAGCGTGCATTCGCCCAGGGGCGCGGTGGCCTGGAAGTGGGCCAGGGCCGCCGCCACCGTGGGCCCCACCTGTTGCTCATGGCGTTTGGTCAATTCGCGGGCCACCCTCAGTGGTCGGTCACCCATCACCTCCAGCAGATCCGTCAGCAACGCCACCAAGCGGTGGGGGGCCTCGTACAGCACCACCGTGCGCTCCTCATCGGCCAGTTCGGCCAGCCGCCGCCGCCGCTGGGCTGCCTTCGCCGGCAGGAAGCCCTCGAAACAGAAGCGGCCGCTGGGCAGGCCGCTACTCACCAGGGCGGTGGTCAGGGCGCAGGGCCCCGGCACGCAGATCACCGGCCGCCCGGCGGCATGGGCCGCCGCCACCAACGGTTCCCCCGGATCGGAGATGCCTGGCAGACCGGCATCGCTGATCAACGCCAGCGATTCCCCGCGGCCCAGAGCCTCCAGCAGTTCCGGAATCCGCTGGCGCTGGTTGTGTTCGTGATAGCTCAGGCAGCGGGCGCGCACCCCGAGGCGTTGCAGCAGCAAGCCGCTGCGGCGGGTGTCCTCGCAGGCGATCCGGTCCACCCCCGCCAGCACGCGACGGGCCCGCGGCGAGAGGTCCTCCAGATTGCCGATCGGTGTGCCCACAAGATACAAGGAGCCTGGCGCCGGTTCTGCGCCGCCAGGTCCGCCCGGTACTTCCCCCTCGGGCGGGTCGGCGAACCGGGGATGGGGCGGGGGCGCTTCCTGCACAATGCTCCTTTCCTCTTCCCATGATGGCGGCCCCCTTCCCCCTGCCCGCCGGCGTCGTCCTGGAGCCGTTGCTGGCCGAGCTGCGCCGTCTTTGCTGGGGCGCCGCCGACATTCTGCGGGCCTATGCCCGTGGTCAGACCCCGCCCTTTGGCTTCCCGGCCGCCCTGAGCGTCGACCATGGCGGCGAGGGGCCGGTGTCGGCAGCTGATCTGGCCGTGAACCGTTGGCTCCTCGACGGATTGGCGCAGGCCTTCCCCGACGCCGGCTGGACCCTGCTCAGCGAGGAAACGGCCAACGAACAGTTGCGCGACGGCGAGCCCCTGCCGGCCGAATGGTTGTGGATCCTCGATCCGCTCGATGGCACCCGCGATTTCCTGCAGGGCACTGGCGAGTACGCGGTGCATCTGGCCCTGGTGCGCGATCGGCAGGCGGTGCTCGGGGTGGTGCTGTTGCCGGAGAAGGATGAGCTCTGGTTCGGTCTTGCGGCCCCTGACCCGGAGGTTTTCGCTGGGGAGGCCTGGCGCGAGAACCGTTCCGGCGATCGCTTTGCGGTCAGCCTCAGCCCGCGGCGGCAGCTGGCCGAACTGGTGCTGGTGGCCAGCCGCAGCCATCGCGACGACCGATTGGAGCGGCTGCTGGCGGCTCTGCCGCTGGCCGACACGGTGGCCATGGGCAGCGTGGGCGGCAAGGTGGCCACGATCCTGCGGGGGGAAAGCGACCTCTACATCTCGCTCTCAGGCCGCAGCGCCCCGAAAGACTGGGACATGGCCGCCCCAGAGGCCCTGCTGCGCGCCGCCGGCGGGCGCTTCAGCCACGCCGATGGCCGCCCCCTCACCTACAACACTGGCGATGTGCGCCAGGCGGGCTGCCTGATCGCCAGCCACGGCCCCTGCCACGTTGAACTCTGTGAGCGGGCCCAAGCGGCGATGGCGGAGATCGATCCGGGATTTGCCGTTTGAGCGGCACCGGATCAATCTCCGCCGTTCGGGGGGCTTGCGCCCCCTTCGGTGACCTCAGACCGGGGTGGGCTCCTGCTGGGGCACCCCCCGCAGCGTGAGGTTGATGCGGCCCCGGTTGTCGATCTCGCGCACCCGCACGGTGACCTGATCGCCAACGTTGACCACGTCCTCCACTTTCTCCACCCGCGCCTCGGAGAGCTGGGAGATGTGAATCATGCCCTCCTTGCCCGGAAGGATCTCCACGAAGGCACCGATCGGAATCACCCGTGTAACCGAGCCGTTGAAGGTTTCCCCTTCGCTGACGCGCCGGGTGAGACCCTCGATGATGCGCTGGGCCTCTTCGGCGGCGGCGCCATCGTGGCTGGCGATCGTGACGATGCCGCCATCCTCGATGTCGATCTTGGTGTTGGTGCGTTCGGTGATCCCCTTGATGGTGCGGCCGCCGGGGCCGATCACGGTGCCGATCAGTTCCGGATCGATGCGGAAGCTGAGCAGGCGAGGCGCATGCGGGCTGAGGATCTCGCGAGGCTTATCAATCGCCTCCAACATCTTCTCGAGAATATGCAGGCGGGCCGGGCGGGCCTGATTGATCGCCTCGGCCACCGTGGGCATCGCCAGGCCGGTGATCTTCATGTCCATCTGCAGGGCGGTGATGCCCTTCTCGGTGCCGGCCACCTTGAAATCCATGTCGCCAAGGAAATCTTCGATGCCCTGGATGTCGGTGAGGATGCGCACCTCTTCCCCTTCCTTGATCAGGCCCATCGCGGCCCCGCTCACCGGGGCCTTGATCGGCACACCCGCATCCATCAGGGCCAGGGTGCTGCCGCACACCGAACCCATGGAGGTGGAGCCGTTGGAGCTCAGCACCTCACTCACCACCCGCAGCACGTAGGGGAAGGATTCCTTGCTGGGAAGCACGGGCGCGATCGCCCGCTCCGCCAGCAGCCCATGGCCGATCTCCCGCCGGCCTGGGGAGCGCATCGGCCGGGTTTCTCCCACCGAATAGGGGGGGAAGTTGTAGTGGTGCAGGTAGGTTTTCTCGGTGTTTGGATTGAGATCATCCATCTCCTGGGCATCGCTCGGTGTGCCGAGGGTGGCGCAGGAGAGCACCTGGGTGAGGCCGCGCTGGAACAGGCCAGAGCCGTGCACGCGCTTGGGCAGCACCCCCACGGAGGCGCTGATCGGACGCACCTCATCGAGATTGCGGCCGTCCACTCGCTTGCCGTCGCGCACGATCTGCTGACGCATCAGCTTCTTGGTGAGGCTCTTGTAGGCATTGCCCATTGCCTTGGCGTTGGCCGCGGCGGCCACCTTCACCGGATCTTCGTCCTTGAGGGCGGCGATCTTCTCACCCAGCTCGGCTTTGATCGCATCGAGGCGAGCATCACGCTCGGGCTTGGTTTGGCTGAATTGGGCCAGTACCTCACCGATGGCCGCAGAGCCCTGCTTATCCAGCCAGGTGGGCAGGGTGGGATCGTCGGCTTTCTCTTCCGGTACCACCGCTGTGATGCCGAGTTCAGCCATCAGCGCCTGCTGGGCCTTGATCAGTTCGCCCACCGCTTCGTAACCGAAATCGATGGCCTCGATCACATCCTGCTCGGGCAGTTGGTTGGCCCCGGCCTCCACCATCACCACCCCCTGGGGCGTGCCGGCGACCACCAGGTCAAGGTCGCTGCGCTCGATTTCGCGGTAGCTGGGGTTGAGCACAAAATCGTCGCCCAGCAGGCCCACCCGCACCGCCGCCATGGGGCCGTAGAAGGGCAGCTTGGCCAGCAGGGTGGCCACCGAGGCTCCGGTGACCGCCAGCACATCGGGCGGAACCCGCTCGTCCAGGGAGAGGCAGGTGGCCACGATCTGCAGGTCGTCCCGCAGCCAGCCGGGGAACAGCGGCCGCATCGGCCGGTCGATCAGCCGGGCGATCAGGGTGGCCCGCTCGGGGGGGCGTGATTCCCGGCGCATGAAGCTGCCCGGGATGCGACCGGCCGCGTAGAGGCGCTCCTCGTAGTCGCAGATCAGGGGGAGAAAGTCGATCCCGTCGCGCGGGTTGGATCGGGTGGCTGTGACGAGAATGGAGGTATCGCCGCACTCCACGAGCACCGAACCACCGGCCTGGGGGGCATAAAGACCTGTGGTGAGCCGGATCTCCCGGCCATCGAAGGCGATCGACTGCGTTTTTCCTTGCGCTTTTTCCTGCACTGGCAGTTATGTCCGCTCTGTGTCTGTCTCATTGTGGCATCCAGGCTTCGCTGCTCAGGGCGCCGTCCTCAAGTCTTAGGGATGCGGGTTGGGACACCGCCTGGGCCAGGGCGCGGCGATAGGTCAGGTCGTCGATCTCCAGGCAGCCGAAGCGCGCCAGATGGGGGTTGCTCAGCTGCACATCGAACAGCTGGAAGCCGCCGCGCCGTAGGGCTTCCACCAACGCCACCAGCAGCACGTTTCCCGCCTGGGGACGGCGATGGGCCATGGATTCACCGATCCAGCAGGCCCCGATCCCGATGGCCAGCATCCCGGCGGCCAGGCCTTCGGCGTCCTGCACCTCCACGCTGTGGGCCAGGCCGTCGGCGTGGAGCTGTCGGTAGATCTGCTGCAGCTCCGGGCTGATCCAGGTGGAGGGGCGGACGCTGCAATCGCTCAGCACCGCCTCGAACCGACGGTTGAGAACCAGCTGCCAGCCCTGGCGCCAGGGCTCCTGGCGTCGGGCCCGCCGCACGCTGCGGGGCAGGCGGAAGCGGTGGTCGAGCGGCAGTACGCCCCGCCGCAGGCTGCGGTGCAGAGCGAGCGCCCCGCTCTCCGGATCGGCCATGGGGAACCACCCTTGCGCATAAACGGCCCTCCACCAGGCCGTGGGCCAGAGGGCGGAGGGCCGTTCAGGATCGGGCTGGGAGGAGGGGCGCACCACCGGGCTCCCTTCCGCCGGCGATCACCAACTCGACTTCACCACGCCGGGAAGTTCGCCCTTGTGGGCGCGTTCCCGCAGCTGGTTGCGGCACAGGCCGAAATCGCGATACACGCCCCGGGGCTTGCCGGTGGCCCAGCAACGGTTGCGGATCCGCACCCGCGCGCTGTCGCGGGGGAGGCCCTGGATCTTGCGGTGGATCTCCAGGCGCTCCATCGGATCTCCGGCGGCATCAAAGGCGGCCTGGAGGGCGCTGCGCCGGGCGGCGAATCGCTCCATGGTCTTCCGGCGCTTTACATCGCGCGCGATCATCGACTTCTTCGCCATGCGGCCGCTGCTGCTGCAAGAAAGACAGCTTGCCACTGTACCGGTCCACCTGCCTCGCTCGGGTTCAGCGCCCCAACCACTGCTGCACGGCCGGAAGCTGGCTGGTGTCCTTGACGATCAGCATCAGGCTGAGCCCCATAAGAAACACAAAGCCCGACTGCAGGAAGGCCGCCTGGAATCGCTCCGGCAGCGGCCGACCCCGCAGGCCCTCGAGCAGCAGCAGACAGAACTGGCCGCCATCGAGCATCGGCAGCGGCAGGGCGTTGAGCACCGCCAGGTTGATCGAGATCAGGGCGGTGAACACAAACAGGCCACTGCCCCCCTGGTGGGCCAGGGAGGCGCCCATTTCCACGATCTTCACCGGGCCGGAAACCTGTGAGGCGGTCTCGCCGAAGTGGGTGACCAGGGTCACGAAGCCCTCGACGGTGCGTTGCAGGAGGGTGGTGAAGTCGTGGTTGGCCTGGCGGAAGGGCTCGAGGGGGCCGCGCGGGGCCCGAAAGGTTTCCAGCCCATCCGGCTGGAGCTGGGCGCCGATGCGGCCGATGCCCGCGAGTTCGGAGGGGGTGAGGGTGAGGGTCACCGGGCGGCCCCCACGGTCCGCTTGCAGGGCCAGGGTTTGGCCGGCGCCCTGGCGGATGCGCTCCACCAGCGCCCCCACCGCCGGCTGGCCTCCCCCCAGGCGCTCGCCGTCCACCGCCAGGATGCGGTCGCCCGGCTGCAGGCCGGCCAAGGCGGCTGCCTGGCCCCCCTGCACACCACTCACCAGCACGCCGGCGCGGGCGGAGAAGCCATCGGGGATCCCCAGCACCACGCTCTGCCCGAACAGCACCAGATAGGCCAGCAGGAGATTGGCGAGCACGCCGGCGGCGATCACCAGGGCCCGCTGGGGCAGCGGACGGTTGCGCAGCAGATCCGGATCGTCGGGGGCCACGCCGCTCTCCTCTTCCTCATCGTCGGGGAAGGACACGTAGCCGCCGAGGGGGATGGCCCGCAGCGCGTAGGTGACGCCCCGCCGCCGCCGGGCCAGCAGCGCCGGCCCAAAGCCCACCGAGAAGCCACTCACCCGGATGCCCTGCCAGGTGGCCGCCAGGAAATGGCCGGCCTCATGAACCACGATCAACAACGCCAGGATCGCCAGGGCGGTGAGAACCCCCATGCGGGCCAACCTTCACAGTGGAACCATTGTGGCGCTGTTGCCGCCGAACAGGCCCATGCCTGGCCCCAAGCTGTCCCGCCCAGGCGCCTGGCGCGCGGCCAGCCTCCGCCTGGTGCCGCTCCTCGCCCTCGTCCTGGGCGGCTGCCCTTCCCCCTCCCGCCCGCCGGACGGCGCCGCCCTGACGCTGCCCGTGGCGCCCTGGCTCGGCACCGCTTACCTCCAGCTCGCCCACCAGCAGGGCTTCGATCGGGCCGCGGGCATCCGTATGTCCCTGGTTCCATACCGCAATCCCCAGGAGATCGTGCAGGCGTGGCTGCGGGGGCAGGTGGCGTTGGCGCCGCTCACCAGCGTGGAGGCGGTGGACCTCTGCAGCCGCCTGCCGCAGCGCTGCCCCGTCGTGGTGCTGGTGCTCGATGAGTCGCGCGGTGGCGACCAGCTGATCGTGCATCACTCCATCAGCGATCTGCGCGCTCTGCGGGGGCGCCGGGTGGGGGTTGCCCCCTCCAGCCTCGGCCCCTTCCTCACCAGCCGCGCCCTCGCCAGCGTTGGACTGGACATCGCCGATGTGCGCCTCGTGCCGATGGATCCCCAGGAGATGGCCTCGGCCCTGCGCCAGGGCCGCATCGATGCCGCCGCCACCTACCCCCCCTTCAGCGATCTGGTGCTGCGGCTCGGCATCGCCCGGGTGGCCTTCGACAGCCGCGCCCTGCCCGGCCAGATCCTCGATGTGCTGGTGGTGGATCCCCAGGTTCTTGCCAGCCAGCGCGATGATCTCGCCCGCCTGGTGCTCGCCTGGCAGTGGACCCATGGCTGGGCGCGGCGCCAGCCCGGGGAGGCGGTGCTTGCCCTGGCCGGCCTGCAGGGGGTGAGCGAGAGCGCCCTGCGGCGTGCCCAGGAATCCTTGGTGATCTTCCCGCTCAGGCAGCAGCAGGGGATGCTCGCCCCCGGGGGCAGCGTGGCGGCCACCCTCGCCGAGCTGCAGGGGGTGCAGCAGGAGCTGGGCATCGTCGGGCCGGGGGCGCCTCTGCCGGGGGTGAGCGATGTGGTGGTGCGGCGGGCGCTTCAGCTGGGGGCCAGCGTCTCGGCGCCGAAGTAGGGCACCAGGGCGGCGGGGAGTCGCACGCTGCCGTCGGCTTGTTGGCCGTTCTCCAGCAAGGCGGCCATGGTGCGACCGATCGCCAGGCCGCTGCCGTTGAGCGTATGCACCAGAGCGGTGCCCTTCTCGAGACGGCTGCGGATGTTCGCCCGCCGCGCCTGGAAGTCGCCGCAGGTGCTGCAGCTGGAGATCTCCCGGTAGGTGCCGGCCCCGGGCAGCCACACCTCCAGATCGAAGGTGCGGGCGGCAGAGAATCCGAGATCCCCGGCGCAGAGCTCAATGCGGCGGTAGGGCAGCTCCAGGGCCTCAAGGATCGCCTCGGCGTCGCGGGTGAGTTGTTCGTGGGCGCTGTCGGAGTCTTCGGCTCGGGTGAACCAGTAGAGCTCCACCTTGTTGAACTGGTGCAGGCGGATCAAGCCGCGGGTGTCGCGGCCATAGGAGCCGGCCTCCCGGCGGAAGCAGGGGGTGTGGGCGACGTAGCGCAGCGGCAACTGGTCGGCCGGGATCACCTCGTCGCGGTGGAAGGAGGTGAGGGGCACCTCGGCGGTGGGGGTGAGCCAGAGGTCGTCTTCGGCGCAGCGGAAGCTCTCCTCCGCGAACTTCGGCAGCTGGCCCGAGCCGGTGAGGCTGGCGGTGTTCACCAGGATCGGCGGCTGCATCTCCTGGTAGCCGCGGGCGCCGTGGCGATCGAGCATGAAGGCGATCAGGGCCCGCTCCAGGCGGGCACCGGCGCCGATCAGGGTGATGAAGCGGCTCTGGGCGATGCGCACCGAGCGTTCGCTCTCCATCAGGCCCAGGCGTTCAGCGATCTGCCAGTGCTCCTGGAGGTCGTTGCCGGCGGGCCGGGGGCTGCCCCAGCGTTTCACCTCCACGTTGTCGGCTTCGCTGCGGCCCTCGGGGGTGTGGGGGGAGGGCAGGTTGGGCAGGCTGAGGAGTTGCTCACGCAGTTGGGCAGCGAGGCCCTTTTCCTGCTGTTCCAGCTCGGCGACCTGCCGTTTGATGGCGTTGCCCTGTTCGCGCAATTCGTGGATTGCGGGGTCGTCGGGGCGGGCCCCTTCGCGGATCCGCTGCCCCACATCGCGACCGATGCGGTTGCCTTCGGCCTGCAGCTGGCTGCGCCGGGCCTCGCATTCCTTCTCGCCCTGGGCGAGCCCCTGCAGGCTGGCGATGTCGGGGCTGAGGCCGCGGCGGGCCAGCTCACGGCGGACCCGCTCGGGGTCATCGCGCAGCAGGCGCTGGTCGAGCACAGGGGCGAGGGGCGGATGGGCGCAGCCTAAGAGTCGGGCTGGATCGCACGCCCCATCAGAGAACCTGCACGACCTCGCTGACTTCGGGGATCGATTCGCGCAGCTTGCGCTCGATGCCCATCTTCAGCGTCATGGTGCTGCTGGGGCAGGAACCGCAGGCACCCTGCAGCCGCACCTTCACCACCGGCCCATCGATTTCCACGATCTCGACGTTGCCGCCATCGGCCATCAGATAGGGGCGTAGCTCATCGAGCACCCGCTCGACGTTTTCCACGGTGAGGGCGCGGGGATCGGTGGGGGTTTCCAGGGTCATGGCGTCTGCGCGGTCGGGCCGCGTGCTCTTGCATACGGCGAGCTTAGGGATCACGCGCCGCCGCCGACACGGCGCCCGCCCCGGCCGGTTCTTCCCACGCCCCTGCCTAGGATCAGCCCATCCGGCACCCCGCCCGCGGGACCGCGCCCCCTACCGCGCCCCACTCCCGCCCTGCCCCGCCCATGACCGACGTTCCCGCCGCCCGCATCCGCAACTTCTGCATCATTGCCCACATCGACCACGGCAAATCCACCCTGGCCGATCGTCTGCTGCAGGAGACCGGAACCGTGGCGGCCCGGGATATGCAGGAGCAGTTCCTCGACAACATGGAGCTGGAGCGCGAGCGCGGCATCACGATCAAGCTGCAGGCGGCGCGGATGGAGTACACCGCCGCCGATGGCCAGCGCTACATCCTTAATCTGATCGACACCCCCGGCCACGTTGATTTTTCCTATGAAGTGAGCCGCTCCCTGCAGGCCTGCGAGGGGGCTTTGCTGGTGGTCGACGCCAGCCAGGGTGTGGAAGCACAGACCTTGGCCAACGTTTATCTGGCGCTGGAGAATGATCTGGAGATCATTCCCGTTCTCAACAAGATTGATCTGCCTGGGGCTGATCCCGAGCGGGTCTGTGAGGAGATCGAGGCGATCATCGGCCTCGACACCAGCCTTGCGATTGCCTGCTCCGCCAAAACCGGACTCGGGGTTCCGGCGATCCTGCAGGCGGTGGTGGATCGGGTGCCGCCCCCGCCCGATCTCCAGGAGGAGCCCCTGCGGGCCCTGATCTTCGATTCCTATTACGACCCCTACCGCGGCGTGATCGTCTATTTCCGCGTCATCAGCGGCACCATCTCGCGGCGCGACAAAGTGTTGCTGATGGCCAGTGGCAAAACCTACGAACTCGATGAGGTGGGAGTGATGGCCCCTGACCAGCGTCAGGTGGAGAGCCTCCACGCCGGTGAGGTGGGTTACCTGGCGGCCTCGATCAAGGCGGTGGCCGATGCCCGGGTGGGCGACACGATCACCCTGGCGGCCGCCCCGGCTGCGGCGCCACTGCCGGGCTACACAGAAGCCAAGCCGATGGTGTTCTGCGGCCTCTTCCCCACCGATGCCGATCAATACCCCGATCTGCGCGATGCCCTCGACAAGCTGCGCCTTTCCGATGCGGCCCTGCAGTATGAGCCGGAAACCAGCAGTGCCATGGGCTTCGGTTTCCGCTGCGGCTTCCTGGGCCTGTTGCACATGGAGATCGTGCAGGAGCGGCTGGAGCGTGAGTACGACCTCGACCTGATCGTGACGGCGCCTTCGGTGGTGTACCGCGTGAACATGCTCGATGAAAGCGTGATGATGATCGATAACCCCGCCACCCTGCCGGATCCCCAGAAGCGGGAGTCGATCGAAGAGCCCTATGTGAAGCTTGAGATCTACACCCCGAACACCTACAACGGTGCTCTGATGGAGCTGTGTCAGGAGCGGCGCGGTGAATTCGTTGACATGAAATACATCACCACCGACCGGGTTACGCTGCACTACGACATGCCGCTGGCGGAGGTGGTTACCGACTTTTTTGATCAGCTCAAGAGTCGCACCAAGGGCTATGCTTCCATGGAATATCATCTGATTGGTTATCGTCGCAACGAATTGGTGCGGCTCGATGTGCTCATCAATGCCGAGCGGGCCGATCCCCTCACCACGATCGTGCACCGCGACAAGGCCTACAACGTGGGCAAGGGATTGGTGGAGAAGCTCAAGGAGTTGATTCCTCGCCAGCAGTTCAAAATCCCGATCCAGGCGGCCATTGGTAGCCGGGTGATCGCCAGTGAAAGCATCAGCGCCATGCGCAAAGATGTGCTGGCCAAGTGTTACGGCGGCGACATTTCCCGCAAGAAAAAGTTGCTGCAGAAACAGGCCAAGGGCAAGAAGCGGATGAAGGCCATGGGCAAGGTGGATGTGCCCCAGGAGGCCTTCATGGCCGTGCTGCGCTTGAATCAATAGATATATTGTCGCTCCCGAACCGGGTCGGAGCGAAAGAACATTCCGATGCTGAGGCCGTGGCGGTTCATCTCCCGGCTTCCCTGGCGATGCAGAAGGAACAAGCCGATGCCTGTGATCACCTGCAGGGCCACAGTGGCCACCATGCGCGGCATGCTGAGCACCTGCTGCTCCCAGGGCGAGAGAGTGAGAATTGGTTTTTTCTTGCGCGCCTCTTCTTCGGAGATCTCGAGGGCCCGCTCAAAACGCCAGCGACTCAACTGCACCGGTTCGCCGGCCGCGATCGGCACCTTCACCTCAGCGCGCCGTGCCAGGGCACGGATCTGTTCGGCACTCACCGCCCGCTCAGCCAGGAGGGCCCACTCGCTGTTGCTGATGAGGCGGTTCTGCTCCTGCTCCAGTGCCAGCCGGCGCTCCTTGTTCAACGCCACCCCATCCTGGAGGGTGAGCCAGGGCAGCAGAAGCAGGCAGGCGAGGGCCATCGGCAGCAGGCCGCGGTGGAGGGCTTCGGTGGGGACGAACTCTTGGCGCCGCCGCTGGCGGCCCCCACCGAGCAGGTAAAGGCTGATGCCCAGGGGCAGGAGCGGCAGCCAGTTGCTCAGGCTGGTGAGGGCGGTGAGCTGTTGGATCGGCGGAGCCCCCAGGGTGATCACCGCCTCCAGGCAGCGGCTGCCCAGCAGCAGGAGCAGCAGGATGCCCACCAGCCGCAGCTGGACGAGGGAGTAGTGCAGCTGGTGTTGCTGGACGATGGCGTCCACAAGCGCCCGCTCGTCGCGGGAAGAAGAGCGGCTCATCGAAACGAAGGGGCCGTGAAGGAACTGGCTGCCATTCTCCCGTCTCAGCGCCCGATCGGTTGACCGGCGATGGGAATGCTTAGGACGCCGATGCTCTGCAGGCGGTGGTTTCCCCCCGACGCGCGCTTTCCCGTTCCCCTTCCCGTTCTCAGGGCGGTTACGCCCTGCCCGTGGTGCTGGTTGGTGCCCTGATCGTGCTGCTGGGCTCCCTGGCCACCCAGAGCACGTGGCATCAGGCGCGGCTGCGCCATGCCTCGGCCCTCGGCCAACGGCGCCTGGAGGACGCGCTGGCTTCGGCGGCCCACCAGCTGGTTGGGCGTCTCGTCGCCCACCACCCCTGCCTGCTCACCCTGCCCCTGGCGGCCTGGTCCGGCCCCGGGCGCGCCTGCGCCGACGCACCCGCCCAGGAGGATCTCCGGCGGGCAGACGTGCCCGCCCTGGCCTATCAATTGGAGGGCTGGGAGCCCGCTGCCTCGCCTGACGGTCGGGTTGCGCGCATCGATCTGGAGTTAAGTCGGCGCGGCGGCGCTGGCGATCCCCCCTGGCGGGCGGCCTTCGTGCTGGATGTGCAGGGGGATCCGCCGCGGGTGCTGGCCCTGCGCGAACTCGGTCTGCGGGGGGTGCGGCCATGACGATCAGTGAATCGCTGGTGGCCTCCTGCCTGTTGTTGGGCACCATGGCCGGCTCCCTGCAGGTGTGGGGGGGCAGCGTCAGCGTGGCGGTGGCCGAGGAGTCCCGGCAGGAGCTACGGGAGCGGGTGGAGGCCGAGCTGATGGCCAGCGAGGCGCGGTTGCGACGCCACGGGGAGGCGATGCCAGGGTCGCCTGATTGTGGTTCCCAGGGGCAGGCTCTGGGGGCTGCCCTCGCGGCCCACCCGCTGCCGGAGGGCCTGCGCCGGAAGGTGACCACCCGCCAGGACGGCCTGGTGCAAGTGGAGGTTGCGGCGGAGGGTCTGGCGGAGCCTGCGCGCCAGCGCCTGTGGAGCCCGGCGGCGTTCGGGCTGTGTGGGGCGGCCGCTGCGCCGCCGTTGCTCCCGCTTGTGGAGGAGGCGCCCCGGCCTCCCGAGGAGGGGGCATGAGGGAGCGTTCCCCAGGTTTTTCGCTCGCGGAGCTGCTGGTGGCGGTGGCCCTGTTGGGACTGCTGGCCCTTCCCAGCCTGCATTGGGCCGGTGGGTCCCTGGCCCGGCAGCGGGTGGAGAACGCCAGCCGCCGCGTTGCCCTCGGCCTGGAGCGGGGTCGGGCCGCCGCCCAGCGCCATGGCCGACCCTGTGCGCTGCGCCTGACGGCGGAGGGCTGGCAAGGGGCTTCGGAGGGCAACCTGCCGAGCTGCCTGGAGGAGGAGTTGGCCCTGGTCGAGGAGGCTGCGTCCTCCTCCATTCACGTGGAGCACAACCTGCCGGAGGCCGTGCGCTTCACCAGCAATGGGCTGGTGCTGGATGGCGGCACGGTGCGGCTGGGGGCTGAGGGCACGCCGCTGGTGCGCTGCGTGGTGGTGTCCCTGCCGCTGGGGGTGGTGCGGATCGGCCGCTGGCTGGAGGGGCTATGCCGACCCGATGCCAGCCTCTGAGCGGCGGCACGCGCTGGCCGCGGCGTCCGCGGCGCCAGGGCTTCAGCCTGCCCGAACTGCTGGTGGCTTCCTGTCTGGGGTTGGTGCTGTGGGGGGTGGTCCTGCGCCTGGTGTTGGCGGAGGGAGATCAGGGGGCGCGGCTGACCCGGATGGCGCGGGAACGGCTGGGGCATCGGCGCACCCTGGAGCTCATGCGGGGGGATCTGCGTCGGGCGGCTCGCCTCGCCCGATCCCCGGAGGTCCCGCAGGACGGCTGCCCGATGGCTGGCCGCCAACCGGTGCTTCACCTTCTCAGCGAGGCGGGGGCGATCACCTACGCGATCGCGCCTGCGCCCTCCCCGATCTGGCGTGGCCGGGTGCTGTTGCGCTGCGGGCCCGCCTTCGGCCTCTACGGCGAGCCTGGGGCTGGAGATCCCCAGAACCGGGTGCTGCTCGATGGCCTCAGCCCCACCGGCTTCACCGCGGTAGCGGAAGGGGAGGGGTTGCTGCGCCTGCGGCTGGAGCAGCAACTGGCCCTGGCCGGGGGTGGGCAGCAGCGGCTGGTCACGGAGGTGCGGCTCGCAGCTCCCCTGGAGGCGGAACTGCCAGAGGGCCCGCGGCAACAGGGGCCACCCGAAGGACCGCGGCAACTGGGGGGAGGGGTGTGAGGGGGTGTTCCCGGGGGGATCCCGCGATCACTCAATGGCGCGCACGCCGGTGCGGGCCACCAGCGGAGCGGTGGCGCTACCACGCTGCAGGGTCACCGTGCCGGCGCGGCTGCGAAGTTCAAGGGTGTACAAAAGCATCCGGTCGCTGTCGGTGTTGACAAGGCCGAGGCGGGTATCGGCATTCACCCGAGCAGGCATGACATCCGCGAGGCGCGGTCCGTCGGTGATGACCAGGGCCCCGTTGGTGTCGAAGTTGGGCCCGCAGCGCCAGAGCTCGGCACCATCATTGCGCGTAAAGTAGTAGATCCTGGGCAAAGGCTCCCTGATTCGATCCTCAGGAGGCTCAGGGGGGTTCAGGGGATTGGGTAGCACAATTGTGAACAGGGGTTGACCTGTTCCGCAGAGTTCGGGAAGGGTCGTGGTGTCGTACTCGATCCTTTCGCCCTCGGAAACTTCTGATTGGAGAAATAAATTCAGGCGGCTGAAGTCATCGACGGCCCTCTGGCGCAGCTCCAGGCTGGAGGCCGTGCGGATGTTGCCGATTACGATGGTGGCGGCGGCGGCGGCCAGCACGGAGCCGAGGGCCAGGTACATCAGCAGTTCCACCAGAGTGAAACCTGTGCTCCTGGCTCGATGCCGAGAGGCGGGCTGCCGGTGGGTGGTACGGAGGGGTCGGGACATCGAGCCAGCCTCAGAAAACGCCGTCAAAACTGTTTTCGGGGCAGTCCTGGCTGGCGCTTGGATTTTGGTTGTTGAGGGAACCGATCGCCATGAAGCCGAGCAGGGGTTCCATCCGCAGGCAGCGAGCCAGGGAACCTCCCTCGCGGCTGATCTCGATCGTGAAAGGCCCGGTTAAAGGATTGGTGGAAGCGCCGTCGGTAAAGGTGACCGTGCCCCTGGGCGAAAAGGTGACGGTATTGCCGTTGAAGGTTTGTACCACGAAATTTGCCTTGCTATTGAAGTTCGGCAGCAAGAATTCAGCGACGCCATCGCGCTGCTGTGAGCCCGGAGCACATTCTGCTGGCGTTTGCGCGAGCACCGATCCAGGCGTGAGAGTTCCCGTATTGAAGGTCACCGTGCAGGGGGGAAAAGCAGCGGGGTTGGCGGCTCTCTGGCTGGGATCCACGCTCATCGCCTTGCGTTGCACCCCCTCCAGCCAGCCGTAGAGGTCCACGGTGAGGGAGTTGAGCACCTCGCGCCGCAGACTCTGCCCCGTAGTTTTGACCACCATTGTGGAGATCACGGTGAGAGCTGCCACGGCAACGAGAATCTCCACCAGGGTGAATCCCTCGGGCTTTGGCTCCCGCCAGCGCGAGCGTCGGTGGGCAAGGGGCTTGGTCATGAACAGAAGGCGGCCACCGGGGGGGTGATCACCAAGCTGCGCACCACGGAATTTTTGTCCGTTGATGGGCTCTCAAAGAGGATCTGGATGCGGTGAGTCGGTATGTTGTTGACGCTGATGGCGCTCACGCTGCGGGTCATGCCATCGGGCTGAGGAAGGGGAAGGGAGTTGATCTGATTAATCAGGTCAGTGGTGAGGGTGCCGTTCTGGCAGGCCGCCTCAAAAAGGGCTCTGCTGTTGTTGCCTATCTGGGGGGCCTGGACGACATCATCCTTGGACACAGCTGGACTGTAGTAGCTTTCGTCGGAAGGGTTCCTGGCCAGGCAGGTGGGCACGTCGCTCGCCTCCAAGGCCGGTGCGCCGGAGCACCAGGTGTAACGCTCCACCAACGACCGAATCAAGGCGATGTTGGCATCCACCGCAGCATTGCGGTCGTTGACCGCCGTGCTGTTGCTGATGCCACGGGTGGCCACGCCGTTCATGGCGCCAGCCATTCCCAGGGAGATCGCCAGCAAAATGGCCCCCACAAGAACCTCCACCAGGGAGAATCCGGCCTCGGCGGGCTCCGTGGAGACCAGGGAGGAGGGGCGGACGTGGGCTCGCCAGCGTGGGCTGTGCATATCTACCTCAGGTTTCCTTATTTGGGAAGGGAGAAGAGGGACTGGCCTGTGATACCACGCGCAACGTAATCGAACGAGAAATGTGGTGCGTAGCGATCATCCCAGGAGGTTTCGAATCCGAAGAATTCGGCGTTTCTGCCGGGCACATAAATCTCCGTCGTGCGGCTCACAAACCGCAAACGGTGAGCCCACACCGCTGCCGCGATCTGGGGCCTGCCTTGGTCCAGGTCTTGTTGGTCCCAGCCGGTATCCACCGTGGGGTCACCGTAGACGGTGACGTTGGAGAAGGGGGCGAAGAGAAACAGGCCGCGCATGTAGCCATCATCACCTACTTCGGCAAACACCCTGCTTGTTCGCTTGTCACGCTCACAGGTGTCTTCCACGGTATCTTTGGCCTGGTTGTACGCCCTCTCGCAGGCTGAAATGATAGCCGCCCGCGTGGAGATTTTGGGATCCGCCGGCGTGAGGCAGGCTTGATCAGCGCTGCTGCGAACGCCGCAGTTCACGTGCTGGCTTTGACCATCGTTGTAGCCGCCCACGGTGTAAATAGAGCGGAAACCGGATGGACTCAGTCCATTCTTCTCGGACATCTCCTTTCTGATGAGCGCGTCATTTGGATCTGTGGAGTCGAGTCTTGTCTTGGCCCAGTCTTCGTTGATGTGAAAATTGATGCGGGGATTCGGTGTTTCAGGGTTGCCGGTTGTGTCGATGAACAGGGTGTTGTTGGCGCGAACGCTCGCTTCGCCGTCGGCATCAAAATCGTTGACGTAGATGTTGCGGATGCGGCAGTGATAGGAGACGAAGCCGTCGATCTCCTGCCTGGCGCACACATTTTTGCTGTCGTTTGGCTTTCTGTCGTCATACAGGATCTCGCAGCTCCCAGTCACGATCTCGGGGGATGTGTCGAAGCGGTTCGCCGTGGCTGCCGTGTCGGCATCAGTGCTGTACTTCTTGTTGCATATTTCCACGTTCTTGCCATTGACGCGTACGTAGTCTTTGGCGTACTTGTCGGTTGCGCTGTTGCTTTTAGCACCTCCGTTGACTGCGTTGGTCAGCTCAATGGATCGGGCTGATAGCGTTTTGGCTTTTAGAATGCCTTTCTTTTTGCAGTCCAGATCGTCGTCGTCGCAGGGGATGCCATCCGCGCTGAGGACGGGTACGGTGGGGGGCGTTTGATTGGTGGCCACCACGGGCACCCCATCGATGGCAACATCGCCGCTGCATCTGCTTTGTGTGCTGTAGCAGAACACCTTGATGGGTCGCTCGTTTGGGTTCTCCTGGGTACGGATATTTGGCGTGGAGAGCACCGTGAATAAGCCGCCATCATTGCGGCCTTCCCGATTGCCGACGCCCAGCATCATCGGGGGGAAGTCATCGAAGCAGAAGCGGTTGTCATCGCCGTAAATGCCGGGAAGGACGCCATCGTCTGTCCTTTCAGAGGCGCGTGTTGGGTCACCGGGGCCGCGGAAGCTGCGGTTGCAGCACTTCGGCACCACCTGCAGTTCCTGGGTGACGCGGGAGGTGGCCAGCAGAAGGGGGGGTAAGCCTTTGCTGCTGCGATCGCGCCACAGCTGACCCTCCACCGTGACCTCCAGGTATCCGACGCCGCGTTTGGGGACCTGGTTTTGACGATCTGGCTGGAGGTTGACCTGATCAGGCTCGTAAGCCGCTCCCGTGCTGCGGTCAGCGTTCTTCAGCCTGTAGCCCACGAGCCGGAATTGGCGTGTCACGCCATCGTTCGCTCCGCCATTGGCCAGTGGGACAGAGTTTCCTGATCCAAGGGTTGTGGCCAGGGCGGAGGGCCGGGTTTCCGCCTCGGGGTTTACGACGCCGACGTTGGCGCAGGGATTGATCAAGGGGGAGCCGGTGGCGACGGGCTGGTCCCAGTTGGTCAGGGCACTGTTCGGTGTTGTGCCGATCATCTGCCCTTTGGCCAGAATCATGCGGTTGGCCGGCCGGTTCAGCTCATCGATCACCACCGCCAGGCCGGATTCTGCCGTGATGCGGGCCTCCCGGTTTTCACCCTGCAGGGCGGCCCCCAGGCTGCTCGAATTGCTGCGGTTGGCCAGGGCCAGCCAGCCCAGCATCACGGTGAAGGCCACAAACAGGGCCAGAAGCAGCGCAAAGCCGCCATCCTTGTCCTGGCGCCCCCCCCGCGGGCGGGCCACCAGCAGTTGCAGCAAGAGGCGCGAGTTCATCGTTCTCCTTGTCTTGCATTCTTCGATCTAGGGCAAGGCTAGCGGGGATGGCCGCGGTGGGGCCAAGCGGTTCGGGCTTCGGATTCCCCTCCGAGCCCCATCGGGCCCGCGGCTGCTGTTCCCGTATGCCTGGGCCAGCCTGGGACGGGCTGGTGTCGGGCTCCGGCGGGCTGCGGCGGGCTGCGGGCTGCTGGGAGCACAGCCAATAAAAAAGCGGCTCCGAAAACGGAGCCGCTGCCGAGAAGCGAAAGGTGGGACTCAGCTGAAGAGGCAGCTCATGGCACCGGTGTTGCTGATGCTCACGGTGGCGGTGGAGCTGGTGGAGGTGGAGGTGGAGCTCAGGCAGCGCACGCCGCTGGCCCGAGCGCTGCCCCAGCTCGCCGTCACGGCACCAGGCTGGTCTTGGCCGCCGCAGCCGCTGACGGAGACGCCGCCATCGTTGTTGGGGTTGTTGGGGGGCTTGGGGGTTACGCCGATGCCGGTGACGGTGTAGACGGCGCACTCCTTGGCGAAGCCCATGGCCTCACCGACGCGGGCGCCGATCAGGGCGGCGCTGCGGGCCTGCAGGAAGTTGGGCAGGGCGATGGCGGAGAGGATGCCGATGATCGCCACAACGATCAACAGCTCGACGAGGGTGAAGCCCTTGGAGAGCGGATTGAGGGACTGGCGGCGCTGCAGCAGGCTCACGATCAGCCGGTTGCTGAAGGCAACGTTGGAAGCGCCGGGGCGACGGCCCAGGATGGAGCGGGTTTGCAGAGAGGTTTGCATGGCGGTGCTTGAGACCTGCTTAAGTTTTAGCACCCTTCCGGGGGCTTAGGGGGGGCTTCCATGAAAAAAACTTTAAAAACTCCTGAGCGCGCCCGCCGTGGGCGCCCCCCGGTTGCCCTGCGCGATCTGCTGCAGGGGGGCACCGTTCTCGCCGTGCTGGCCGGCTACGCCCTCCTCGTGGCCGCCAGCCTGTCGCTGGCCCAGCTGGAGCGTCGCCAGGCCCACAAGCAGCTGATGCGGGAGCTTTCCATGGAGCTGGTTCTGCGGGCTCGCTCCGCGGCCCAGTTCCCCGCCGTCGCCAATGGCCTCCTGATGCCCGGCCTCCAGCTGGAACTGCGTCCGCCCGGTCCGGTCCGGCCGCCTCGCCTGATCCATCAGGGGGATCGCCTGCTGCTCGAGAGCACCACCCCCCTGATTTTTGCCGATGGGGCCCGCCGTTCGCTGCTCCTCAACCAGGACGTGACGGCCGCCATTCGCCAGCAGGAGATCACCCTCCAGCTCCTCGCCGCCGCCGCCGCCGTCGCCGCCCTGCTCACCGCCCTGCTGCTGCGCCCGGTCACCCAGCGGGGTCTGGTGCGTCCGCTGGCCGCACTCAGCCGCGAACTCTCCTCCTATCCCCTGCCGCCTGCCAAGCCGGTGCCCCTGAATGTGGCGGCCCAGCCCCAGGAGCTTCAGCCGATCGCCGCGGCGTTCAACGCCATGCTCGATCGCCTCAACGCCTCCTGGGAGCGGCAACGGTCCTTTGTGGATGGTGTGGCCCACGAGCTGCGCACGCCGATCACCCTGATCGGCAGCTACGCGGGGCGTCTGCGCCGCCGGGCGAAGGGACTGGGCCCCGAGGAGCGCGACCAGCTCAGGCTGATCGAGGAGGGGGCCGAGCGCATGGCCCGCCTGGTGAGCGATCTGCTCAAGCTGGCCCGCTCCGA
>JBKDOZ010000216.1:0-4370 GCA_046342735.1 Synechococcaceae cyanobacterium
GATCGGGGCGACCGGGGCCCAGTTGTTCACCATGCTGATGACCGCCGGCTGGCTGCCTTCGTGGGCCCTGGCCTTCAGCCTCTATCTGCCGCTGTTCTTCTTCAACGTGGCCTGGTTCCTGCCGTTGGCGCTGCTGCCGCGGGGGGTGCTGAGCGAACTGCTGGCAAGGCGGTGGCTTGGCCCCAGATCCTGAACAAGAGACAGACGCTGGACAATCATGGACAAGACCGCCGTGGAGGTTCAAAAGGCTGGTTGACCATCCGGATGAACCTCTCCAGTTCAGGCCCGATCCTGGGCATGCCGCCACGCGATGGCCGTGATCCCCGTGGCCGCTCCAGCACCCGCGAGCAGAAGGCCAATCGGCAGCAGGAAGAAGGGCTCGCGCAGCACCCCTTTTCTGTCCACATGAGATCCGATCAGCCGAAAGGCCAGCAGTGCACCCAGCGAGCAACCTAGAAGCACCAGGCTGAGCCGACCCAGGATTGCCTTCATGGTTCTGGTTGTCGGCCCAGGGATTCATCCAACCTATGGTCGTCGCGAGATCATGGTGATGCCAGCTCCAATGGCTTGCTACAGACTCAATCAATCAGAAGCAGAAACACGCCATGACCTACCGAGCCATTGCTGAGCGCTTTGGGGAACTTGTTGTCAGACAGGATTATTCAGCCGCCTGGGATCTGCTCGCCAAGAAAGCACAAGCATAAATCACGCCAGAAGCTATCCAGGCCGCAATAACGATTTAGACCGCGTACCCCCCCGCCCCCGGGAGAGGCCCACTTTGAATGCCAGGCCAAAGCAACAAGCAATCCACCAACCCTGAGGCCAGTACCCCATCTCAGAAGCCGCACAGAGGGAAGACCATGACTATCGCCCTACAGGAAGAGAGTGCTAGCATTCGTTACGGTCACACCAAAAGCCCCCAGCACTAACGGCGTGCAGCTTCAACGGTAATCACAGACCTTGAGCTGGGTGGCGCCCCTTCAGAGCCGCTGATCCCTCCCATTCTTCCCACCTAACCTCCATGGGCAACCCGCGTCTTGTTGCCAAGCCAGGCATCCAAACCTACTTCGCTTACTTCACGGCCGCTGGCAACACCCTGTTCTTCGTATCGGAAGGCGGAAGCAGCGGCAGAGAGCTCTGGAAAAGCGATGGCACCACTGCCGGCACATCCCTCGTCAAAGACATCTACCCAGGCATCTCAGGCTCCTTTCGCTTTGGCGCCAGACTCGCTGCGATTGGCAACACTCTGTTCTTCTTCGCCAATGACGGCAGCAACGGCAATGAGCTCTGGAAAAGCGATGGCACTACTGCCGGCACATCCCTCGTCAAAGATATCTACCCAGGCATCGCAACCAACGGAAGCCATGGAGATAGTCTCACGGCCGCCGGCAACACCCTCTACTTTTCAACCGATGACGGCAGCAACGGCAACGAGCTCTGGAAAAGCGATGGCACTACCGCAGGCACAACCCTGCTTAAGGACATTCTTCCAGGGCCATGGCCATCAACACCGCGCTATCTCACCACAGCAGGCAACACCCTCTACTTTACAGCCGACGACATCAACAGTTGGCTCTATGGCTACGGCGGCAGGGATCTATGGAAAAGCGATGGCACCAGCATGGGCACCTCTCTCGCCCTAGATATCCTCCCAACCTCCAGCCTCTCAACCATCAGCGAGCTCACGGCGGCTGGCAACTCACTTTTCTTTGTTCTCGGAGATTCCCTATGGCCCCGGGAGCTCTGGAAGAGCGATGACACCGGCACAACCCGCGTCGCCAACATCTCCCCTGGTAGCAGCTCGTCATACAACAGCTTGCTGACAGCTGTTGGCAGCACTGTTTTTTTCGCGGCCAGCGAGGTCTTCGGCGAAGACAGAGAACTCTGGAAATCCGACGGCACAACCGCAGGCACCGTGCGCGTCAAGGACATCCGCCCAGGCAGCGCAAGCTCCTACCCAGATAAGCTCATAGCCGTTGGCAACACTCTGTTCTTCACGGCGAGGGATGGCAGCTTCGGCGAAGAGCTCTGGAAAAGCGATGGCACCAGTGCCGGCACAACCATTGTCAAAGATATCGCCTATAGCGCTGATTACCCAAGCATCGCCAGCTCTTTTGCACGCGATCTCACAGCCGTTGGCAACACCCTCTACTTTACGGCTGATAATGGCATCAGCGGCAGGGAACTCTGGAAAAGCGATGGCACCAGCGCTGGCACAACCCTCGTAGCCGATCTCACGCCAGGCAGCAACAGCTCCGACATCAGCAACATCAAGCTGGTTGGCAATACCCTCTTCTTCTCCCTTGGCGCCGATCTCTGGGCAATGGATGTCAGCGAAGATATTCTCCTGCCCACCGTCAGCTTCGCCGCACCACCGGCAGCAGTTACAGAAGATGGCCCCAACAGCCTAGCCTACACCTTATCCAGAACAGGATCCAGCTCCAGCCCCCTCACCGTGAGCCTCAGCCTCGGCGGCAGCGCAAGCGCCTCCAGCGGTGACTATGCAAATCCCAATGGCTTCACCCTATCGAGTGGTTTCGCAACCTTCGCCGCCGGATCCAGTACAGCCACGCTCACAATCGATCCAAGCTCCGATGCGGAAGTAGAGGCGGACGAAACCGTCATCATTTCGCTCAATCCAGGGCTTGGCTACGCCATCGGCGCGCAGGCTACAGCCACCGGCACGATTCTCAATGATGACAGCCAGATCGAAGCGAAAGGCAACGCCTTCCTGAACCGCCGCAGCGACGGCCAAGCAGTGGTATTCAAGGGCACTACCTCCTTCAACGTCTCCTCTCCCTGGGGGGCGAACACCGGCGATACCAACTCCGATTGGCTGATGCTCGCCGCCGAATCCATCGGTGGTAACAACCAGATCCTCTGGCGCTACAAACCCACCAATCAGATCCACACCTGGACACTCAACCCAAACTGGGCCTGGCAGTCCTCGTCACCCCTCATCAACCGCACCAGCCCCGAAACCTGGGCTATCGAATCCGGCTTCCAGATTGATCTCAATGGCGATTCCATCATCGGCACTCCCTAGCCCAGAAACAAATCTTCAGCCGCCCAAAGCAGAAGCGGTCAGACACAACTAATCCGGGATATCTGATCACGACATCCGGCGGAGTCTCATTCGCGAAGTTCGGAGATTGCCGCCCATTCCACCCACTTTTACGCATCAAGCCAAACAAAAGCCCCCCTTCCGGGGGGCTGGTGGAAACAAGGGCAACCCCAGCCAAGGCCGGGGCCAACCGCTCACTTGCTCTCGGTGAACTCGGCGTCGATCACGTCGTCGCTGGAGGCGGCGCCGCTGCCATTACCGCTGGATCCGTTGCCGCCGGGGGCGCCATCGGGAGCACCGGTGGCACCGCCCTGCTGGTACACGGCGGCACCGGCGGCGTAGAGGGCCTGTTGCAGCTGCTCGAGGGTGGACTTGATCGTGTCGATGTCGTCCTTCTCGAGGGCCTCCTTGAGCTGGGCGCTGAACTGCTCCACCTTCGCCTTGTCCTCGGCCCCCACCTTGTCGCCCAGTTCGCCGAGCTGCTTCTCGGACTGATAGATGAGGGTTTCGGCCTGGTTGCGCAGGTCGATCTTCTCGCGCTTCTCCTTGTCGGCCGCCGAATTTGCCTCCGCATCCTTCACCATCTTGTCCACTTCCGTGTCGCTGAGGGTGGAGGCACCGGTGATCGAGATGCTCTGCTCCTTGCCGCTGCCCTTGTCCTTAGCGGTAACGCTGAGGATGCCGTTGGCGTCGATGTCGAAGGTGACTTCGATCTGGGGCACGCCACGGGGAGCCGGCGGAATGCCGTCGAGGCGGAACATGCCGAGCGACTTGTTGTCGCTGGCCATCTCGCGCTCGCCCTGGAGCACATGGATCTCCACGTTGGTCTGCCCGTCGACAGCGGTGGAATACACCTCTGTTTTCTTGGTGGGGATCGTGGTGTTGCGGGTGATCATCTTGGTCATCACACCGCCGAGGGTCTCCACGCCGAGCGACAGTGGTGTGACATCCAGCAGCAGGATGTCCTTCACCTCACCGGCGAGCACACCGCCCTGGATGGCGGCACCCACCGCCACCACCTCATCGGGGTTGACGGTTTGGTTGGGGTCTTTGCCGGTGATGCGCTTGACCAGCTCCAGCACCGCCGGGATGCGGGTGGAACCACCCACCATCACCACCTCATCGAGCTCGGCGGGGGAGAGCTTGGCGTCTTTGAGGGCCTGCTCCACCGGCACCTTGCAGCGGTCGATGAGCTTCGAGGCCAGCTCCTCGAACTTCGCCCGGGTGAGGGTGAGATCCAGGTGCTTCGGACCCTCTGCGGTCGCCGTGATGAAAGGCAGATTGATCTCAGTCTGGGTGGCACTGG
>JBKDOZ010000217.1:0-2612 GCA_046342735.1 Synechococcaceae cyanobacterium
TCCGGCTCGCTCTGGCAGCTGGGCATCGAGGCCCAGGAGCTCACCACCGCCATCGGTCAGCTCGCCGAGCAGCTGGAAGCCGATGACGACGACAGCCGCGCCCAGGCCCTCGCCGAGCTGGAGGCTGCCCTGCTGGCGGAAGAAGGCAACAAGCAGGCCCTCGCCGCCAAAGCCGATGCCACCTGCTGGGTGATCGAGCACCTGCGCGGCCAGGCCGCCTACCGCCAGCAGCAGGCCAAGCGGCTCACCGAGCTTTCCCGGTCTGATGCCTCTCGGGCGGATGCCCTCGAGGACTCGCTGGTTCTGGTGCTCACCAGGCTGCAGCCCACGGCCACCCGCTTCTCGTTTCCCAACCACGAGCTCAGCAGCCGCAAGTCACAGGCGGTCGAGATCGAGAACGAGGCCCTGCTCGATCCCGAGTGGCTCAGCGTCAAAACCACCTTCTCGGCCGACAAGACCGCCATCAAGGCGGCTCTCAAGGCAGGCCAGCAGATCACCGGCGCCCAGCTGATCTCCCGCCGCTCCTGGCGCATCCACTGAGGAGCCACAGGCCTCATGCAACTGGGGTTCCGGCCAGGCAGCCGGGGCTCCTTCTCCTTCCTCCTCACACCATTGCTTCCATCGCCATGACCGTCGCCGCTCCTTCCACCAACGGGGCCAGCCGGCCCGCTGCTCCACGTCCCGTCCAGAGGCCCCCCTCAGCCCTGGAGCTGAGCCGCTCCGCTGATCGACGCGAGGCGCTCCCTCCATCCGTGCCGGAATCCGCGTCGGCCGCCGTCTCGGTCCAGCCCCCTGGCTTCTCCCCCGAGCAGCTCGCCGCTCTTTCCGCCCCCCTCGATCGGGCCAACGTCCGCCAGCGGGAGCAAGGCCGCAGCCGCGTGAGCTATCTGGAGGGGTGGCAGGTGATCGCGGAAGCCAACCGCATCTTTGGCTTCGATGGCTGGCAGCGCCAGACCGTGGCCGTCCGCTGCGTCGCCCAGGCCGAACGCTTGATCGGTGCCAGAGGCACGAGCCGAGACCAGAAGCCCGGTTGGGGCGTCACCTACACCGCCCGCGTCCGCGTCACCGTCACCGCCGGTGGCCTGACACCCCTGATCCGTGAGGGCAGCGGTGCCGGCCACGGCATCGACGTGGACCTGGGCCAGGCCCATGAATCCGCCCTCAAGGAAGCCGAGACCGATGCCATGAAGCGGGCCCTGATGACCTTCGGGAACCCGTTTGGCCTTGCCCTCTATGACAAGCGCCAGCGGGAGGTCAGCAGTGCAGCGGGCCAGGGTGATGGGGCCCAGCGGCCTGGTGGGCAGCGGTCTTGTCTGAGCCGGCCGGAGGCTGGTTCTCCCGCCGCCGCCGCTGCCTCCGCTGCTCAGCGCCGCACCCAAGCCACGGACCCGACGCCACCGCCATCAGCCCACGCCGACTGCGGCCAGATCCCCCTCGATGCCGAGACGATCCAGCACCTCCACAGCACGCTGCGGGCTCTCCCCCGCCCCCAGCTGGAGAGCCTCACCCGGGCCTTCCGCAAGCGGTTCCAGGTGCCCGAGGAGGCGGTGACGATCGCCGATCGGATCAACCAGAAGTGCCACCACGACTGGATTGAGACGTTCCTGGTGCAACACCAGCTTCAGTCCGGCTGAGCTGCCCAGCCCCTCTCCTGAAGGGGGCAAGTTGGCGGCTTCTGCCTACGCTTGGCCCATGGCGTTTCCCCGCATCAGCCACGATCCCGCCGTGATGGGTGGCAAGCCCTGCATCCGCGGGCTGCGCATCACGGTGGGCACGGTCGTGGGGTTGATCGCCAGCGGCAGCAGCCGCGAGCGGATCCTGCAGGCCTACCCGCAGCTGGAAGCGGCAGACATCGATGAGGCTTTGGCGTACGCCGCCTGGCGCATGGAAGAGCGAGAAGAGGCGCTGGTCCTGAGCTGATGGCCAGGCTCCTGGTCGACATGAACCTCTCGACCGAATGGATCCCCCTGTTGCGGGCCGCAGGTCATGAAGCCGTGCACTGGTCGGAGGTGGGCGATCCAAGGGCACCGGATACGGTCCTGATGCAGTGGGCGATCGCCAACAGCTACGCCGTCTTCACGCACGACCTGGACTTCGGCACGATGCTGGCCCTCAGCGGTGCCGATGGGCCGAGCGTGCTTCAGGTGCGCTGCTTGAATGTCCTGCCCGAGGCGATCGGCACGCTGGTGCTGTCACTGCTCAAGACCTATGGCGCCGAGATCGAGCAAGGGGCGCTGGTGGTCGCCGATGAACGCCGGCGGCGGGTGCGCATCCTGCCCCTGAAGCGGACGAGCTGAGCAAGCCAGACCAAGACAACCGCGCTAGTACAGGTGTACGCATCTTGAGTGGTTCATGGGCGTCTCCTTGTCCCGGCCGGCAGCCCTGGCAGCCAGGCTTGAAGCCCCGATCGAGGAGTGGCCCTACCTCGACAGCGAGGTGCTGCTCAAAACCCGCAGCCGCAAGGTCTGCATGACCTGCCACTGGTTTCGCCACCACGCGGGAGTGAACTGCATCCCGGTGCTCACTTGCCAGCTGCATCAGGGTCTGATCGCCCATGGTGAGCACCTCACCAGCCGCTGTCAGGGCTGGACCGACGACATGACCCGGAGCCA
>JBKDOZ010000218.1:0-11789 GCA_046342735.1 Synechococcaceae cyanobacterium
AGCTCCGGCCGCAGCGGCTGCGGGCGGCATGAGCGAGGTGGCATGAGCGAGGCGGCGGGATCGCCCCCGGATCTGGCGGCGTTGGTGGCCCGGCTCCAGCGGCAGAGCGGCCTGCTGGCCAAAGCCGATATCCGGGCCGCCGCCCGGGTCTTTCCCCACCAGCCCTTTCCCGAGCTCGGTGCCGCCGCCCAGCTTGGGGATGACGCCGCCGCGGTGCCCGGTGCGGCCGGATCGCTGCTGCTGGCCTGTGAGGGCATGCATCCGGAGCTGGTACGCGAGGACCCCTGGTTCGCCGGCTGGAGCGCCGTGCTGGTGAATCTCAGCGACATCGCAGCGATGGGGGGACGGCCGCTGGCGTTGGTGAACAGCCTCTGGTGTGGTGACGAAGGGGCGGCGGGGCCGTTGCTGGCGGGGATGGCCGAGGCCTGCGCGCGCTTTGGCGTGCCGATGGTGGGGGGCCACTCGAATCTGGCCAGCCCCTACGAGGCCCTGTCGGTGGCGGTGCTCGGTGTGCTGGAGGGCCCGCCCCTGAGCGCCCGCGCCGCCCGAGCCGGCGATGAGCTCTGGCTGCTGGCCGATCCCCGCGGCGCCTTCCACCGCCATTACCCGTTCTGGGATGCGGCCACCGGGGCGCCACCGGAGCGCCTGCGCGATCAGCTGGCCCTGCTGCCCGATCTGGCCCGCCTCGGCCTCAGCCACGCCGCCAAGGACGTGAGCATGGGGGGCATCGCCGGCACCGCTGTGATGTTCGCCGAGGCGGCCTCGCTGGCCCTGGAGATCGACCTGGCGGCCGTGCCGCGCCCTGAGGAAGTGGCGGAGGAGGCCTGGCTCACCTGTTTCCCGAGCTTCGGCTTTCTGCTGGCGGTGGCCCCCTCGCGGGCGTTGGCCCTGCGCGATCACTTGCTGCTGGTGCCAGAACTGCTTGCAGCCCCGATCGGTCACTTTGCGCCGGGAGAGCCATCCCTGGTGCTGCAGCGCCAAGGCGAGAGGCGAACCGTGTGGGATGGGCGGGAGAGGCTTACGGGGTTTTAGGAGAGAAAAGCGAGAGAAATTCCATGCTTCCGGCCTCGCATTTTCATGCCTGATCCCATTGCATACGGTGGTCCTGGCTCGGATTTGGCAAAGTTGTTGCTGGCGGAAGCCGCACAGCCCAGTCTGCACTTCTGTCCAATCTGAGCCGTGAATGGGCTGAAAGTGTCGTATTTATCTGCGATTCGTCGCAAAGTATTTGGGCGAATGGTACGGTCTATTCGGACAATTTTTTCGTGTAACTGTGCATCGCACTATTGCCACTCGACTGGTTCCATTCGTTCTGTCTTCGGCTGGCGCAATGTCCATCGCCATCGCTCCTTCGGGGGCAATGGCCATGTTTATCAGGCACGATTTTGCTTTTCGGGTTAACCCGGTGAATCAGTTTCGCGTTCACGGGCTGATGTACGGAAACGCGAAAACCAGCAATGGTCCACATAACTTCTATTCCAAGAGCTATTTGTCTCAGGGTGGCTTTGGTTTGAGTGGCTCCGATTCTGATGGGGCTTCTTCTTCGGGAGCTTGCACCAGTTCTTCGGCATCTTCTTCCTTGTCTTTTAGTACATTTAATGCTCCAATGCCCATTTTTCTGGGCTCAGTGGTCTCTGATGCCCGGGCGAGAGCTGTCCCCGGCTGTGGTTTCGTCTGGGCCTCTGCCGAGGCCAATACGGTGATGAGCGTTCGTGAGGGCCGGGCGAACAGGTTTGGCCGAATTAACTGGAGGCCTCGCTTCAATACGGGTGTAGGAGCCTCCTCCTGGGGGTTTGCTCGAGATCCGGTAGTGATCGATTTCCTCGATCCCAACACTGATAGCTCGCTCCTGCCTGAGGAAAGCCGAAAGCTTCTTTCCATTGGCGCTGTTAACGATCGAGAGGTGGACGCTGGCGATGCAGCCTGTGTTGTCCCTGGCACTGACCGTGCCAGGAATCCTATTGTGGAGTGGAGTGATACGTCACTTTCTGGCTATCTTTGCGACGGCAGCTTTGAGATCTTGGCTGATAATCCCTACTTGTTGAATCCGGGGACCTTGCGGCTGGTTGCAAAGGATGGATTGATTGTCGATAGGCTTGTTGATGGTGCCTTTGCACAGCTTTCATCAAAGTTGCCCAATTTAGGAGATTTAGCTTCGTTTGACCTCCCATTCGATTCCGTCTTTACTGGCGAACTTGATCTTGACTATGACTTCTCCTCCATCGTCACAAGCCCTGAGGTTGATGCCGTCTTTGGATTTGATGGCGGTGGTGATGCCTTCGCGCAGGTTCCGGGCCCGCTGCCATTGCTAGGCGTTGGGGCGGTTTATGGTTTCAGCCGTAAGCTCAGGAGGCGAATCAAGCCGCGGATTTAGGGTTTCGCGTGGGTTTTTTCCTGCTTCATTGATCTATAGCCCTGCCTTAGGCAGGGCTTTCCAAGGTGGGGGCTACCGGTATGGATGGTTGCAGCACCGACAGAATGGCTGTTGCAGAATGGCCCGGTCGACACGCAATCTATGCCAGAAGTTTGGCTGGATCTGGAATGGCCCGATGGCCAGCAGAGCCGTCTCTATTCCCCTTCCACCGTGGTGCTGCAGCACCTACCGCCGGGCAGCGAGCTCAGCGTGGCCGAGCTGCGGGAGGCGGGTCTGCGGGCCTTGGCGGAGGCCTCCGAGCGGGTGCGGGCCCGCTATGGCTTCGCCTGCACACGCACCGATGAGGAAGCTGCAGCGCTGCGGCGTCTCAGCGCCCAGTACGACGACCAGGAGCGGGTGCGGGTACGCGGCGAGCGCTGAGAAGGGGCGACTCCCCCTGCCTCACTCGCACCCCTCCACCGACACCCGGTAGCTGAAGCCGGTGGATCCGGGCATGGTGCTGGAGCCCACCCGCACATTCACCAGGCTGGTGCGCTTGCCGGGCACGGCCGGGAAGGGGCCGAGGCGGCGCGATTGCTGGGGATCGAGGGTGAGGTTGTCGTTCACCACCTGCAGGTTGCTGCCATCGGTGAAGCGCAGAAACACCGCGAGCGGGAAGGTGCCTCGCTCGGTGGAGACCGACTGGAAATTGACCCGGTAGCTGCGATAGCTGCGGTCCACCGCGAAGTCGGTGTTCCAGTTGGTGCGGCCCACCAGGCGGTCGGCGCTGATGCGCTTCTGCACGGTGGGCTCACCGCTGCCGCCGATCGGCATCAGGAAGCGGCAGTTGGCCAAGGCGGGGGCGGCCAGGCAGGGGCTGGCAAGCAGGGCCAGGGCCCACAGGCCGGCCCCCCGGGCCCCGATACGGCGGCTGGTGGCGGCCGACGGACGGGGCTGGGAGGGGGCGAACAGAAAAGCCATGCCGGATGCTTTCGGCGGAGGAGGCGATACGGGCAACCTAGGGCGGCGCCCCCTTTGCGCCCATGCCCCCCCTCTCGCCAAGCTTCTCGCCCCCTGGCCCGCCCCACGCGCTCCAGCTGCGCCCCCTCTTCCCCCTCGCCCTCGGGGCAGTGCAGCTGGCCCCCGATCCGCTCGATACGGCCCTGCTGCTGCGCGACATCCTGGCGTTGCGGGGCGAGGCCACAGGCAATCCGGCCGAGGGCTGCGCCTGGACCGGCGATCTCCATCGGGTTTGGCGATTGCATCGGCGGCCGGCCTTTGCGCCGCTGCTGCGCACCCTGGTGGGCCATGCCGGCGCCTATCTGGAGAGCCTGGGTTTTGCGCGTGAGCGGGTGGCGCTGCATCTGCAACGCAGCTGGCCGGTGGTGAGCGCTTTCGGACAGGGCATCGGTCGCCATCACCACCCCAATGCCCATCTCAGCGGCGTGTACTACCTCAATGGCGATGGCAGTGGCCGCAGCGGCTGCCTGCGCTTCTACCCGCCCCTGCAGCCCAACGAGCTGGTGCCCGGCCTGGCGGTGGGCCACGACGGGCCGATCCGCGCCGACGCCGAAGCGGCCCAGCGTTGGAACGCCCCGTGGGTGGATGTGGCCCCCCGAGCGGGCCTGCTGCTGCTCTTCCCGGCCCACGTCGATCACGCGGTGCTGGAGAACGGCGACCCCGACGACAACCGGGTCTCGATCAGCTTCGATCTGGTGCTCACCGCTCCGCCCGCTGCCGCTGATTGCGGAGCCGAGGAATCAGCTGGCGAGGAATCAGTAGCCGAGGAATCAGTAGGCGACGGTGAACGCCCAATCGAGGAGGGGGCACCACCGGAGTACCTGGCGCCCCATCCGGCCGATTGGCAGGAGGTTGGGCCAGCGAATCGGTAGGAGATCAAAGCGGAGCCGAACGCCCAGCCCCCACCGCTCACATCCGCGCCATGGCCCGGATCTTGGCCTGTTTGTCGCCGGAGAGGCCGTCGAGCTCCTCGAAGCTGGTGAGCCCGGCCTTGACGAAATCGGCGAACACAAAAAGGAGGCCATCCAGGTGGAAGCTGCTGCGGCCTTCGATCTGGTGGCGGCGGATGCTCAGGAAATCGTGCAGCTGCCACACCTGCTCGGCCCCGCTCAGGGCGGCCGTTTCGCGCCGCAGGGTGTCGATCAGGGCCTCCACCTCGCGGCTGAGGGCCTGCTCGAAGGCGCGGCGGGCGATCTGCTGCTCCTCCGCCGTCCATCCGGCCAGTTCGGTGTCCATGGGCGACGCGTGGATCCTTGTGTGGGGACGCTATCGAGGCCGCACGGGCCAGCGCGAGTCCGGTGGCTCAGGTGCGCGGAACCGTCACCAAGCGTCGCTGTCGCGGCAGGCGATACCAGGGCAGCGAGGGGGTGTGGTGGTGCTCCCAGTGGTAGCCGAAGTGGAAGCAGGCCAGCAGCGACAGGGCGGTGGACCAGGGCAGGCTGGCGGCCCGGTGCGAATCGTTGCTGCGCTGGGGGCTGGTGCGATGGGGCAGGTAGGTGCCGAACACGAAAAGCTGCAGGGAGCTGATCAGCAGCGGCAGGGTCCAGAACAGCAGCAGGTTGGCCAGGGGATGGGCCGTGTGGGGGGAGGCGATCGCCAGGGTGAGCAGCCAGGCCGCGAGCAGAATCGCCAGTGGCAAGGGCCGCAGGTAGGTGGCCAGAAAGCTGGCGTACCAGCCCACTACGCCGAAGCGGACACCGCCGTGGTGGTCGGGGTCGCTGGCGGAGGCGGGGTTCTGGTGATGGAGCCGGTGGTTGCGGCGGCAGCGCTGCCAGGGCAGGCCGGCATAGAGGGCGAGGGCCAGGCGGCCGAGCCGATCGTTCCAGAGTGGCGCCTGCGGCAGCAAGGAGCCGTGCATGGCGTCGTGGCCGACGATGAACAGGCCCGTCTGCAGAAACGCCCGGCCCCCCACCGCCAGAAGCAGCAGGGGTGCCGGGACCCGCCCAGGGCCCGTCAGGGGCAGCTGCATCAGAAACAGCAGGCTGACGAGCCAGGCGGCGACGATGGCCAGGGCGAATGCCAGTCCCCTTGGGAGGGACGGGGCGATCAACGGGCGAAGGAGAGAAGTTCGGCCGCTGAGGCCAGCAGATCGATGGCCACGAAATAGATCTTGCCCTGGGGATCGAGCAGGAAGCGCCAGGCCACATTCATGCCCACGCCGGCTCCGAACCAGGGTGTTTGCACCTTGCCGGTCACCTTGATCTGGGTGAAGCCGCCATCGGAGGGCTCGCTGACGCCACGGTCGGGAATCAGCTTGAGGTTCTGGCAGTCCTCGCGGAAGAAGCGCAGGATCGCGTCGCGACCGACGATCGGCCGCTGGAAGGGGGGCTGCAGGGCACCATCGGCGAGGAACAGCTCAATGAGATTGTCGAAATCATTGGCATTGAGCAGGTTCATGTAGTTGGTCACCGTGGCATTGTCGATGCCTTCGATCACCACACTTTCGCGCTGCTCCGGAGCGGTGGGCACCACCACCGGCTCGCTGACCCGTTGCGAAGCATCCAGCTTGGCGGGGTCGAATCCCATGTCGACAACGAAATTGCGCAGCACGGTGATCTGCTGGCCCTTGTCGATCGTCTTGAGGGAGGAAAGAACGGCGGCGGCGTTGGCGGAGAGCTGATAGCCCTCGGGGATGGGAGCCACGATCCCCTCCTCCATCCATTCGCCGAGTTTGTACCAGAAACCCAGCTTGATGTTCACCGACCAGGAGGCGTACCAGCGGCCGATTTCCGTGTCGGCCCGATTGGCCAGATCGCACATCACCTGGCTCTGCTGGGCGAAGTTCATGCCGCGGATGCGGGTGAGCACCGGCTCGGCAAACTGCATGCGGGCAGCCCCCGGTGCCGCGATCGTGATCGTTTTGCCCATCTCCAGATAGGCAAACCAGATCAGGGCCAGCTGATCCTCGGCATTTAAGAGGAGATATCGGGCGGTGAGAGCGGGAACCACATCCGCCGAGCGCGTCTCGGGAAAGATCCTGGAGGCTCTGTCAAGGGTGAACATCGCGCGGCAGCGGAGGTTTTCGTTGTAAAACTACACCATAGATCTGGGGCGGAAGATCGGGAAACCGTCGGTTTGGGGGTGGTGAGGAGATCAGTGTCGCCGATGGCCCCGATCAGCGATGGTGATTGGTTGTTTCCTCCCTGTCTGCGTTCGCGTTCCCATCCCCTCCGGGAGCCGATCGGGGAAGATGGGGGCCTGCGGAGGGATGCTTCCCTTCCCCTTCCCCTTCCCCTTCCCCAGTCTTCCCCTCTTCGCTGCCGTGTCCGAACCCCAGAGCTTCCAGGTCCGCGTTGAGCTCAACGGCCAGCCGTTCCAGTTCGCCTGCCGCGCCGACCAGACGGTGCTCGCCGCCGCCGAGGCCGCCGGTGTGCCCCTGCCCAGCTCCTGCACCGCCGGCGTTTGCACCACCTGCGCCGCCGTGTTGCGCAGCGGCACGGTGCACCAGCCCGATGCGATGGGCGTGAACCCCGAGTTGCGCGAGCAGGGCTATGCGCTGCTCTGCGTGGCCTCCCCCCGCAGCGACCTCGACGTGCTCGCCGGCCAGGAGGATGCCCTCTACGAGGCCCAGTTCGGTCAATACCAGAAATGAGTGGGCCCGTGCTGGTGCCGTTCAGCTTCTGGCTGGCCCGCGCCGCCGCCGCCGCCCCAGCGCCATCGCGCTCCCCTGATCGGGCCGATCCCCCCGATCCCGCCGCCCTGCGTGGCGCCATCCGCGCCCATCTCGCTGGCCTGGGATGGCCGGGTGCCGAACCGCTGCGCTGGGCGATCACCGCGGTGGATCCGCTGCGCGGTCTGCAGCTGGAAGGGGTGGGGCTGTCGGAGTGACACCGTCCTATTGGCGATCAGGGTGGACGTTATGACTGCAGGCATCCCCTGGCTCGCGTCCGTCAACGCCGCCTTGCTCATGCTCGGATCGCCTGGGGCGGTCCTGGCTGGCCAGAGCGG
Organism: Synechococcaceae cyanobacterium; assembly: GCA_046342735.1. Classification (GTDB taxonomy): domain Bacteria; phylum Cyanobacteriota; class Cyanobacteriia; order PCC-6307; family Cyanobiaceae; genus Cyanobium. The sequence goes on from JBKDOZ010000218.1 coordinate 7,322, forward strand.
CTCGATCCCCGCCACTGGCAGCGTGTCGGAGGTCATTTCGGTGGAGGTGCCGCCGCCCCAGACCAGTCTCCCCCCGAGATCGCGAGTGATGGCGCTTCCATGCAGGTGCTGCTGCCCGAGCCGGTAACGCTCACGGCCAACATTCCAGGCCGAATGGAGCTCAGCCAGGTGCCAGTCAATCCCCCCAAGGGCCTGAGCCAATCTTCTGTTGGAGCCTTCTGTTGGAGCAGACATTTCCCTGGTGGCCAACGGCAGCTCGTTGGTGGTGGCGAGCATCAGCGGCAGCGGTAGTGGCAACTTGCCCGTAGGCGTCCTCCAGGCAAACGTCAGCGCGAGGTTCTACAGCACCACCAACCCACCCCCTCCCGGCGGGCATGGACACAGTCATTACCGTGCTGAGTGTGGTGGCTGACGAAAGATCTGGGTGCCTGTCTGTGCTCTTGCGGGACACAGGCGAGCAGTTTGAGCCTCAGCTGGTTGTGATTGGAAACGCCAAGTATGCGCCGTAGTGATTGCGAATGGGAGCGCACCGTGGTGAGACCGATTCCCAGTCTCTCTGCTGCCGTTTTTTCATTGCACCCCTGGATGAGCGTCTCGGCTACATCGCGCTCGCGGGCGGTTGAGTTGTATGGCCGCTGGTTGGCTTCCGCGGAGTTGTGAGAAAGCGTTTGCTGATTGGCCATGGAAGCCCTGAGCAGTGGCGTTCGGTAGGTTTTGCCCCGAGCCAGGCTCATGATCAGATCATCTTGGTGATTGCCTTCCGCGACAATTTCTTGTTCCTCAATTACCCCAGTCGGCTTTGATCGATAGGCTGACTCCATGTCAGTGCGAATAGGATCGATGATCAAGGTGCTGCATGGGCTGGCCTGAAGTTCATGAGCATGATTCACCACGGTGATCCCGCAACCAGCCTCTTCTAGATCGGGGGTGGCGATCAATAAGCCGGGTTATTCTTTCCGGATCTCATCCAGAGCCGAGGGCATGTCCGTGGCCATGAATACGACATTCTTCCTCGTTTAAATCAGATGGTATGCGGCGAGCAACAGCAAACGGCGGCCGGACACGATGCCCATGCTCAGGCGGATGTTGCTGGTGAGTATCCAGCTGATGGCGACCGAAGAATGGGGCTTGGTAGTGCTGAGGCGCGGTAATATATTCAAGCAAAAACTCGATAAAGTGATTCCAGGAGTTTCCCGAGATCAGGTTCAGCGCTATGCGTTGATGATCTGGTTGATGTTTGCCGTGAACAGCTGATCAATAGGGTCTTGCGGTTGAATGGCATTCGGTTTCTGCCTAGGCTCATCCAGCAAAGCCTCCTGCGTGGCAAATGCTATCAGTGGTTATCATTTTCCTTATCCGTCTACTCCAAATGCAGGGGGTTGGCTTCGTCGCCTGTTGCGATCAGCTGGGGCTTGCGCTCATGGTGTGAGTGCCGAAATAGTCCACTCCATGAAACGCCGTTGGATTGCTGCTCTCGGTAGTGGCTCCCTGTTCTTCGCATTGGCAGCATCGCAGCCGGCTCGCGCTGGGCGCCGCCCTGCTGGAGCAGGGCCTGATCACCCAGGAACAGCTCCAGCAGCTGGCTGCCTCAATCGCCAAGCAGATCGGCATCCCCGCGGGCGGCGGTGCTTCCGCCCCCGCCAGCTCGAAACCCTCCGGCAACCGCCCGGTCGGGAGCTCGGCAAGCCCTGGCGCCGCCGTGCAGCAGCATTTCCCGCCCCTGAACATCGGCGCCGGCGCGACGCCTCAGCGACCGGGTCGCCCTAAGCCCGCGAAGGGCACGCCGCCCCCCGGTCGATCCCGCCGCTCGCACAGATCAAGCGGTAAGCCCCGCTCCAGGCGACATCGTTGCGGATCGGCTCTTCCTGGATCAGGGCCGGCATCCCAGGGGCGTGGCAAGGATCAGGCCATCTCGAAAGGGCTGGGATCGGGAACATGCCGAGCAGCGCTCCGCCTTGCCACCATCGCGTGCTCGTGAACAGGGGCGGGGCGCCTGGCGCCGGCCGCGTCAGCCGTTGGCCGCCAGCCAGGCGTTGAGATCGGCCATGCCCTCGAAATCCAGCAGGGCCTCGGCCAGAGCCTCCAGCAGGTGAGAGGGCAGTGCACGAACGCGGCGTTCCTGTTGGGGAGCGAGCTGACCACAGCGTCTTTGAAGAAGCCGCAGGGCAAGGTCCAACTCGCCTTCCTGCCAGCCCTCTTGGCGGCCCTCCTGGCGGCCCTGCTGATGGCCCTCCTGGCGGCCCTCCTGGCGGCCGCGACCAAAGATCTCGCGGTAGGCCACGCTCTGGGTGAAATCGTCGAGGGTGATGCCGCCCATGGCGCAGAGCTCCTGGATTGATCGGCCGCTGAAGCGTCCCACCAAGATAGCGACGATCACATCATCGATCTCGGCGGCCCTGTTGGTGTCGGCCACCCGGGCACGGAGGGCGGCGCTGCTGGCAGGTAATTCTTGTTCGCTTTGGACCAGCAGTGCGAGGGCCTGCACGAGGGCAGGCCCTGTGGGGTTGGCGACAGCGGGCAGCAGCTCGATCCAGCGCACCCTGTGCTCCACGAATTCCGCCACCGGCGCTGGATCGCCGAAGTGCAGCTGGCGGGAGGGACACAGCACCACCACCCGCCATTGGTGAATCGACGGCTCCTGCTGCACCAGCCGGGCGCACTCGGCAAACAGCCGCCGCAGGAAGCCACCGTCGGCGGCCATCTGGGCCTCGAGGATCACCGCCGGCAATTCAGGTCGCTCCGGCGGCGGCAAAAACAGCCCATCCAGCCGGTATTCGCGCTCTTTGAGCACCGGCGCGGAAAACCTGTAGCCACAGGCATCCCCCGGCAGATCTGGCAGCAGGGCCAGGATTCGATCGGGTTGGTTCTGGAAGAGCCAATAGAAGAGCTTGTCGCTGGCGACCACGACGGCAAACCCAGGGCTCAATCAATCAGCAGGTTGGCACGAGGGAGTGGCAGTTCCATCGCCATTTACGGGATCTCGATGACCCTGGCCCGGCACCGCTATCGAGCGGTCTGAAGCGGCCCAAAGGCGCCAGCGCCATCCCCTAGCGTTGCCCTCCGGCCCGAGCCCGTGCCTCCCGTGCCCCATGAGGCCCCTGCCCTGCCCACCCTGCTGGTGATCCCCACCGGCGTGGGCTGCGCCATCGGGGGCTATGCCGGGGACGGGCTGCCGGCGGCCCGCCTGCTGGCGGCGGCCAGCGGCTGCCTGATCACCCACCCCCACGTTGTGAATGCGGCGGCGCTCTATTGGAGCGATCGGCGCATTCACTACGTGGAGGGCTGGAGCCTCAACCGCTTCGCTGCGGGCGAGCTGGCCCTGGCGCCGGTGCCGCGCCAGCGGGTGGGCCTGCTCCTCGACGCCGGCATCGAACCGGAGTTGCGCCTGCGCCATCGCCAGGTGGCCGATGCCTGCCGCGCCAGCCTGGGCCTCTCGATCGGCCCGGTGCTCGACACCGATGCTCCGCTCGGGGTGAGCCTGCGGCACGGTCCGAGCGGCGCCAGCTGGGGGTCGCTGGAGCGTCCTGACGCCCTGCTGCGCGCCGGTGAGCGGCTGGTGCAGGCTGGCGCCACCGCCATCGCCGTGGTGGCCCGCTTCCCGGAGGATCCCGCCAGCGAGGCTCTGGCCGCCTACCGGGCCGGCGACGGCGTGGATGCGCTGGCGGGCGCCGAGGCGGTGATCAGTCACCTGCTGGTGCGCCATCTCGGCATCCCCTGCGCCCATGCCCCCGCGCTGGCGCCGCTGCCCCTGGATCCCGCGCTCGATCCGCGCGCCGCTGCCGAGGAGCTGGGTCACACCTTCCTGCCCTGCGTGCTGGTGGGCCTCAGCCGCGCCCCCCACCTACGCCCTGAGCCCTTTGGCGCTGCGGGGGCTCTGCACGGCTCCGACCTGGGCGCCGTGGTGGTTCCGGCCGGGGCGTTGGGGGGGGAGGCGGTGCTCGCCTGCGCCGAGCGGGGTGTGCCGCTGATCGCCGTCTCGGGGAACCCCTGTCTGCTCCAGGTGGATGGGCCGGCCCTGGGGTTGGACACCCTGCCGGTGAGCAGCTACGCCGAGGCGGCCGGAGTGGTGTTGGCCCTGCGGGAGGGAATCGATCCGGCGTCGCTGCGGCGGCCGCTGGCGCCACTGGAGAGTGGGGCGGATCACGGGTAGCGTCGGGTTCACCATCTGCGCGCCGCCATGGGCCGTCCGGCACCCCTGGGATTCCTTCGCCAACGGAGCCGCGCCGCCCTGCTCCCCCTGGCCGCCCTGGCCGGCGTCCCCGCCATGGTGCCCGCTCCGGCAGCGGCCCAGTCCTCGGCGGCGGTGGAGCCCGCCCCCTCGCGGACTCCCGGCGCGAAGGCGTCGAAGACCCCTGCGCCGGCTGCCGAGTCGGGGCGGGGCAGCAGTGGGGAGGAGGCGCCGTTTGTGATCTGGCAGCCGGAGGGGCCGCCGCCGCCGTCCCGACCCTCCCCGCTGGCGCCGGAGGGC
>JBKDOZ010000219.1:0-6079 GCA_046342735.1 Synechococcaceae cyanobacterium
TGGCCGTCGCGGCACCCTGCGCAACCTTTACAAGGGCACATCGATCGATGGCAACCTCTTCGCCAAGACGGGAACCCTCACCGGCGTGCGCTCGATCAGTGGCGTGCTGCAGACGACCGATGGGGTGCGCTTTGTGAGTGCGATCTCCAACGGTGCCAGCAGCCCGAACCAAACCATCGGCTCAATCCTGCGCCAGGTGCAGAACGTTGGTCTCTGCGGCCCCGCCGCTGGCGCCACTCTGGGTTCCCTGCCTCAGTAGTGGGTCCGGCCTAGCTGGCCATCCCCCGGCCCACCGCCCGCCGCAGCCGATTGGAGGCACGGCGGGCCGGTGAAGCCGCCACGGGTTCGCTGCTGACGGCCGGCCGAGGTGCCGCCGGATCAACACCCTGCAGGCGGCCAAGCTCATGGCGCCCGCCCAGCACCACCTGGCTCAGCTCCTTGAGCCGCACCTCCAATTCGCCCAGCACCTGTTCGGCGTAGCGGTTGGCGCCGTCTTGAATCGTGGCCGCCTCCTGGCGGGTGCGGGCCACCAGGGCCTCGCACTGCTGCTGGGTCTGCTTGCCGAACTGCAGGGCGTCGCTGTGGACACGCTCCGCTTCCGACTGGCTTTCCCGCTGAATGCGCAGACCTTCCTGGCGCAGGGTTTCCAGCTCCTGCATCGCCTGCTGGCGGGCCCGCTCATGCTGCTCCACCAGCTGGCGGTTCCGCTCGGCGGCCTCCTGGTCGAGTTGCTGGCGCCGCGCCTGGGATTCCTGCTCCAGCTGCTGACGGCGACCGGCGAACTGCTGCTCCATCTGGGCCATGCGGCCCTGGTGCTCCTGCTCGGCCTGGGCCACCTGCTGGCGGGTCTGCAGCAGCATCTGCTCGCATTGCTGGCGGGCCTGCTCCCGCAGCTCCCCCACCTGCCGCTCCGCCTCCTGGCGGATGGCGGCGGCGCTGATCAGCTGCTCCCGCTCCCGGCGCGCCTGGGCCACGATCTCCTCGGCCTGCTGGCGGGCCTTCTCGATGAAGCTCTCGCGCTGACGAATCAGCTCATCCGCCTGGGTGATCTGCAGGGGCAGGGCCTCGCGCAGGGCATCCATCATCTCGATGGCGTCCTGTTCGTTGACGAGACGGCCGCCGCTGAAGGGGATCTTGCTGCCGTCGAGGACGATCTCCTCCAGCTGGTCGAGCTGGTCGATCACGGTGATGCGGACCTCGGACATGTCAGGCGGATGGGGATGATCGATTAAAGAGCCTCGCGAGGTCGGCCGCCACCACCGGCGGCACGAGATGGCTCACATCGCCGCCAAAGCGGGCCACCTCCTTCACCACCGAGCTGCTGAGAAAGCTGTGGTGCACCGCCGTGGCCAGGAAGAGGGTTTCGAGGTCGGGGGCGAGGGTCTTGTTGGTGTGGGCGATCTGCAGCTCGAACTCAAAGTCGCTGAGGGCCCGCAGACCCCGCAGGATCACGGTGGCGCCGCAGGAGCGGGCAAAGGACACCGTCAGGCCATCGAAGCTGTCCACCGTCACCGCCGGCAGGTGGGCGGTGGCGGTGCGGATCTGCTCCAGGCGCCGCTCCAGCGGGAAAGCGGGCTGTTTCGCCGGGTTGCGCAGCACCGCCACCACCAACCCATCGAACAGCCGCGCCGCCCGCTCAATCAGATCCAGATGTCCGAGGGTGAGCGGATCGAAGCTGCCGGGGTAGAGAGCGCGCATGCCCCCAGCCTATGGGCCGAAGCCGATCCCTACAGTCGGCCCATCCCTGTCGATCCCGCCCGCCATGGCCCTGGACGCCGCCGCCGCCGCCGCCAAGAAGACCCTGCTGCGCAAGATCCCCCACGGGGTGTTCATCTGCGGGGTGGCCGAGGGAGAGGAGGTGAACGGCTTCACCGCCAGCTGGGTCACCCAGGGTTCGTTTGAGCCGCCGCTGGTGGTGATGGCGGTGCGGGCTGATGCCACCAGCAACGGCATCATCCAGCGCACCGGCCGCTTCTCCCTCAATGTGCTGAGTGCCGACCAGAAGGATCTGGCGGCGGTGTTCTTCAAGCCCCAGCAGGCGATCGGTGGCCGTTTTGATGCGGCGCCGTTCCAGCTGGGCGAGCTGGGCCTGCCGATCCTCGAGGGGGCGCTCGGTGGGGTGGAATGCGAGCTTGTGGGGCAGGTGGCCCACGGCGACCACACCGTGTTTGTGGGCGAGGTGAAAAGCGCGGTGCTCCACCGCGAGGGCGACGCCCTGGAGCTGGCCGGCACTGGCTGGCAGTACGGGGGGTGAGCGACGCCACGGCCAGCGAAGGAACGGCGACCCGGCGCGAAGCGGGCGCGGGGCCGCTGCTGCAGCGGCCGCAGCGGTTGAAGGAGCGGCTCAAAAACCTGCCGGTCGAACCCGGTTGCTACCTGTTCCGCGACGGCGACGACCGCATCCTGTACATCGGCAAGGCGAAGGTGCTGCGCAACCGGGTGCGCAGTTACTTCCAGAGCGGCTCGGGCCATGGCCACAGCCCGCGCATCCGCCTGATGGTGCGTCAGGTGTGCGAGATCGAGTTCATCGTGACCGACAGCGAAGCGGAGGCGCTGGCGCTCGAATCGAACCTGATCAAGGCTCACCAGCCGCACTTCAATGTGTTGCTGAAGGACGACAAAAAATATCCCTACCTCTGCATCACCTGGAGCGAGGCCTACCCGCGCATTTTTATTACACGGCGGCGGCGGTTTCGCAGCCCGCTCGATCGCTTTTATGGGCCCTACGTGGATGTGGGCCTGCTGCGCCGCACCCTCTCGCTGGTGAAGCGGGTGTTTCCGCTGCGCCAACGCCCCCAACCCCTGCACCGCGATCGCCCCTGCCTCAACTACGACATCGGCCGCTGCCCGGGGGTGTGCCAGGAGAAAATCAGCTCGGAGGACTACCACCGCACCCTGCGCAAGGTGGCGATGGTGTTCCAGGGCCGCAATGAGGAGCTGATGCAGTTGCTGCAGGAGCAGATGGATCGCTGCGCCGAGCGGCTTGATTTCGAGGCGGCGGCGCGGGTGCGCGATCAGATCCAGGGGCTCGATACCCTCACCGCCGATCAAAAGATGAGCCTGGGCGACAGCTCGGTGAGCCGCGATGTGCTCGGCCTGGCCAGCGACGGCCGGGTGGCGGCGGTGCAGTTGTTTCAGATGCGCGCCGGCAAGCTGGTGGGGCGGCTGGGCTTCACCGCCGATGCGCTCGGGCCGGATCAGGAGCCGCTATCGCCGGGGCTGATCCTGCAGCGGGTGGTGGAGGAGCACTACGGCCAGGTGGAGGCGGTGGAGATTCCACCGGAGTTGTTGTTGCAGGAGGCCCTGCCGCAGCAGGGGTTGATCGAGGCCTGGTTGGCGGAATTGCGGGGCCGCAAGGTGAAGCTGGCGGTGCCGCAGCGGCAGCAGAAGGCGGAGCTGATCGAGCTGGTGGAGCGCAACGCCGGCTATGAACTGGAGCGCGCCCAGCGGGCGAGCGAGCAGAACCATCTGGCGCTGGAGGATCTCGCCCAGCTCCTCGATCTGTCGGATCCGCCGCGGCGCATCGAGGGCTACGACATCAGTCACATCCAGGGCAGCGATGCGGTGGCGTCGCAGGTGGTGTTTGTGGATGGATTGCCGGCGAAGCAGCACTACCGCAAGTACAAGATTCGCAGCAGCAGCATCCGCGCCGGCCATTCCGACGACTTCATGGCGATGGCGGAGGTGATCCGGCGGCGGTTCCGGCGCTGGGCGCAGGCGAAGGCGGAGGGGGCGGATCTGGGTGAACTGCGCAAGAGAAGCGCCACGGCTCTGGCCACCGATGGCATGGGCGATTGGCCGGATGTGGTGATGATCGATGGCGGCAAGGGCCAGCTTTCGGCAGTGATGGAGGCGCTGCGGGAGCTCGATCTGGCCGGCGATCTGGTGGTGTGTTCCCTGGCGAAACAGCACGAGGAGGTGTTCCTGCCCGGGGCGAAGCAGTCGCTGGAGTCCGAGCCCGACCAGCTGGGGGTGGCGTTGCTGCGCCGCCTGCGCGATGAGGCGCACCGCTTCGCGGTGAGCTTCCACCGCCAGCAGCGGGGCGAGCGGATGAAGCGCTCACGCCTGAGCGATATCCCGGGCCTGGGCCCGAAGCGGGTGCGCGATCTGCTCGCCCATTTCCGCTCGATCGACGCCATCCAGCTGGCCGCCCCCGAGGCGATCGCCCAGGCCCCCGGAATGGGCCCGGCCCTGGCGCGGCAGGTGTGGGAGTACTTCCATCCGGAACAGGAGGCGTCCTGAACCCAAAGGCGATGGATTCGGCAATGGCAGACAATTGTAGATAAAAAACTGGCATTTTTGCCCCTACGGCGCACATTGGGGGCGTTGCCGGTTTGTGTTTGGTCCATGGCGCGATTCACCGTTGAGGATCACCGATGGCGCCGGACTGTCGGCTGGGGCCTGGGTCTGATGGGGCTGGTGCCGCTGGTCACACCGATGGGATTGGCCGCCCCACCCCCCCTCACGACGGTGGATACCCCGGCGCTGGGCCGCCTGGAGCTGGAGAACGGCTACCCCACACCCGCCACCGCCCGCAGGCTCTACGACGAGCTCGACCGGCAACGCGCCACCCAGGCCTACCTCTGGGCCCTGCCGGCGGTGGGCTTCAAGGCCCTCTACGACGCCCAGGCCAAAACCATGGGGGTGCGCAACGGAGACGTGCTGCTGTATCGCACCCTGCAGGACAAGGCGGGGATGCTCACCCCCAACATCACCACCCTCTACGCCTTCAGCTTCTGGGATCTTGCCAAGCAGGGGGCGCTGGTGGTGGAGGTACCGGCTGGGCTCACCGCCGGCGGTGTTCTCGACATCTGGCAGCAGCCGATCACCGACATGGGCCAGACCGGGCCCGACAAGGGGTCCGGCGGCAAGTACCTGATCCTTCCCCCCGGCGGCCCTGAGCTGGTCGCCCCGGGCTACCGGATCTTTCGCTCCCCCAGCAACCAAATCTGGTTCGGCACCCGCGGCCTGGCCCCCGACAAGGCTGTGGCCGAGGCCACCGTGCGCCAGCACCGCCTTTACGGATGGAACCAACGGGCCAATCCGCCGGCCTCCCGCTACGAGGAGGTGGGCGGCCGCCCCTGGCAGTCGGCCCAGCCCGCCGATCTTTCCTACTGGCGTTTGCTCAGTGATCTGTATGCCAATGAGCCGGTGGCCCCCCGCGACCGGATGATGTTTGGCCTGCTGGCGCCACTGGGGATCAGCCCCGGCCAGCCCGTCCAGCCCGATGGCCGCCAGGCGCACATCCTCGGGGAGGCAGCCCAGTTGGGTGATCTGATGGCCCGCACCATCGCCTACGACAAGCGCACCCCTGGGGCCACGGTGTACCCCGGCAAGCAGTGGGAGTACGCCGTGTTGTTCGACCTCGATCAGGAATCGCCCGATCAGCGCCGCGTGCAATTCGATGAGCGCAGCTCGTGGTTCTACGAGGCGATCGGCATGTCGGTGGGGATGCAGGGGCGGGTGCTGGGCTTCGGGCAGGTGTATCTGGAGGTCTCCAAGGATGCCAAGGGGCAGTGGCTTGATGGCAGCCGCAGCTATCGCTTGCGGGTGCCGGCTAACGCCCCGGTGAAGCAGTTCTGGTCGATCACCCTCTACGACAACCTCAGCCGAGGGCCGCTGGTCACCCCCCAGGGCGCCGCCGATCTCAGCTCCCGCAAAGCCGATCTGGTGACCAACAGCGACGGCTCGGTGGATGTGGATTTCGGGCCGCTCCGGCCCGCTGGCGCCAAGAACTGGATCCAGACCACCCCCGGCAAGGGCTGGTTCGCCTATTTCCGCTTCTACGGCCCCACCGAGCCCTATTTCGCCAAAACCTGGCAGCTCAATGACATCGAACCGAGTCAAGCTGAGGCGAAAGTGGGGCAGCTCCCAGTGGTGCAGGAGCGCCGTTGATGGTCGAGCCAGAATTATCCCCATCCACCTCCACGCCAACCTTCAGCAGCGCGTTGCGCTGGACACCGCCGCCCTGTCCTGCATGGCTTCCCCGGTGGCGGGTGTGGAGCCGCACAACCACGGCGGCGGCTCGGAAAACCTGGTGCGGGAGGGCTGCTACGCCGAAGAGCTGCACGAGTACCCA
>JBKDOZ010000220.1:0-11022 GCA_046342735.1 Synechococcaceae cyanobacterium
CGTTTCCCACACTCCACCGCCCCGCTGGGGCGGTTTTTTTTGCCCCGGTGCGGATTCGGGCACCTCCGGGCCGAGGCGTGGCTCTGGGGCAACGGCTTCTGTGGCCACGGCTTCTGTTGCCTACGATCGAGGCCTACGCCCACGCTGCTTCCGGTTCCATGGCGGATTCCCTCAACGCTCCCCTCGCCAGCGGCGATCCGGCCATCGCTGCCCTGATCGAGCGCGAACTCCGCCGCCAGCAGACGCACCTGGAGCTGATCGCCAGTGAAAACTTCGCCTCCCGGGCGGTGATGGAGGCCCAGGGCTCCGTGCTCACCAACAAGTACGCCGAAGGCCTGCCCCACAAGCGGTACTACGGCGGCTGCGAGCACGTGGACGCCATCGAGGAGCTGGCGATCGAGCGCGCCCGCGAGCTGTTCGGCGCGGCCTGGGCCAACGTGCAGCCCCACAGCGGCGCCCAGGCCAACTTCGCGGTGTTCCTGGCGTTGCTCCAGCCGGGAGACACGATCCTGGGCATGGACCTCAGCCATGGGGGGCACCTCACCCACGGCTCCCCGGTGAATGTGTCGGGCAAGTGGTTCCGCGCTGTGCACTACGGCGTCGACCGGGACAGCCAGCAGCTCGACATGGCGGCCGTGCGCACGCTCGCCCTGGAGCACCGGCCAAAACTGATCGTGTGCGGGTACTCCGCCTATCCCCGCACCATCGATTTCGCCGCCTTCCGCGCCATCGCCGATGAGGTGGGCGCCTACCTGATGGCCGACATCGCCCACATCGCCGGCCTGGTGGCGGCCGGGCTGCACCCCTCCCCCCTGCCCCACTGCCACGTCGTCACCACCACCACCCACAAGACCCTGCGGGGGCCCCGCGGGGGCCTGATCCTCTGCAACGACGCCGAGTTCGGCCGCCAGTTCGACAAGGCCGTCTTCCCCGGCACCCAGGGCGGTCCCCTGGAGCATGTGGTGGCCGCCAAGGCGGTGGCGTTCGGGGAGGCCCTGCAGCCATCCTTCCGCCGCTATGGCGAGCAGGTGATCGCCAACGCCCAGGCCCTGGCGAGCCGGGTGCGTGAGCGCGGCATCGACGTGGTGAGCGGCGGCACCGACAACCACCTTGTGCTCCTCGATCTGCGCTCCATCGGCCTCACCGGCAAGGTGGCCGACCTGCTGGTGAGCGATGTGCACATCACCGCCAACAAAAACACCGTGCCCTTCGATCCGGAGTCGCCGTTCGTAACCAGCGGCCTACGGCTCGGCACCGCCGCCTGCACCACCCGCGGCTTCGATGAGGCGGCCTTCCGGGAGGTGGCCGACGTGATCGCCGACCGGCTGCAGCATCCCGAAGACGCCGCCATCGAGGAGCGCTGCCGGGAGCGGGTGGCGGCCCTGTGCGAGCGCTTCCCCCTGTACGGGAGCCAGCGTGAGCTCCAGCACGCTTGATCCCCGAATCGACCCGTAAGGTGTCGGCCACAGGCTCGCCGCTGCCGTGACCCTTGCCCAGAGCCCGATCGCGGCTGCCCTTCTCACCCTGGCCAGCGCGGCGCTGCTGACCGCGTTGATCGTGCCCGCGGTGCGGCGGCTTGGGCTGCGCTGGGGTCTGGTGGACCGACCCGATCCCCGCAAGCAGCACACGGTGCCGATGGTGCGGCTCGGGGGGGTGGGCATCGTGATCGGCTTCATCCTGGCCCTGCTGCTCACCTGGCAACTGGCGGGCTTCGCCCAGCTGCCGGCCGATAAGGATCAGCTGATCTGGACCACCCTCGCCGGCGCCCTCTGTTATTTCGTGATCGGCCTGGCGGATGACCTCACCGCCCTGCCGCCCCTGCCCCGCCTGGCCAGCCAGGTGCTGGTGGCGATGGTGGTCTGGAGTCAGGGGGTGCAGATCGGCACGATCGAGCTGCCCTTTGGGCTCTGGGGCGGCGATCCCATCCTGCGGCTGGCCCCCAGCCTCAGCCTGCTGGCCACCGTGATCTGGCTGGTGGGGATCACCAATGCGATCAACTGGCTCGACGGCCTCGACGGTCTGGCCGCCGGCGTGAGTGGCATCGCGGCCGTCGGGCTGCTGTCGGTGAGCTTCAGCCTGCACCAGCCCGCCGCGGGCCTGCTGGCGGCCGCCCTGGCGGGCGCCTGCCTCGGCTTCCTGCGCCACAACTTCAACCCCGCCCGCATCTTCATGGGCGATGGCGGCTCCTACTTCCTCGGCTTCGCCCTGGCGGCGATCAGCATCGTGGGCCCCGCCAAGGGCCTCACCAGCGTCAGCCTGCTGCTGCCGCTGCTGATCCTGTCCCTGCCCCTGGCCGACATGTCCGCCGTGATCATGGGCCGCCTCAGCGAAGGCCGCTCGCCCTTCTATCCCGACCGGCGTCACCTGCACCATCGCCTGCTGCGGGCTGGCTTCAGCCACCGGCGCACGGTGCTGCTGATCTACGCCTTCACCCAGTGGCTGGCGTCCCTGGCGCTGGTGGTGGCCAATGCGGAGATGCGCTTCCTCTGGCTGGGGCTGGCCACCGCCGTGCTGGTGGCGGTGGTGGTGCTCTGCCGACGCCAGATGCAGGAAGACACCCTCGCCGCAGGCACGGACGCGGGCTCACCCCCATGAGCGCCCCCAACGCGGTGGAGATCCTCTGTGTGGGGACCGAACTGCTGCTCGGCAACATCCTCAACGGCAACGCCCGCTGGCTTGCCGAACGCCTGGCCGCCGTTGGGCTGCCCCACCATCGCCAGGGGGTGGTGGGCGACAACCGGGAGCGGCTGATCGCCGCGGTGCATGAGGCCGCCGGGCGTTGCCGCGTGCTCGTGACCACCGGCGGCCTCGGCCCCACCCCCGACGACCTGACCACCGAAGCGATCGCCGCGGCCTTCGGCGCCGACCTGGTGGAACACGCGGAGGTGTGGGCGGACATCCAGGCGAAGTTGGCGGAGCGGGGCCGCCAGCCCGATGCGTCCCTGCGGCGCCAGGCCCTGCTGCCCCGTGGCGCCGCCGTGCTGCCCAACCCCACCGGCACCGCCCCCGGCATGGTGTGGACCCCGCGGCCCGGCTTCACCGTGCTCACCTTTCCGGGTGTGCCCAGCGAGATGCGGGCGATGTGGGAAGAAACGGCCGAACCCTGGCTGCGGAACAACGGCCTGACCCAGGGCGTCTTCGCCAGCCGCACGCTCCACTTCTGGGGCCTCTCCGAATCGACACTGGCCGAACGGGTGGCCGACCTGCTGGCGGGGCAGAACCCCACCGTGGCTCCCTACGCCGGCGCCGGCGAGGTGAAGCTGCGGCTGACGGCCCATGCCGACGATGGGGCGGCCGCAGCGGCGCTGCTGGCACCGGTGGAATGCGAACTGCGGGCCCGCACCGGTCGCTGTTGCTTCGGTGTTGACGGACAGGGGCTGGCGGAGGTGGTGCTGGATCAGTTGCGGCGACGCGGCGAGAGCCTGGCGGTGGCCGAATCGTGCACCGGTGGGGGCATCGGCGCCGCCCTGGCGGCGGTGCCCGGCGCCTCGGATGTTTTCCTGGGCGGTGTGATCGCCTATGCCAATTCTGTCAAGGAAGCATGGCTGGACGTCCCGGGGAATCTGCTGCAACAGCACGGGGCGGTGAGCGATCCGGTGGCGGCGGCCATGGCCGAGGGAGTGAGGCGCCGCAGCGGGTCCACCTGGGCCGTGGCCGTGAGCGGCATCGCTGGACCGGGCGGAGGCACCCCCGAGAAACCGGTGGGCCTGGTCCATATCGCGGTGGCCGGGCCCACGGGATGCGCCGTGGAGCCGGTGCGCTTCGGCTCCCGGCGCGGCCGCCACTGGATCCAAACACTCGCGGTGGGCGAGACACTCAATCGCCTACGGCTGCGGCTGGCTGAGCCGGGCTGAGATCAGCCGATCCCGAGCGTTCAAAGGGACCGGATTGTTTGCCGATTGCCCATCGCCGGGTGCTTGCGGAGTGGAGGACAAGCGGTACGGTTACAGCGTGGTTGTTTTTCCTTCCCCATCATGCTCACCGGTGCCGAACTTCTCGCCAAGGTCAAAGAACTCGGCGACGTCTCCAAGTCCGAACTGGTTCGAGGTTGTGGCTATGTGAGCGCCAAGAAAGATGGCGGGCCACGCCTGAACTTCACCTCCTTCTACGAGGCGCTGCTCGAGGCCAAGGGGCTCAGCCTCAACGATGGCGGCGGCAAGGGCGGCGGCAAAGGCGGCCGCAAGCTCAGCTACGTGGCCACCGTGCAGGGCAACGGCAACCTGCTGGTGGGCAAGGCCTACACCGCCATGCTCGACCTGCAGCCGGGTGATGAATTCGAGATCAAGCTGGGCCGCAAGCAGATCCGGCTGGTGCCCGCCGGTGGCTCTGACGACGAGGAATGAGCGTTCCCTGCCGGAGGGCCGGGGATTGATCACCATTGCTGTGCGATGGGCTTTTCCCCGGCCTTCGGGCCCTTTTCCCCCTTTCTTGCCTGGTTTTCCCCAGGCCCGAGCGTCCATCCCGCCCCGCGGACGGCCGAGAGGCCAGAGGCCTGGGGAAAGCGTCCCTCCCCTTGACGGCCCCGGCCCAACGGCTGCCGAGCCATCAACCGCGGGGACCGGCCGCCGCAAGAGAGCACCAGCACTTAATCTCAAAATGCGTCGCCCGAGACCAGCGCGGTGATGGGGGCTTTGACGGGAGGCCACCTGCCGTGGGGTGATGGGGGCGTTGCCGCGAGACGCCGATGAGCCAGATCCCCGACCAGGCCCCCAGCCACGTGAGCATCGAGAACCAGATGCCCGAGGACCTGTTCCTGGCGATGCGGGACTTCATCCGGCTCCATCCCCAGTGGGATCAATACCGGCTGATGCAGGCCGCCCTGGCGGGCTTCCTGTTCCAGCACGGTTGCAGCGATCGCGCCGTGGCCCGCCATTACCTCGACGGACTGTTCCGGCGCGGTCCCGCCCCTGTGGCGCCCCCCCAGCCCCGCGTGGCCTGAAACCTGCCCGCGTACTCTGGTCCTTCTGTGCGGTCGGGTCGTCCGTGAGTGCCGGCACCCTCTACGACAAGGTCTGGGATCAGCACCGGGTCGCCGAGTTGCCCGGCGGCGCCAGCCAACTGTTCATCGGTCTGCACCTGATCCACGAGGTCACCAGCCCCCAGGCGTTCGCCGCCCTGCGCGATCTGGGGCTGTCGGTGCGCCATCCGGAGCGCACCGTGGCCACGGTGGATCACATCGTGCCCACCACCTCCCAGGCGCGGCCCTTCGCCGACCCCCTGGCGGAGGAGATGCTCGCCACCCTCGAGGCCAACTGCGCCGAGCACGGCATCGAACTCCACGGCCTCGGCAGTGGCCGCCAGGGGATCGTGCACGTGATCGCCCCAGAACTCGGGCTCACCCAGCCCGGGATGACCGTGGCCTGCGGCGACTCCCACACCTCCACCCACGGGGCGTTCGGGGCCATCGCCTTCGGCATCGGCACCAGCCAGGTGCGCGATGTGCTCGCCAGCCAGAGCCTGGCGATGGGCCGCCTCAAAGTGCGGCGCATCCTGGTGAACGGCACCCTGGGGCCGGGCGTCCATGCCAAGGACCTGATCCTGCACGTGATCCGGCGGCTCGGG
Organism: Synechococcaceae cyanobacterium; assembly: GCA_046342735.1. Classification (GTDB taxonomy): domain Bacteria; phylum Cyanobacteriota; class Cyanobacteriia; order PCC-6307; family Cyanobiaceae; genus Cyanobium. The sequence continues at coordinate 5,563 of JBKDOZ010000220.1, forward strand.
GTGAAGGGGGGCGTGGGCCACGCCTACGAATTCGCCGGTTCGGCGATCGAGGCTCTCTCGATGGAGGAGCGCATGACCCTCTGCAACATGGCGATCGAGGGCGGCGCGCGGGTGGGCTACGTCAACCCCGACGCCGTTACCTTCGCCTACCTCCAGGGCCGGCCGGCGGCCCCCCAGGGGGAGGCCTGGGAGCGGGCGGTGGCCTGGTGGCGTTCCCTGGCCAGCGGCCCCGATGCCGTCTTCGACGACGAGGTGGTCTTCGATGCCGCCGCGATCAGCCCCACCGTCACCTGGGGCATCACCCCCGGCCAGGCGATCGGCGTGGAGGAAACGGTGCCGCGGCCGGAGGAGCTGGCGGAGGAAGAGCGGGCCCTCGCCGCCGAGGCCTACCGCTACATGGATCTGGAGCCGGGCCGTCCGATCGCGGGCGTGCCGGTGGATGTGTGCTTCATCGGCAGCTGCACCAACGGGCGGCTCAGTGATCTGCAAGCGGCGGCGGCGGTGGCCCGCGGTCGCCAGGTGGCGCCTGGCATCAAGGCCTTCGTGGTGCCGGGCTCCGAGCAGGTGGCGGCGGCGGCGGAGGCCGAGGGGCTCGATGCGGTGTTTCGCGAGGCGGGCTTCGAGTGGCGCGAACCCGGTTGCTCGATGTGCCTGGCGATGAACCCCGACCGGCTGGAGGGGCGCCAGATCAGCGCCAGCTCCAGCAACCGCAACTTCAAGGGCCGGCAGGGCTCCGCCACCGGCCGCACGTTGCTGATGAGTCCCGCCATGGTGGCCGCCGCCGCGGTCTGCGGCCAGGTCACCGACGTTCGCGCGCTGCTACCCCGATGAACCGCACCCCCTTCCCCCAGGGCCCGATCACCGCGTGGAGCGGCCGGGGCGTTGCCGTCGTCGGCGACGACATCGACACCGATCGCATCATTCCGGCGCGCTACCTCAAGTGCGTCACCTTCAACGACCTGGCGGCCGGCGCCTTCGCCGATGACCGCAGCGAACGGCCGGGCGCCCACCCCTTCGATCTGGAGCAGCATCGCGACGCTTCGATCCTGGTGGTGAACCGCAACTTCGGCTGCGGCTCCAGCCGCGAACACGCGCCGCAGGCCTTGATGCGCCGCGGCATCCGGGCCCTGATCGGCGAGAGCTTCGCCGAGATCTTCTTCGGCAACTGCCTCACCCTCGGCATCCCCTGCCTCACCGGCAGCCACGGGGATGTGGCCGCCCTGCAGGCGCTGGTGAACCGCGAACCCAACACCGAGCTGACGATCGACGTGGCGGCGCTCACGGTGCACGGCGGCGGCCATCAGTGGCCGCTGGAGCTGGCGGAGGGCCCCCACCACATGCTGGTGAGCGGCCACTGGGATGGCACCTCCCAGCTGGTGGCCCACGACGCCGAACTGCGCGCCACCGCCGCCCGGCTCCCCTATCTCAACGGCTTCGCCCCCTAAGCAGCGGGCCGGGCCACGATCCAGGTGGAGGAATGCCAGGCACCGCTGGCATCGAAGCGGCGAATCAGCCGCTCCATCCGGTCGGGCGCGGCCAGCCAGCCAGCCTCCAGCTGGGCGGGGGCGCGGTGGCTGAGCTGCCGCGGCGTGAGGCTCCAACCGCCATCGGGGAGGAGCAGCCGTGCCTCGTCCGCCGTAGCGGCCCAGCTTTCGGTGGCCGCGCCGAGGGTGGTGTGCAAGCGCAGCCCCCCGGCCTCCGCCTCCGCGTTCGTCGCCACCTCCGCCACGATCCGGCAGTCGGCGAGCTCCGGCTCAGGCCACGCCGCCGAAACCGTTGCCGCCTGCCCCTGCCAGGTGCCCTCCAGCTGCGCAGGCTCCAGGGGCGGGCGCTCCAGGGCGCCGCTGCCCTCCCGGAACTCGCGGATCAGCACCAGCTCCGAGAAGCGGCCCTCCGTGTCGTACAGCTGCACGAGGCGATGGCGGCGGTCGCCGTGCACGAAGCCGAATTCGCCTCCGCCCGCGGTGCCCGGGGCCACCTGCAGCATTCCCTTGGCAAAGGATCCGGAGGCAAAAAACACCACCTGTTTGCCCAACGTGCGGATCTCCTGCTGCATGTCCCGGCTGGGCGGGGCGGCCTCCCCCTCCGGGCCGTAGCGCTGCAGGCGGAAGCGCACCAGACGCTCCCCGGGCACCGCCTCCAGGCTGAGCAGGGAAGCCGTGCTCTCCAGCACCACCCCCAGGGGCGAGACGGAGGTGAAGCTGCCCCGCCAGACGCCCACATTGCCCAGAAAGTTGTCCCACTGGCTGGCCATGGCCTCAGCCCCTGCCCCAGGAAGCACGGTCAGGCATGGAGCAGGGCGTCGAGACGGCCGTTGCGCTCCAGCGCATGCAGGTCATCACAACCACCCACATGGTTGTCGTCGATGAAGATCTGGGGCACGGAACGGCGCCCATCGCTGCCGCGGGCGGCCATGGCGTCGCGGGCGGCCTCGTCGCCATCGATCGCGTATTCGGTGTAGGGAACGCCCTTGCGGTCGAGCAGTTGCTTGGCGCGCACACAGAACGGGCAGGCGCGCCAGGTGTAGATCTCAACCTTTGCCATTGCGGTCCAGGAACGTTGGCAAACCTTATCGGTCCTCGCACCGGGAAGGGCGAGGAAGGCCAGCCTCCCGGCCCAGGCGCTGGCCGATGCCCTAGAGGGGGCCAGATCCGAAACAAGGCTGAAGCGGGGGGGCGCCAAGCCGGCGGAGGCGGCACCATCGGAGCGTGTTGCCTTCTGGCGATGGAGTCCGAGCCACGGCCGATCCGCGCGGATCAACTGGCCCTGCTGCACCAAGACGACGACAGCTGCCCCGGGCCCTGGCGCGTGCGGCGCAAGCTGCCCCACCTGCTGCCGGTGCCCGCAGGGCTCGACCGGGTGGATGCCGTGGTGGTCTCGGCCCTGGTCGGCCAGGGCGATCTGCTGGACGACCTGGCGACCCTCAGCGCCGAGGCTCTGCGCCAGCTTCCCTGGCCCGAAACCGGGCCGGACGCCGCCAGCCTTCGTGGGGTGGCCGCCCGGGTGGCCGCCGGGCTGGCCGTGGCCCTGATGGAGTCGGATCTGTCCGAGCGCATCGCGGCGGAGTTGGCAGAGCGTTCAGCCTTCGCGGAGGGCTGGCGCGCCTGCCCGGAGTGAGGCTCACCGGAGCGAGGCTCAGGTGAGGGGCGAGCCGGCGGTCGCCACCCCGAAGCGTCGGCACACCACCCGGTTCCGGCCGGCGTTCTTGGCCTCGTAGAGGCAATCATCGGCGAGCTGCTGCAACACCTCCGGCTCGCAGGGCTCCCCCGCACTCGCTTCCCAGACCGCCGCTCCGATGCTGATCGTGAGGGGGTGGGTGTGGCCGAGGCGGGCATGGCTGATCGGCACAGCGGCCACAGAGGCCCGGAGCCGCTCGGCGAGCTGCATGGCCTGGGGCGCATCGATATCCAGCAGGATCACCGCAAACTCCTCGCCCCCCAAACGGGCAAGAAAATCTCGCTCCTGACGCAACTGGTGGGTGAGGATCGTCGCCAACTGCCGCAGGCACTGGTCCCCATGGGCGTGGCCATAGGTGTCGTTGACATCCTTAAAGTGGTCGACGTCAAGCAACAGCAACGCCATGTCGCGCCTGGCGAGGCGGGCAGCGACAAGATTGGCCTTGAAGAAGGAATCAAAGCTGCGACGATTGGCCAGCTGGGTGAGGGGATCCAGCAGGGCAAGACGCTTGGCGCGCTCACTCTCGAAGCTATGGAATAAAAGGCTGAGCAGGGAACTGAGGGATTCGATCCTTTGGATCTGCTCCTCCGTGAAGCGGCTCGCTCCCTGGAGGGCGATGGTGAGCACGGGCACCGAGACGCCCCGGGATTCGAGCCGGATGCCGAGGTAATCGGTGGCCCCCCGCTCCTGCAGCGTGCGCAGGAAGGGGAAGCCGGCGGATTCGGGACCATCCAAGCGGCGCCGGAGCGTGCTGCCATGGGTGGCGAGGTAATGGAGCGGGCTGGCCAGATGCTCCGGCTGCTCGAGGAAATCGCGGCCCATGCACAGGGTCTCCACCTCCCCGGGCTTGTGGGAGTACCAGATGTACTGAAAACAGTCGACATCGTCGCGGTCTGGCAGGAAAGCCAGGGAGAGGCGTTGGGTGTCGAGGCCCCAGCTGCGCAGCTCGTTGACGAACAGCAGCACAAACTCCTCGAAGCTGCGCAGGCCGGCCCAGTTCTCGAGAATGCAACGCTCCAGGGACAACACAGCCCGTCGATCGCTGGAGCCCTGAGAACCCGGCGTGGCAGCCACATCGCGCAGCGGCGCCAGCAGCCGCCGCACCCCCTCGGCATCGGCCCAGGGAGACCGGATCAGAAACAGGGGGAGCTCATCGGGATGCATGGGCCGGGCGATCAGCGGCCCCTGCAGGGAATCGGCACCGAGCCGGATGGCCGTCACCAGATCGCGATATTCCACGACCCCCTCCATCCCCACCACCTTGCCAAGGGAGTGGGCGCTGCTGAGAAAGGCACCGAGAAAGCGCTGCAGGCGGAAGGAGCCATGCAGATCGCGCACCAGCTCCGGGTGGAGCTTGATGGCGTCGTACCACCCCTCGGCGATGCTGCGCAGACCGCTGACGGCCGATCCAAAGCGGTCGACGCAGACCCGCACCCCCAGCTCCCGGTGGATCCGCTCCGCGACGGTGGTGGCGGGGCCGACGCCATCCAGCCTCTGGCTGACGGCCATCTCGCTGATCTCGATCGCGTAGCCGCGGTGGTCGATGCGCTGGCGACGGAGCTGACCGAGCACCTCCTGCAGGGCCTGGGGGCCCGCCAGGGACTCGGCGCTGAGGTTGAAGGCGACATGATCAAGGCGAGCCGCGGTGCCGGGCTCACGGGCCAGGGCCTCCTGCAGCTCGGAAAGGCCTTGGATCACAAGCTGATCGAGGTGGGGGGCTACCCCAAGGCGGCGCGCCATGGAGTAGAGCTGCAGGCTGTCGAGCGTGCGCAGCCGCGGCGTACGGGCGCGGGGCATCACCTCCAGCGCGAACTGGCCAGGGTTCGCCACCAGCAGGATCGGCTGCACGAGCAGCTCCAGGTCCCGCGGGCGCAGGCGCCGCAGTTCCTCGGCCAGGGCCGGCTCCACCGTGGGGCGTTGGCGGCGCCAGCGGCCGAGTTGGAAGCCTGCGGCCAACGCGATCAGCGGCAACCCAAGGAGGAGCAGGAGCTGCAGGGCCTCGCGGGTCATCCAGCGGAGCGGAGGTGGGGGGCGGCGAAGCCCTGGGTGGCCCTATCCATGGCAGCGGAAGCGTGAGGGCCAATAAGCATGGCAACCCTACCAAGTTTGCGCAGGCTTCTGGAAGAAAACCTCCGCTCAGCCCACCGGCCGGCGCGACTCGCGCTGCATCCAGCTGATCCAATCGGCCGTGATGCCCTTCGGACAGGCCGCCTCGCACTCCAGGTGGCCACTGCAGCCGCCGAAGCCCTCGGCCTCCATCGCGGTGCGCATCCCCTGCAGGCG
>JBKDOZ010000221.1:0-12065 GCA_046342735.1 Synechococcaceae cyanobacterium
TGCGCTCGCCTTCGGGCAGCGGCGCCCCGGTGCCGAGGCGACCGCGGCGGCGCAACACCGCCTCGATGCGGGCGGTGAGCTCCCGCGGCAGGAAGGGCTTGGCCAGGTAGTCGTCGGCACCCTGCTCCAAACCGATGATGCGATCCACCGCATCGGCGCGGGCGGTGAGCATCAGCACCGGCAGGTCGTCGTCGGCGTCGCGCAGGCGGCGCAGCAGGGTGAGACCGTCATCGCCGGGGAGCATGAGGTCGAGCACCAGCAGATCGGGCCGCTGGTTCTGCAGCCGGGCCATCAGCTGGAGGCCGTCGGCGAGGGTGCGCACGTCGTAACCCTGCTCGCCCAAGTAGGTGGCCAGCATGCGCCGGATCTCGGGGTCGTCGTCGACCAGCCAGATCCGGTGGGGGCGACCGGGGGCGCTGGGCATGGCCGCCGGATCAGAGCTCGAGGGAGCGCCGATCGGCCACCACCCGCACCCGCTTGGCGGCGCTCACCACCCCGCGGGGATGGACGAGCAGCACGGCCCAGGTTTGCGAACCGGGGGTGAGGGGGGCCTGCACCGTTTTGAAGAGGCCGCCACCGCCCAGGGCGCCCAGCTCCATGGTGGGGCTCTCCATCGCCGCCACCTGCTCGGGGGTGAGGGCCGTGATGCCGCCGGCGGTGAGGGCACCGTCGAGGGGCTCATCGAAGATCACGTCAACGTCGTATCGCTGGCCGGTGAGCACGGCGTCGGGGATCAGCACGCTCACGGGGGGCGACTGCTCACCGCTGCGCACGATCGACTGGTCGCGCAGCACGGTTTGGGCGGTGAAGCGGCTGCCATCACTCTGCAGCTGGAGCCACTGCTCGCCATCGAGGCGGAAGGTGGTGGCCCCCTGCCGGCGGGTGCCGCTCACCTTCAGGGTCACGGTGGGGCGGCCGTCCCGCAGGGGAGCCCCGGCGCTGACGCGCCATTGGAGGTCGGGGAACTTATCGCGGAGCTGGCGGCGGCGGGCGATCAGCTCGGGCGGATTGAGCCCCGGGCCCTTCTGCAGCAAGGCCTCCAGGCCGTCGTCACCGCTGGCGTTGAGCGCGGCCTCCAGGGCCGGTAGGGGCAGGGCGGGGGTGGCGGCCCGGGCAGGCTGCGGGGCCAGCGCCGCGGGCAGAACCGCCGGCAGCACCCCCGTGAGCGGCAGCAAGGCGCCCAGCAGCGCGGCGGGAAGCGGGCGGGGCGAAGCCATCAGCGCGGGGCGGCGGGGTCGGGAGTGGCTTTTAAGTTAGGCGCGCCTCCCCCCGCCGCCACCCCAATCCGCCCATGCCGACGCTCCTGATCGCCGCCAGCGGCACCGGTGGCCATCTGTTTCCGGCCTTGGCGGTGGCGGAGGCCCTGCCCCCGAACTGGCGGGTGCAGTGGCTGGGGGTGCCGGACCGGCTGGAGCGGCAGCTGGTGCCCAGCTTGTACCCGATGCACTTCGTACGGGCTGGTGGGCTGCAGGGGCGGGGCCTGCGCAAGCTGTGGAACCTGGTGCAGCTGCTCACCGCCACGCGGGTGGTGCGGCGCCTGATCCGGCGGGAGGGGATCACGGCGGTGTTCAGCAGTGGCGGCTATATCGCGGCGCCGGCAATCCTGGCGGCCCGCTGGTGCGGTGTGCCGGTGGTGTTGCACGAGAGCAATGCGGTGCCCGGCAAGGTGACCAGGCTGCTCGGACGCCTGTGCAGCCACGTGGCGGTGGGGCTCCCCGAGGCGGCGGAGCGTCTACCGCGCTGCCGGCCGCTGGTGACGGGCACACCGGTGCGGCACGACTTCCTCGAACCGGCGCCGCTGCCCGACTGGGTGCCGGCGGGCGAGGGGCCCCTGCTGCTGGTGATGGGGGGCAGCCAGGGGGCGGTGGGGTTGAACCGGATGGTGCGGCCCCTGCTGCCGAAGCTGGCGGCGCAGGGCTGCCGCGTGGTGCACCTCACCGGCAGCAACGACCCGGAGGCGGGCCAGCTCCAGCTGCCGCAGGTGGTGGAGCGATCCTTCAGCGACGAGCTGCCCGGCCTGCTGCAGCACTGCGACCTGGCGATCAGCCGCGCCGGAGCCGGCAGCCTCAGCGAATTGGCGGTGTGCGGCACGCCGGCGATCCTGGTGCCCTTCCCGGCCGCCGCCGACCACCACCAGGACGCCAACGCCACCGCCGCCGCCGCCCTCGGCGCCGCGGTGATCGTGTGGCAGCACGGGCCGGAGGGAACGGCGCTGGCGGAGGCGGTGGAGCGGCTGCTGGGGCCGCGCCTACGGGGGGAGGCGGGGCCCGACGATCCGCTGCAGGTGCTGCGGGCCGGCATGGAGCGGCTGGCGGTGCGCGACGCCGACCGGCAGCTGGCGGAGCGGATTACGGGGCTGGGGGTGGGTGGCGCGGGGGGCTGAGGCCGGGCGGGCCTCCACCCGCGGCCGTGGCTTCCCCGCCTACGACAGCGAAGGGTGCACCCTGAGCCACAACGGCGAGATGCCGGAGGTGAGCCCACGGCGCTCCGGCTGCACTGGCCAAGGCGTGAGGGGATCGGGTGCGAGAGCGAAGCGGGCCCCCACCTCGCTCAACACCAGCTTCATCTCGAACAGGGCGAAGGCCATGCCGATGCAGCGGCGGCTGCCGGCGCCAAAGGGGAGGAACGTGAAGGGGCTGAAGCTGTTGGTGAGAAAGCGCTCGGGATCGAAGGATTCCGGATCCGGGAACACCTCCGGGCGCCGATGGGCCAGGAAAATGGAGCCCATCACCACCGTGCCGGCCTCCAGGGGATGCCCCCCCAGCACCAGGGGCACCTCCAGGCGCCGGGGGAAGGTGATCATGCCCACCGGGTAAAGACGGAGGGTTTCATGGCACACCGCCTGCAGATAGGGCAGGCGCAGCAGGGTGGCCAGCTCCGGGGGCTTGCCAGGCTCCGGGCGGGCGTCCCGCATCTCCTGCAGCAGCCGTTGCCGCACCTCGGGCCGGGTGGCCAACCAATGCAGCGCCCAGCTCAAGGCGGTGGCGGTGGTTTCGTGGCCGGCCAGCAGGAGGGTGATCAACTCATCGCGCAACTCGTCATCGGTGAGCGGTTGTCCCTCTGCATCTCGAGCCTCCAGAAGAAGGCTCAAAATGTCATCACCCCGCCGCTCAGGTTGGGCACGGCGTTCGGCGATCTCCGCATAAAGCAACGCATCCACGGCCTGCCGCCTGCGCAAAAAACGCCCCCAGGGGCTCCAGGCGCCCAGATCCTTCTGCAGCGGGCCAGCAAAGATCATCAACGTGCCCAAGGGTTGAGTGGAGGTCTGGAGCAGATCCACCAGCGCCGCCTCGATCCTCTCCAGGAGCTCCCCCTGTCGCAGCCCAAAAACGGCCTGGAGGATCACCCGCATCGAAATCCGCTGCATGGCGGGGCGCACCTCCACCGCCGCCGCGGCGGACCACTGATCCAGCTCCTCCTGGCATACGGCCCGGATCACGGCCTCGTAAGAACGCATGCGTTCGCCGTGGAACGGGGGCATCAGCAATTGGCGCATGCGCCGATGGGGGTCACCGCTCAGGCCGATCACCGAATGGTGGCCGAGCAGGGGTTCAAAAATGGCGTTCAGTTCCCCCGGTGACGTGATGTCCGGCCCGTCGTCTTGGCTCAGCAACAGCTGCAACGACCCTGGATCACTGCAGAACACCACCGGACCGCCGCCCAAGACACCTTTGAGCGTGAACACATCACCGTACGTGGCGGCGCAATCGCGCATCACGCGAAAAGGCGATCGGACCCACCGGATCAGCTGCCAGGGTGTCCAGGACTTGGGCCCCGGCGGGAGAGGCATGGGAGGGCATAGCTTTCAGAGCAATCTAGGCATTCCGCCACGGCCCCTGGCTGTTTTGTCGGTCACTGTCGATGGCAGGGGCAGTATTGCCAATGGCGGGGAGAGGTTATCCCTGGCAGTTTCCGATCTAGAAGAAAACATCTGGGACCTGAATGCCTGCCATCGCTGCCCTGGAGTGAAAGGCGATGAGCTCCGGAGCGTCAACAGGAGTGGAGCCATGGCCATGGTCCGGACAGAACCGTGAGCGCTCCGTTCGAGTACCTCGGCATCCAGATCTGCAAGGGCTCGCATCGCAACCGTTGCAGCGGCGAAGTCGATTGCCTTGCGTTGGGCCTCGCCCAACCAGGGCCCGCTTCCCAGGGAGTCGGCTAACGCTGCCCCTGAGTGGCAGGGAGGGAGCTGAGGGTCCTGTAGCAGAGAGCTGGGGGCGGCCTGTCCACTCGAGAGGCTTGTTCGAAGGCTCTGTGGGATGAAAATAGCCAATGGCACGCTCCTCACCTGCCAAAAAAGCGACACATCGCCAATCAAAATAGTCGGAGCCCAGAAGCTGGGATTCAGGACGTTGGGGGTGCTACGAGGGAGAGTGACCTCCTTGTCTCGGACGCTCCAGAGGCTGGGCGCCCCAGCGAAGGGGCACTCCGAAGACTCAATCGTTCGCTCTGCAAGACAGTCGAACGGAGGCGATTACAGCTTCTTCCATCTGCTTGCATCTGACGATGATTGACGTTCATCAAACGGCCGCAGAACAATGGCGTTGTCCCGATCGCCGCTGCCCCCCACGATTAACGCCATGTTCTCCGACTTGCCATGCATCATTCAGACCATCCCAGCCCGGCTCTACTGCCACTGGACCCAATGGAAGGTAAACAGCACGCTTCGTCGTTTCGCGCTTGTAGGCGTGCAATCCGGACATAACGGCGCCCAGGCCGCCCAGGCGGTCATGCAGAGCGCGGGGGTGCAGGGTGCACGGATCGAGTGCCAGAAAGGCGTCCTGAGCGACCACTACGACTCCCGCGCCAAGGCCCTGTGCCTTTCACCCCGCCTCTACGGCGGCCAGTCCATGTCCTCGGTCGCCATGACGGCCCATGAGGGCAGCCACGCCATTCAAGCCAAGGCGGGTTCGCAGCCGTAGTGGTGTTTCACCTCATCCCTTTGCCCACGGAGTTCCATGCCTCCAAGCGGGCGAAAGTGCTGCTGGCGAGCACGGGAATTGGGTCCACCCAGCAGGAGGCAGAGAGTGATCGGCGGGTAGGTGATCGGCGGGTACTGGATGCAGCCATCTTCACCTACGTGGCGGCCACGGGGGCATCCTTGCTGCAGCTGATCGATCTTGTGCTCCGCCAACACGAATAAGAAGCCTTTGCCTGGATACACATGCAGATGCTGTGGGCCCAGTAATACGTGCCCAGACACAAGATGCGGTTCGAAGTTCCCAGAACCATCCGATGGTTCCATTGAAAAGTCCTTCACTTTGGCATTAAAGATGATGAAATCATTGCAGCGCTTGCTGATCGCTCCGTACATGGCCATCCTGCTATCGCCAGCCCAGGCCAAGGATCTCGACATCAACGCCATCGAGGGCTATGCAAGCGGCTCACAGGAGCAGGTCACCAGCATCAATCAGTTCTCCGACGTCAGGCCTACAGACTGGGCCTATCAGGCGCTGAGCAACCTCATGGAGCGCTACGGCTGTGTTGCGGGCTATCCCAATGGCACGTTCAAGGGTGGCCAGCCATTGACCCGCTACGAAGCGGCCGCCCTGCTGAACGCCTGCCTTGATCGCATCAGCGAAGTCACCGACGAGCTGAAGCGCCTGATGAAGGAGTTTGAGAAGGAACTGGCAGTTCTCCGTGGACGGGTTGATGGCATCGAGGCCCGTGTTGGTGAGCTGGAGGCCACCCAGTTCTCCACAACAACCAAGCTGCGGGCCGATACACGCTGGGTGCTGGGCGGCCTGAGCTACAGCGGCAATCAGAAGAACGACAACAACACCTATGGATCTGACAGCAGAGGGGCATCTGTGCGGCTCAGGGATGGGCTCACGTTCAACTACGACGTCCGTCTGAACTTCGACACCAGTTTCACCGGCAAGGACCTGCTGCGCACCATGCTGCGCGCCGGCAACTTCCGTGATTCGGGCTTCGGTGCCGATCCCGTGCGCCTGAGCCAGCTGGAAGCGGGATTCGAAGAGAACATCGGCAACGCTGATGGAGGCGATGTCGTCTCCATCAACCGCCTCTACTACAAGTTCCCCATCGGCTCCAGCTTCACGGCCGTAGTGGGCCCAAGGTTCTTCTCTGATGAAGGTCTGCCCTGTGGCTATCCCAGTGCCTACAAGGCGGATCAGATTCTCCGATTCTTCCAGCATGCCGGTTCCCCCGGTGCCTACAACCGACTGCTGGGCTCCGGTGCCGGCCTGTGGTGGCGTCCCGGCAAGACCGGCTTCGCCGTCGGCGGTACCTACGTGACCGGTAACGCCGATGGTGGGCAGCCCAATGGCAACGGAGGCAATAGCTACACCCTCAATGGGAACGGCGGGATCGGGAACTCAGCCTCCCAGCAGACGGGCATCCTGCAGCTGGGTTACCAGGGCAAGAACTGGAACCTCACTGGCGCCTATGCGTACAACAGTGCCGGCGTGCCGGTGCTAGGCACCCCCTTTAGCCAGAGCCTCCTGCCCAACATCTACAACTCCGCCACGGGCGGCGGCCACCTGAGCTCCTGGTCGATCGCCGGTTGGTGGGAGCCCCTGCAGAACGGATGGCTGCCGTCGATCAGTGTCGGCTGGGGATACAACACCTACAACTACACCGGCCAAGTGGCCAACAGCCTCGTCGCACCGTCTCTCATTCTGGATTCCGCGGCCAGCCAGTCCTGGTATGTGGGCCTGAACTGGAAGGACGCCTTCATCAAGGGGAACGCCCTTGGCTTCGCCATTGGCCAGCCGACCTTCATCACCTCCGTAACGGGTGATTCCGCAAGCGGAGATGTGGCTGATGGCCAGTTTGCGCTGGAGGCGTTCTACAAATTCCAGCTCACCGACAACATCGCGGTCACGCCTGCAATCTTCTGGCTGTCGCGTCCCCGCGGCGCTGTCACGGATAGCGCAGCCAGCGTCCGTTCGGCACTGTTGGATGCCGGCGTTAGTGATGGCGACACCTTCGGCACCTTCGGCGGTCTGGTTCAGACCACCATCAGGTTCTGATCCTCAAAATCGACGCTCTATCAAGCGGCTGAGTCACAACCTTGGGGCTCTGGACTCGCGTCCGGAGCCCTTCCCTCTGTCGATGATCACGGCGAAGAGCCCGCCATGGAGGCGTGAGCAGAGAGTTGGTGGTGGCCTGTACACTCGAGGGGCTTGTTTGAAGTGTCGACATCTCACAGGAAACGCCTGCAGACTTCAGCTGAACAAGCAACACTCATGCAACCTCAGCCACATCTTCAAGAATTGCGATCTCCTTCACAGATGCGCTCAATTGGAGACCTAAGGCTGAGATGACCTTCAAGATCGTGTCCAAACTTGGGCTCCGATCACCTGAGAGTGCCTTTTACAGGCTTCCCCGCGACAGCCCTGTCTCGCGTGCGATCTGGGTCATCCCCTTGGCACGAGCAATGTCTCCCAATGCCTTGGCAATAAAGGCAGCATCCCCGTCTGATTCCTGAATACAGGCCTCCAGATAGGCAGCCATCTCTTCAGGTGTCTCCAGGAACTCGGCAACGTCATAGGGTGCCGTCTTCATCTCCATCATTCATCCTCCTTGAAGTTACGAGCGAGATCCAGCGCAGATTTAATATCTTTGGCCTGGGTGCTCTTGTCACCACCGGCAAGAAGGATGACCAGCATCGAACCCCGTTGGTGAACATAGACCCTGAAACCAGGGCCATAGTGGATCCGCAGCTCAGGAACTCCTGCCCCAACGGGCCGAACATCGTCTGAATTGCCGCAAGTGACGCGTTGAATCCTGGCCTGAATGAATGCCTTAGCCCTGAGCCGCCTAAGGCCTCTGAGCCAACGCGCAAACTCCTCTGTACGGCGAACTTAAACAACTCTAATACTGTAGCCCCATGGCTACGAGCAGGCAAGGACTAGCATGGCATTCTCATCGTCGCGCCACGATCCTTAGAACGCTAAAAATCAGAAGCAGGAGACTGCAACTTCAGAGACATTGACCTAGGCTCCCGCCTTCAATATCTTGATGCTAGACCTTCGAGCGAAGCAATTGATCATAGTCAGCATGACTACCAATCCACACCCAAATCAAATCCCCTCCAGCGCCTTCAACTGCTAAAGCCCTAAAACGCAAGCCAACTCTAGCCGACCAAAATCTGCCGATCCTTTTGAAATGGAGCGAAGGGTGTCGTGGCTCGGACTTGAGGAGTTCGAAGCAGCGATCAGCTTGCAATTTGACCTCTGACGGGAGAGAGTGATAACAAATCCAAAAGCGCGGACTGGCTTGCCTCATTTGCGACCCAGTCCAGCTTGCCTGCGGTCAGGTCATCCTCCATCTGCAGGTCCCAGTCCGATGCGTCATAGGACTAACGCTGTCCCTGAGTGGCAGGCAGGGACACTGCGGTGGCGAAGCTGAGATTTGCTGGTGGCCTGTCAACTCGAGGGGCTTGTTATGCTATTCAAACAAATGCAGAATAAAAACCTGGCGTACAATGCAGAAAAGGATGACATATAGACTGGCAGTCAGGAAGACCACCAAGGAACGCCTTTAACCGATGAGTCCTACAGCTATAAAGCCTCAATCTGAGCACACTATATCATCGGCAAATTGGACAGGACTTGTTTTCCGAGCCAAATCCGCCAACCCTTAGGAATTCAGGGCTTCAATATAAGTAAATGTCTTAATGCCTCCATTTCCGCACTGAGCATATTCTATCTTGAGTTTTCTGCCTGGAACCACGATTCTCGGAATCCAACTAGCTGTCGCATTTGACATACCCTCATCAAGATAAGTTCTCACTTTAACGCCACTTTTATCTACCAAGAAGAAATGAGGAGGTTCATTCCCACTGTACAAGTCCTCCTGCCCAGCCTTTGCCGCGGTCATAATATGAGCCTCGCCATCTGAATAGCATCCAGTTTCAGGCCCTAACTTGCCGCCAAATAATTCGTCAGACGTAAGAGAAGGAGCCGATATATTTGGTGGTGGCGGTGGCAGATCCGACGCATCCGAATGTATCGTAGTGTTGTTAACAATGCTGTTGTTGTCTCCAACCTGAACGTTGCTGTCTTTAGCATCAATAGATGACCGCGACTCGCTTAGACTATTATTTCCACTATCCTGCCCCAAAATAATACTTCTCTGAGTATCGGCAAGTTGACTGACAGGCCGTGAAATGATGGCGGCCCCAAGTACACCACAAAGCCCTATAAGCGCAACGAGAATTGATGTACGTCCACTGGGCGTGTTCATTGGGAGTCAGGTCTTACCATTTAATTGTAGACCACATGGCAATGGATGTGCAAATGCCTAACCCAAGCTTTCTTTCATTAAAGCAGTGATACATATGGCAATTGAGCATAACGTGGAGGTCACCGGCGCTGCGCGGCTCTTTCGCGCAGCGTCCGATGAACCGCAGGTTTATGCCACATGAGTTCCAAAGTTTCCAAAGTACTTCTTCAATGCGAAACGGATTTCGTCGCGACAGTCGCCCCTGGCTAACCTGAGGATCAATTCTGGAAGTTCGCCGTTCTTCAAGCCGAGAGCCCCGCTAGCCTGATTCGCTAGCGATTTGCGGTTGTATGTACTCAGCAACATTTCATAGTTGCGACTGGCAATAATCTCCGAAAAGCTGGCTTCGAATGTCGAATAGAGCTGTTTCACGTCAATGCCCTGCGCAAGCGCAGTTAGTGCACAAGATAGCGCGGCTTCTCCTTTTGTACTTTGATCAAACATACCGAGTTGAAACTTAATTTCACTTGCGACTCGCAGAGAAATTTGTGTATCTAGCTCCTGTTGAAGTCGCTTGAATATATCATCGGAGACCTTCTGAAAGTCAGCGGCCGGATTGCGCTGAAGCCTGTTGCTAGCGATCTTTATTACCTCTTCCGTGCAGAAGAGATTTTCAACTTCTGCCACCGTGAGGACAAAGATTGAGTCCGCCTCTAGGGCGTCGATTTCTTGAGGAACCCTTCTATCACGATCCACAATGCCAAATACACTGAGGTGATGTAGCTGCGCGTTGGCCTTTAGAGCTTTAACTGAGAGAATGACTTGTGAGCAACTTCCTCTTGGAATAACGAGAAAGTTTGGGAGAATTTCACGATACAAGGAGACATCGCTGCTCCCGTTATCGCCTTCAACGAATACGATTGGTTTTCTGCTTCCCAAGACTTCGAGCAGAAGCTCATTAGGAAGACTCTCATCGGGATTGACAGGCTCCCAATCCCATGATGAGCCATCAAAAGACTTCAGCCAAATTCGTGTTGCCCCATTTTGGGCAGCAGCGAAATCAACATCGTGCGTCAAATATACGAACAGGCAATCGCTCCTTAGTTTTTCAATTTCAACCCAAAGCGGTGCTTGCACAGACTTGTGAAGATGCAATTCCGGTTCATCGATAACAATAATTCCGTTCTTTGGAGCAGCCAGACATTGGCCAATTAAATAGAAGATGACTCGCTCGCCATCGCTCATTTCCGACGAATTATAGATTTTTTCGGCTTGATCCTTGACGCGTGTCTGAACCCTTAAGCCACCAATTACGAGCTCACGGTGGGGAAGTATTTTTTCCCACACTTCCTTGACGCGGTCGATCTTTGTTACAGATGGCTCAACACGCGTCGGGCTTGCCTTTGCTGCAATCTTGTATTTGGCATTTTCTTCGGTTTCATCCGAAAACAAATACGCCATCAGCTTCTCATAATCACTAAGAAACGTAGTGGCGGGCTTATTGCTCCACTTGCTCATTTTGTAATCATGATTCCATCCAGGCTTGCCAAATAGGAGATTTTGTTCTGCTATTTCAATTGAAACCGGCGTCGTCGAATCTGGCATCGACAAAGATTTCTGGGCTGAAATTCGATGAACCAACTGACGCTGAGGCGAAGAGATTTCAATCCATGTGCCAAGGCGAGTTTTGCCAGAGCCATTCGCGCCGATGAATAGCACACTCTGTGTCGTCTCTATGGATTCCGTTGCGCCGTTGGTGCGCGGGAGGGTCAACGTGCGTTTTTCAGTCATAGCAGAATTGCTCTCGGAATGGGGCATAACTACTATTTGGGCGGATCCGCCTAAGTCGCCTCGATCCCCCTCGCTTGTCCGCCTAAGACGCACCTTTGGGCCGGATGACAGGGGGCGGAAGCACCGCGCCGCAATGCGTCTCACGCCTCAAGGACCCACGCTGCCCCATGTTAGACGGATCCGCATAAGACATGTTCGTTAGGTTACAGAGGGATGCTGGCGGCTGACGAAGCGGAAACAACAACTTATTGCAAATTTGGTCCAAGCTGCTAAGTAGTCCGCCGATTAGCGCCAGAAACCCTAGCCAAATCAAATCAAGACGGATGCGCTGAAGTGGAAATGCGTGGCCTTGCTTGTCGTTCCTTCGAACAGTAGATGGACTGATCCGCATAGACCCCCAGCAACCAACCTCCCAATCACCCATAAACGCCAAAAGACTTATTCATCCCTCCCCGAGGCCAGCTGCCACGACCAGAGAGTCTCTCAAGAGAGAGTGATTCCTGGCTTAAAGAGTGAGCCCATTCGCAAGAGTGCAGCTTGCGACAGAAGGGCTGCGTGGCCCTGCACGCCAAGAGCCCCTCGGTTGAGAGGGTCCGTGCGGCGATCACATAGGTTCCCCCCCCTCTGTGACACGGAACAACCGCCGCAGCCCCCCAAGCACCCGCCGATTCCCGCGCCGATCCAGCAGCGCCAGCCGCAACCAGTCGGCGCCGAGCCCCTTGAAAGAGCGGCAATCGCGCACCAACACCCGCTCGCGCTCCTCCAGCTCCCGGCGCAGCGGCTCCAGCGACCCCTCGCCGTGCAGCAACAAAAAATTGGCGGCCGAGGGCAGCGGCTCCAGCCCTGGAATCGTCGCCAGTTGCGCCGCCAGCCAGGCGCCCTCGCGGGCGGTCCAGGTCTGCACGCGCGTCTGCCAGCGCGCGAAGCCCTCCCCATCGGCGAGCAGCTCGGCCCCCGCCAGGGCCGCCAGGCCGTTCACCGGCCAGGGATCGCGCCAGCGGCTCCAGCGATCCAATCGCTCCGGTGCCGCCAGCGCATAGCCCAGCCGCAATCCGGCGATGGCCAGCAGCTTGGTGAGGCTG
>JBKDOZ010000222.1:0-4386 GCA_046342735.1 Synechococcaceae cyanobacterium
GGCCTGCTCCCCTGAGCGTCCCGCGACGACCATGCCGGCCTCCCCCCCCACCATCGCCCTGTTCGGCACCAGCGCCGACCCACCCACCCAGGGGCACCGCGCCCTGCTGGAGGGCTTGCTGGCCCTCTTCCCCCAGGTGGCCACCTGGGCCAGCGACAACCCGCTCAAGCAGCATGGCGCCCCCCTGGCGGCCCGCACCGCCCTGCTGCAGCAGCTGGTGGCGGCGATCGATGATCCCCGTTTGCAGGTGGTGCCGGAGCTGAGCAGCCCCTGGGCGCTGGAAACCCTGGCGCGGGCCCGGCAGCGTTGGCCGGCGGCCGAACCGGTGTTCGTGGTGGGCAGCGATCTGCTGCCCCAGATCCCGCACTGGCGCCACACGGAGGCGTGGCTGCCCGGTTGCCAGCTGGCGGTGGTGCCGCGGCGGGGCTGGCCGGTGGCCGCCACCGACCTGCGGGAGCTGGAGCAACGCGGAGGGCAGCTGCGGGTGTTGCCCCTGGAGATCCCGGCCAGCGCCAGCTCCGACCTGCGCCGCGACCTGGCAACAGGGCAAGGGGCGGCGGCCCTGCCCGAGGAGCTCTGGCCGGTGCTGCTGCAGCACAATCTCTACGGCCTCCACGCCCCCTGAGCCCCCAAGCACCCCGCCGATGCGCTTCGCCCTGGCCCAGCTGGATGCCCTGGTGGGCGATCTCGACGGCAACGCCCGCCGCATCCTGGCGGCCTGCCACCAGGCGGCCGAAGGTGGGGCCGATCTGGTGCTCACCCCCGAGCTGTCGTTGTGGGGCTATCCGCCGCGGGATCTGCTCTTGCGGCAGGGGCTGATCGAGCAACAGCCAATCAGCCTCGATCGGCTGGCGGCGGCCCTGCCCACGGATCTGGCCCTGCTGGTGGGTGTCGTCGAGCCGCTGGCCGGCGCCGACCAACCCCATCTGCACAATGCGCTGGCGCTGGTGGAGCGCGGCGGCTGGCGGATCGTTGCCCGCAAGCAGCTGCTGCCCAGCTACGACGTCTTCGATGAGCGGCGCTATTTCCGGCCGGGCGATCAGGCGGCGGTGCTGGAGCTGGAGCGGGGGGGCCGGTGCTGGCGGTTGGGGCTCACCATCTGCGAAGACCTCTGGGTGGAGGAGGAGCTGCAGGGACACCGGTTGGCGGGGGCGGATCCGATCGGCGCGCTCCTGCCCCAGCGCATCGACGTGCTGCTGAACCTCTCGGCGTCCCCCTTCGGCCAGGGGAAGCTGGCCCTGCGCCATCGCCTCGCCGCCCGGGCCGCCGCGCGGCTGAGCACCCCTGTGGTGTACGTGAACCAGGTGGGCGGCAACGACGAACTGGTGTTTGACGGCGCCAGCTTCGCGGTCGATGCCAGTGGCAATCTCGACCAGCAGCTGCCGTGCTCCGAAGAGGCGCTGGCGTTCTGGGAGCTGCCCACCCTTGGAGGCGCCACTGGGGCCCCTAGGGCGTCGGCATCTGGGGCTGCGCAAGCCGTGGCCGTGGCACCGGCGGTGACCGTGGCACCGGCGCCGGAACAGCTGCTGCGGGCGCTGGTGCTGGGCTTAGGGGATTACGCCCGCAAGTGCGGCTTCCGCAGCGCCCTGCTGGGCCTCAGTGGCGGCATCGATTCAGCCCTGGTGGCGGTGCTCGCCACAGCGGCCCTGGGGCCCGCGCAGGTGCAGGCCCTGCTGATGCCCTCCCCCTACAGCTCGGAGGGTTCGTTGGCGGATGCCCGCGCCCTGGCGGAGCGCCTCGGAATCGGCCAGCAGTTGCTGCCGATCACACCGTTGATGAAGAGCTTCGACGGGGCGCTGACCCCGGTGCTGGGCGGTGCGCCGGAGGGGGTGACGGCGGAGACCCTGCAGTCGCGCATCCGCGGCACCCTGCTGATGGCGGTGGCCAACCAGCAGGGCCGGCTACTGCTCACCACCGGCAACAAATCGGAGCTGGCGGTGGGCTATTGCACCCTCTACGGCGACATGAACGGCGGCCTGGCCGTCATCGGCGACCTCTACAAAACCACCGTGTTTTCCCTGTGCGCCTGTCTCGACAGCGCAGCCGCCGCCGCGGTCCGAGCCAGCCTGGGGCTGCCGGCGGAAGGGGAGCTCATCGGCAGCGCCATCCGCACCAAACCCCCCAGTGCCGAGTTGCGGCCCGACCAGCGCGACAGCGATTCCCTGCCCGATTACGCCGTGCTCGATCCCCTACTGAAGGCCAGCATCGAGGGCCTGGCGGGGCCGGAGCAGCTGGTGGCTTCGGGAGCCGACCCCGAGCTGGCGCGCCGGGTGTACCAGCTGCTGCGGCGGGCGGAATTCAAGCGGCGCCAGGCGCCGCCGGTGCTGAAGGTGAGCGGCCGATCGTTTGGTAGTGGCTGGCGCATGCCGATCGCCGCCCTGAATTAACGACACCGGTGGCTCGAACTCCTGGGAATAGGGGGGCCTAAGGTCAAAGGATCAGCGTCCCCCCGGCCCATGGCACCTTCCGGCCTGGCGGCTCCCCTGGCTTCCCCGCTGGCCAGCATCGGGGTGCCCACCGAGATCAAACGCGACGAGCAGCGCGTCGCCCTCACCCCCGATGGGGTGCGCGAGCTGGTGGGCCATGGCATGGAGGTGCGGGTGCAGGCGGGGGCGGGCCAGGGGCCGGCATCGCCGACGACGACTACCGCCTGGCCGGCGCCCGCGTCGTGGACCGCGAGGAGGCCTGGGCCGCCCATCTGGTGGTGAAGGTGAAGGAGCCCCAGCCGGAGGAGTTCGAGTTCCTCCGGCCCGATCTGGTGCTCTTCACCTACCTGCACCTGGCGGCTTACCCGGAGGTGGGGCGGGCGCTGCTGGAGGCGGGCACCACCGCCGTGGCCTACGAAACCGTGCAGCTCGACGACGGCAGCCTGCCCCTGCTGGCGCCGATGAGCGAGATCGCCGGGCGGCTGGCGGCCCAGGTGGGGGCGCACCTGCTGGAGCGGCCCCACGGCGGTCGGGGGGTGTTGATCGGAGGCTGCACGGGCGTAAGGCCGGCGCGGGTGGTGGTGCTGGGGGCCGGAAGCGTGGGCTGGAACGCCGCCCGCATCGCCGCCGGCATGGATGCGGAGGTGTATCTGCTGGACCGCTCGCCGGAGAAGCTGCGGCAGCTCGAACCGTCGCGCCAGGGGCGGATGGTCACGCTGGTGAGCAGCCGCAGCCTGATCGAGCGCCTGGTGCCCGATGCCGATCTGCTGATCGGCGCCGTGCTGCTGCCCGGTGGCCGCGCGCCCACGTTGGTGTCGGAGGAGCTGGTGCAACGCATGCAGCCCGGCTCGGTGATCATCGATGTGGCGATCGACCAGGGGGGCTGCATCGCCACCAGCCGCGAGACCACCCACACCAATCCGGTGGTGTCGATCCATGGGGTGCAGAACTACGCGGTGGGCAACATGCCGGGCGCCGTGCCCTTCACCTCCACCGAGGCGCTGATGAGTGTGACCCTGCCCTACATCCTGGTGATGGCGGGGCGGGGGCTGGTGGAGGCGGTCACCGACCGACCGGAGCTGCTCTCTGGGCTGAATACGGTGAATGGGGCGGTGTGCCACCCCGGGGTGGCCAAGGCGCTGGGGGTGTCGCCGCGCCATCCGATGGCCTGCCTGCGCTGAGTCAGTCGGGCGGCGGCAGATCGGCGAGGGAGCGGCGGCGGCGCTCCAGCAGGAACATGCCGGCGCCCCCCGCCAGGGCGGTGACGGCGGCCAACCAGGTCCAGGGGGCGGGGGCGGGCCGTGAAGGGGGCGACCCGGCGCCAGGGCGGGAGGGCTCGAGGCGGGAGGGCGGCAGCGGGGGTAAGGGCGGCAGGCCGGCGGCGGGTCCCGGCGCCATGCCCGGGCGCATTCCGGGAGGCACGCCCGGCGGCATCCCTGGTCTCATCCCTGGTGGCATTCCGGGCTGCATGCCTGGTGGCATCCCAGGCCGCATGCCGGGGGGCATTCCCGGGACCATCCCTGGTGGCATCCCGCGCACCATCCCCGGAGGCACCATGCCGGGCGGAACACTGCCCGGCCGCATGCCCGGAGGCAGGCCAGGCGCCATGCCCGGAGGCATCGCCCGCACCATGCCCGGAGGCACGCTGCCCGGGGGGGGAGCAACCGGAGCCGGCACCACCGGGATCGCCCCGCCAGCGGCAGGACGCAGCCGAGAGGAGCTAGCCCCAGCTCCCGAGCCCGCGGCTCCCGGCGCCTCCCCAGGGCCCTCCGGCGCCAGCGGGGAGGGACGGGACGGCGGCGGCGGCCCCTCCGGCTGCCAGATCACACACGGCGCCTCCTCCCCACTGCTGCCCCGCCCCGACTCGGCAGCCGGCGCAGGGGTCTTCGACGCCTTCGCGCCGGGAGTCCGCGAGGGGGCGGGCTCCACCGCCGCCGAGGACTGGGCCGCTGCCGGAGCG
>JBKDOZ010000223.1:0-4745 GCA_046342735.1 Synechococcaceae cyanobacterium
AACCTGGGCTGATCCCGTGAGCGGGTCCACGTGCTGACAGGTAGGCGGAGCAATCGATGGCCGAACAATCCGGGATTCCTGCGCCAAGCCTGTGACCAAGTCAGCGAAGTTCAACAGAGCTACCGCGGGGCTTGTCGCAAAGCGAAAGGGAAATCCGACAACAGTGAATAGCGCTCTTAGTCCATCCCCATTATTGGTATTATAAGGCCGCAAGAAAGCTCCGCCAGGATCAGGCACAAAGGTGCCCCCATGCCCTTTCCTGTAAGGCACAAAAGCCCCCTCATATTTGCCTGTCTTAACCGTCAACCCAGTCAGATCGCCATTGCCGTCGAACTCAGGCCAGAAGTTGCTGTCCTGAAAGCCTCCAAACGGACCCGCCATAACGTTGCCGCGATCGCCGGCACGAAAATGGCGCTGCATCGCAGCCTGCGAGATTCCAAAGGGAGAGCGACCAACCCATTCAAACTCAGAGCCATTGTCACCCCCGTGGTGCACCAGCTCCAAGCGTTGATAGAAATTGCCTTTTGGGTCTTCAACAAAACCCCCAAAGCCACCGTTATCACCCCCAACATACTCGCCTTCGCGAACCCTTTTCCATGAATCCTGGGGCGAGTCCAAGAGGAGGTTGACAAAGTCAGCTCGATGGAACACCGGGAAGGCAACTCCATGAACAACAACGGAGCCTGGCTGCATCCCAGGAGTGGGTCGCTTTGCCATAGCCCCCGGATCGTGCGTGGCAAAATCCATCCAAGGCACGGCGGATGCCACAGCTCCGCCTGGCTTGGCCAGGCCGTAGGGCTCGGGAGTGGCTGGGCTCGAAACCGGGAAAGGGCTTGCCTCCCCGGGAGCCGGGAACTCGCTGGCAAAAGAGTCAAAGTCCATGACGAAACAGGAGGGGTACGGGAAGGGAACGGCCCACGGCCGTCCCGCACCCAGTTGTTGGCCAGGCGGGGGGCTGATTCAGCGCTTCGCTTCGCGGCGGCTCAAACAGGTGGCCCATAGGGCCGCAAGCGGCAAGAGCAGGGGTACGAGCAGCTGGTAGGCCAGAGCCAATTCCAGCGCCAGGGGCAGGGCGAGCAGCGACAGCACGCTCAACACCAGCAGGCGTGAGCGCCAGCGCTCGAGGGCGGCGGCCAACAGCACCCCGAGGCCCGCCGCCACGGCGGTGGTGGGCAGGGGCGCCAGAGGCGTGAACCAGTGGCGACGGCGCAGGCTTTCCGAGAGAACCGCCTGCAGCAAGGGCCCGGGCAGCGGCTCCCCCAGGCCGATTTCGGCCTCGAAGGAGGGCTGCTCCTGCAGAACAAACGGCACATCGAAGAGATCAGCCTTCTCGTTGGGCGAGAGCTGCTCGCTGGGGCCGACGCCCCGCGCCGAAAGGCGGTGATCGATGCCGATCAAAACACGCGTTCCGGACGGGAAGGAGACGGGAGTGGCAGGGATCGCCGCGATTCTCTCCACCGTCATCACCTGCGGCGAAAACCACTCGAGGGTCCAGTCGATCACGCTGCCGGCGGGGATCCGGGCGGGGGCAGCGGCGGATGGGCAGCGGGGAGCACCCCCATCAGCAAGCACAGCGGCAAAGCTGTTGGCTGGTAGGGGTTGGAGGAGTTGCAGGGGGAACACCCCCGTGGCGATACCAAGACCGGCATCGGTGGAGCAAAGGCCAGCCTGCCTCAATAAGGGGGCCGGAAGAGATCGAACTCCCTTATCGCTTCGCTCGTCGGTGTTGGCGTGGTAGAAAATGTTGATCAGTCGCTGGCCGCTCTGGATACGGCGATGACTGAGGCCTGCCAGGGCAGCGGTGGCCTCTGGCTGGATCGGCGATGGCTGTGGTCCACGGTCGAGCACCACGTCGAAGGCCACCATCGGGACGACATCTGCGGGCAGAACCTCCAGGAGCTTCTGCAGCACCTGGCGCGATACGGCCGTTTGCGATTGGCCCGGTGGATAGGCCAGGGTGCGGGGCAGGAGCCAGACCCGCAGGGGTGAGGAGCCGGGGGGCGGTGAGGGTAGGCGCGCTCCTCCCCGGCGCCAGCTGCGCCACTGGGCCTGGGCCTGCAGGCGAAAGTCGAGCAGCACGTTGGGCAGCGTGAGGGCACTTCCCCAGCTAGGCCCGTAAAGAGCCAGGCCAAGGGTGAGCACCGCGGCCGTTGCAGAAAGCTGGCGCCTCTGGCTGCGGGCCAAGCGCAAGCCATAGCGCCGCCGGCGCCGCAACGGCATCCGCAATGGCGCAGCATCGGGGCGCGCCACAAGGCTCAACAGGGGGCTGCTGCCAGGGAATTGATCTTCGAGCGACTGGGCCACGCTGGCGCTGGCCTCTGCGAGGGAGTCACCGCGCTCAAGCGCCTGCCAGAAGGGGGTGAAGGCGGCAAGAGCAACCGGATCGGGCACCTCACCGCGGAACACAAGCACCCAAGACACGCCAGCCTCGAGGCACAGCGGCACCAGATCGGTGCCATAGCAACGGCTGAGGAGAACAAGCTGCGGGGCGGCGTGCTGAAGGGCCGCGCGCAGGCGATCCCCGGCCAACAGCTCCCCGGAGGGAAGGGCCAGGCCACCGCAAAAGCCGACGCCGGGTTCCCCATGGCCGAGGTAGAGAAAGGCATCCCAGCCGCGAGGATCCGCCAAGCTCGCGAGCACCGAAGCCGCACGACCGGACGAGCGGTCGAAACAGGTGAGGGAGATACGACCCTTTCGGTCTAGGCGGACCAATTCGTCGATCTGGGGCTGAATCTGGATGTGGTCGTCGGGGCCGCAGACCAGCAGAAAACGCGGGCGACGCGCGTGGGCCGCTGTTGGATGGGGGGGTGAGGCCGGCGGTAACGAATGCTCACGCCAGATGGGGCGTGCTGCGGGGCGTCGGTCGGCGGGGATAACCCCAGCAAGGGCAGCCTCCCAGGGCAGGGCGCCCACCCAGTCCGCCTTGGGGTCAGGAGTGCCAGCCGTAGCCACGGGGGAGGCAATCTCCAGCACAAGGGGCAGAGACGGGTACTGGGCCAGGATTTGCGATAAAGCGGCCCAGGACGGCGACTGGCAACGGGCGCGAAGGGCGGCCAGGAGTTCCTCGGCACTCTCCTGGACCCGCTGCCGTTCGGCCTGCGGGAGCTGGAGCACATAGCAAGCGCGTAAGGAGCGCTGCCATTTCTGCAGTAGGCCCTGCAGCTGGCCGTGGCAGTCCGCAAGGTCGAAGCGCAGCGCTGGTAAAGGGGTGGTGCCGGAAGGGCTGATCAGTAAGCCCGAGACGGCTTGCACCTGCGGCTCCACCTGAAGGCGCAAGCGCAGGGCACGGACCGACGGCGCCATGGGTGCCATGGGGGAAGGCGCAGCGGCAATGGTATGGATTATGCCAATCATCGGAATTCATTCCGGGGCGGACAGTGAAAAACTCACTACCCTGGTCCTCTCTGCCTCAGCTCCCTTGCTCGCGTCACTCCAGATGGGCTGGCGTACTCGTCAACACGGCAGCGCGCGCAGCCGCGGCCGACTGCGTTGGACGGGCACGTGGGCGGCAGCAGTCGTTTTCTCCTTAGCAGGCCTGGCCGGCAGCCAAGGGAGGGCCGCTGAGGCTCTGGAGCCGAGCATCGAGCGCTTCTCGCAGTACGTGCTGGCCGTGTGGGCCGCGGATCCGGTGCTCTCCCAATTGCCGCCTCCGCAGATCATCACCAACATCGGCGCCAACTCCAAGGTGTACGGCGGCTGTGCCGCAGTGGTGGCTGAACACATCAAGTACGAAGTGGGTGGCACGTCGTATTGCCCGGCCACCAACACGATGTTTGTGGTGGTGGAGCAGCTGCGCCCCTTATACGAAGCCTTCGGTCCCGCCGCGGTGGGCTACGCGATTGCCCATGAATACGGCCACTACATCCAGACGAAGTTTCAGATGGGGGGCTCCCCGGTCACGAAGGAGCTGCAGGCCGACTGCCTGGCCGGCGCGATTTTGGGTCAGAGCGCCGCTTCAGGGATCCGCCAGGCCGACATCGCCCTTATCGCCCAGACGGCCTATCAGATCGGCAGCGACAGCCACGGCAGCGGCGATCAACGCGCCTTCGCGGTGTACAGCGGCCTGGGCCAATCCGGGGAGCTGAGCTGCAAAACCGCAGACATGGAGAAGCTGTCGCGCAACGAGGTGCGTGATCCCCGCTTCGGCTCGCTGGCCTCGCTGCGCTCTGGCACAGGCGCTGCGGCGCCGATGACTTACCAACCGCGCGGACCGCACTTGCGCAGTGTGTCCGGCAGCCTTGGGCTATGAGCCCCATCCAGGCGGGATAAACAGATGAAGCGTCTCCGCACACTCCTGTGCCTGCTGAACGGCTTGCTGCTGCTGCTGCCGGCCTCGGCGCCAGCCAAGGCACTGCCCGCCACAGAGGCTGCTCCATCCGGGGAGGCCACTGTGCTGATGGCTCCTGACCTCACAGATCCCAAACGCAAAGCCGCGGCTTTGGCATCGGCTGAGGCCGAGGCGCTAGAGAAACGCGAGGCCCCTCTACCGGAGCGGGTGAGAGCAGTGGAGAAAGCTCTGGCGCTCTGGCAGCAAACCGGTGACGGCGAAAAGATTCTCAAAACACAGATTGAGCTGATCGGTCTCGCCTATGTAAGGGGAGAACTTGGCCTAGCGCTGAAAACAGCCGACCAAGCTCTGAGCAGCATCGAAGCTGGTGAACGCGACAAAGCGAACAACAGGATTCTTTTATTGATACTCCACCAAATGACAACCCAGGCACAAGGCAACCTCAACAGAACAGTAA
>JBKDOZ010000224.1:0-4245 GCA_046342735.1 Synechococcaceae cyanobacterium
GGGCAGGGGCAGCCCCAGGCGCTCCTCTGCGGCGCCGCGCACCAGCTCCCGCTCGGCTGCATGGGTGACGGCCCACTCCAGGGCGCGCAGCACCCGGGCCGCCAGCGCCGGCGCCGGCAAGGACACGGCGCCGGCACCGGGGGGCAGGCGATGGCGACCGTTGACGCCCACCCCCACCTGGGCCCAGCGCACCCGAGGGCCCCGCAGCCGCAGGCGGGGCAGCAGGCCGGCGATCTTGCGGCCGTCGACCAGGAGGTCGTTGGGCCACTTGAGCTGCACCGGCAGGCCGATCTCCTCCAGCTCCAGCGCCAACCCCACCGCCACCGCCAACCCGGGCGCGGCCGCCGCGGCCGGATCCGCGGGCCAGGGGAGGGCGGCGCTGATCCAGGCCCCGCCGGCGGGGGAGAGCCAGAACCGGCCCCGCTGGCCACGGCCGAAGCGCTGGCGGCGGGCCAGCACCGCCAGGGGCGCTCCCAGGCAGGCGCCGCTGTCTGGGGGCGGAGCGGCGGCGGCCAGCCAACGCTCCAGCTCGCCCTCCGTGCTGGCGCACACCGGCAGGCCGCGCAGGCGCCAAGCAAGCGGCCGCAGCCCATCGCGGGCGGGCAGGGCGCGCCGCGCCGCCATCACCGCCCCCATCACAGGCTGCGCAACCAGACCCCGATGCGCTCGGCCGCCGCCTCCAGAACCTCGGCCGGATGCACCAGGGCCAGCCGCTGCCAGCCCTCCCCGCCGGGCCCGAAGCCATTGCCGGGGGTGAGGCAGACGCCGCTGCCCTCCAGCAGGGCGGCACAAAAATCCTCCGAGCCCAGGCCGCGGGCCCGCGCCGCCGGCGGCACCTCCAGCCACAGATAAAGGGCCATGGAAGGAAGGCGCACCGGCCAGCCCTCTCGCTCCAGGGCGCTGGCCATGCGGTCGCGTCGCTCGCGGTAGTGGTGGCGCAGCCGCTCCGGCCATTCGGGTGCCTGCTCCAGGGCGGCGATCGCCCCGGCCTGCAGCGCCAACGACTGGTTGAAATCCACAACGCCCTTGAGCTGGCGCAGGGCCGAGATCAACCACTCGGCGCCTCTGGCGACGGCGATGAGATCCCCGCCGAGACACCAGCTCTTGGAGAAGGAGAAAAACTCGATGCCGCACTCGCGCCAGGCGGGATGGCGCAGCAGGGCCGGCGCCTCCCCATCTAAGGCCAGGTCCACGTAGGGATTGTCGTGGGCAAGCACGACGTCGTGGCGGAGGGCCCGCTCCACCGCCTGATCGAGCCAGGCCTGCTCGCCCGTGGTGGCGGTGGGGTTGTGGGGGAAGCCGAGCACCATCAGCTTCAGGGCGTCCCAGGTGGCGTCGTCGAGGCGATCAAAGGCGGGGCGCCAGCCTTCGTGGGCCTCAAGCGGCAGCAGCACCGGCCGGGCGGAGGCCAGCCGCAACCCGCCCATGTGGGAGGGGTAATAAGGATCAAGCAGCAGGGCGGCATCGCCGGGATCGAGCACCGCCAAGGGCAGATGGGCGGTGCCCTCCTGGGAGCCCACCAGCAGCAGCACCTCGGATTCGGGGTCCACGCGCACACCGAAACGGCGGGCGGCCCAGGCCGCCACGGCCTCGCGGAAGGGAAGGGTGGCGCCGTGCAGGCAGTAGGAGGCGCTCTCCGGGCGGGGCAGGGCGGCGGCCATGGCCTCGAGGCACACCGGCGGCGGCATCAGGTCGGTGGAGCCGAGGGAGAGGTCGAGCAGGGGCGGGGGCTCGGCCTGGATCACCCCGCCCGCCGCGCTGGTGGCGAGCTGGGCTTGCCGCTGGCGCCGGTAGGCGACCTTGCGGCGATCGTTGCGGGCGAAGACGCCGCTGCCCAGGTGGGACAGCCGCTCAGAGATGGGCATCCAGGAACGCCATCAACTGGGGTTGGGCCATCGCCCCCTCGTGGCGCGCCACCTCTTGGCCATTGCAGAACACAAGAAGGGTGGGCAGTCCCTGGATGCGGAGGGCGTCGCGGGTGAAAGGGTTGGGATCGGCCTCAAGCTTGCCCACGGTGAGGCGGTCGGCATACGTGGTGGCGGCCCAATCCATCAGGGGCGCCATCAGGCGGCAGGGGCCGCACCAGGGAGCCCAGACATCGACCAGCACATAGCCAGAGCTCTCAACCACCTCCGCAGCGAAGTTGGCATCGGTGAGGGTCAGCACGGGGGTGCCGGTGGAGCTGTCGGTCGCCATCGCCACGGTCGCCACGGTCGGGAAGGGCCGATTGTATGGAGGAGGGAAGGGAGAGCGGGCGCCAGCCGGGTGACTGGGCGCCCCCCTCAGAGCTTGTCGATCGACTGGCGCAGCTCCTCCAGCTCCGCATCCACCTCCGCCACCTTGACGGGCTCCAGCTGGGGTGCCGGGCCGTTTTCCGCCGGCAGGGCGATGGGGGTGGGGCCACCATCGAGGCGCATCTTCAGGGCCGCCAGCTCGTCGTCCACGTCGTTGCCGCCCTCCAGGGAAGCGAACTGGCTTTCGAGATCGGCGCCGGCCAGCTCGGCCATGGCCTGGCTGGAGGCCTCCATCGCCAGCACCTTCTCCTCCATCTGCTCAAAGGCAGCCATTGAGGAATTGGTGCCGAGGTTGCTGACGGCGCTCTGGATCTTCTCCTGGGCCTCGGCGGCACTGGCCCGGGCCTTGAGCATGTCTTTCTTGGTTTTGGCCTCGGCGATCTTGCTTTCGAGGGCCACCAGGCTTTTCTTCAGGGTCTCCACCTGGCCGGCCTGGTTGCTCAGCTGGTTGTTGAGCGCCGTGGCGGTGTCGGTGTAGGTCTTGCGACGGGAAAGGGCCTCGCGGGCCAGATCTTCCTCCCCCTTCTTCAGGGCGAGTTCAGCGCGTTCGTACCAGGTGCGGGCCTGGGCTTCGGCCTGCTCGGCCTGGTTTTGGATCCGTTTCTGGCTGGCGATGGCGGTGGCCACGGCCTGGCGCAGCTTGACCAGGTCGGCCTGCATGTCGGCCACCGATTGGTCGAGGATCTTGGCCGGATCCTCCGCCTTGCTCACCAGATCGTTGAGGTTGGCGCGCAGCAGACGGCTGAGCCGATCGAAGAAGCCCATGAAAAAAGGGAAAGGGCAAGCCCGCAGGCTAGCTGCGCGTCTCAGGAACGAGTGAGCAGCGAACAGCGGATTGCCGCACCCCGCAGACGGCCCGTAGCCTCAGGCGATGGCCGAGCCCCGCCGCCGCCGCTCCTCCCGGGATCCCCGCCGCGATCCGGGCCGCCCCCAGGCCCGCCGCATCGGCACGCTCTCCCTGCTGCTGCCCCCGCTGCGGCCGCCGGCCCGTGCCGTGGGGCAATGCCTGGCGGGTCTGACGCGCGAATGGGAGCGGGAGGGGAACCTGGCGGCGCTCTGGCAGGCCTGGCCCCGCATCGCCGGCCCCCAGCTGGCGCCCCACTGCCGGCCGCTGCAGTGGCAGGCGGGCCTGCTCACGGTGGGGGCGGCGCCAGGGCCATGGCTGCAGGCCCTGCAATACAACCGCCACCAGCTGCTGGGGGCCCTGCGGGGGGCGGGCTTCACGGTGCGCGACCTGCGGCTGCGCCAGCACCACGCCATCGCCGCCGCCGAGCTGGCCAGCCAGGTGGAGGAGCAGGTGTGGGCCGCCCACCCCAGCCGCCGCGATGTGCACGGCCTGGCCGACTGTCCCGCCTGCGGCCGGCCGGCCCCGATCGGCGAAATGGCGCGCTGGGGGCACTGCAGCTTCTGCCGGCGGGAGGTGCTGGCGGACGCGGCGCCGCCGCCTCAGGCCTGATCGAACAGCGCCCGCCAGGCCCGCTCCTGCGCGGCCGCCTCGGGGGTGCCCTCGGCGGGGAAGTGGGCCAGAAAATCCTTGTCGGCGGTGGGCTCGTAGGGGCCCTGCTTGAGTTCGAACATCACGGTGTCGGGCTCCAGGGCCACCAAGGTGTGGAGGTGGCCCTCCTCCAGCTCGATGCCCCGCAGGGGACCGGCGGCCTCCAGGCGCTCACGACCCCGAACCTGGCCCTGGTCATCCAGCAGCAGCAGGCCGATGGCCCCCTGCAGCACCAGGAAGCATTCGAAGCCGGTGCCGGGGGTGGCGCGGCAGTGGCGGTGGGGGCGCACGTAGGTGCCCGGCTGCAGCACGTTCAGGAAGCGCTGCACCAGGTCGGGCTCGGCGTGGAGGTTGTGGTTGCGGCGCAGGCGGGGGGCCTGGCGGGCCTCGGCGGCGACGGTGTCGAAGAGGGCCTGGGCGATGCGCTTGAGCATGGGGGGGCAGGAGGAGAGCTGG
>JBKDOZ010000225.1:0-4548 GCA_046342735.1 Synechococcaceae cyanobacterium
CCCTTGCCGGCTCACCCGCACCGATGAGCGGGTCTGTGGCCTACCTGCTCGACAGCCACGTGCTGCTGGGGTGTTGGTTCGATCCTGAGCGGCTGTCTGAGGCGGTGCAGCCCCTCCTGGCCGATCTCGGCTCTTCGGTGCTGGTGAGCGCGGCCACGCTGTGGGAGCTCAGACTCAAGCACCACCAGGGGAAACTGCCGGAGCTGGAGCCGGCCATCGGCGATCTGCCTGGCCTGCAGCAGGAGCCCCTCCTGCTGCACATTGACTAGCTAGACTAGGGCTTAGTCAAGAGTGCGACGCATGGCGATGGTGAATGTGCACCAGGCCAAAACCCATCTCTCCCAGCTCTTGCAGGAGGTGGAGCGTGGGGAGAAGGTGGTGATCGCTCGCTCCGGCGTGCCGATCGCGCAGCTGGTGGCCTGGGAGGGTTCCTCGCAGCCCGTGGCAGCCCCCGGGGCGATGCAAGGCCAGATCACAGTGCAGGAGGATTTCGATGCACCGCTGGATCGACTGTTTGTGGCCCTGCGATGACGCGGTATCTGCTGGACACCCACCTGCTGCTCTGGTGGCTTGCTGGGGATCCGCAGTTACCCCGGGAGGTGGTGGAGCGGGTGCGCGCACCGGAGGCGGAGGTGTTCGTAAGCCAGGCCTCGTTGTGGGAGATGGCGATCAAGGTGTCGATCGGCCGGCTGCGGGTGGATCTGGCGGAATTGGAGCGTCAAGTGCCGCGGCAGGGCTTCCGGTGGCTGCCGATCCGAAACGGGCATTTGTTAGCCGTCGCAACGTTGGAAAGCGACGGCGATCACCGCGATCCGTTTGATCGTCTGCTGGTGTGCCAGAGCCGGATGGAGCCGCTGCTGCTGCTGACGGTGGACAGCCAGCTGCGGCCCTATGGCTCCACTGTGACGGTGCTGGGGTAGACGCTAAACCCCACTAATCGCCTCCAGGGCCACCGCCGCGATCGCCTGGTCGCTGGCGCGGGGGAGTTGCACGTATTTGCCGCCGGCGGCGTCGGCGAGGTCTTTGCCCATGCCACTGCCGATGAATTTGCGTTCGGTGTCGATCACGAGCAACTTCAGGCCGAGGGCGCGGTAGCGGCTGGCCACCTGCTTCACCTCCTCCCGCAGGTCGGGGGGTTCGTCGCCCTCGAGGTCGGGTTGGCCGAGGGAGCGGGACAGCGGCACATTGCCGCGGCCGTCGGTGATCGCCACCACCACCACCTGGCCCAGATCGCCGGTGGCCAGCGCATTGGCACCCACGCGGGCGGCCAGAGTGAGGCCGTGGGCGAGCGGGGAGCCGCCGCCGCAGGGCATCGACTCCAACCGGCGGCGGGCGGCGGTGATCGAACGGGTGGGGGGCAGCAGCACGTCGGCGGCTTCTCCGCGGAAGGGGATCAGGGCCACCTCATCGCGGTTCTCATAGGCCTCCGTCAGCAACCGGATCACGGCCCCCTTGGCGCTCTGCATCCGGTTCAGCGCCATCGATCCACTCGCATCCACCAGAAAAATCACCAACGCACCGGCCTTGCGTTGCAGCTGTTTGGCCCGCAGGTCGGCGTCTTCGACAATCACGCGGCGGCCCGGTTCGCGTTCGCGGCGCGCCTTTTGGTACGGCGCGGCGGCGCGCAAGGTGGCATCCACGGCGATGCGTCGCACCGGCCCGCGGGGCAGCATCGGCCGCACGTAGCGTCCGCGGCTGTCGCTCAGCACCACCGAGCGGCTGCCGCTCGATCCAGCGCGGGCCTTTGCGGCCGAAAACAACAACAGATCGGGATCGATCGCGATCGCCTCCGGATCCAGCAGAAACTCCTCCGGAATCGAGGGGGGCGCCTGGTCTTCAGGGGTGTCGTCGTCGGGCTCTTCGTCAGGCTCGTCGGGATCGTCCTGGTCGTCGTCGCTCTCGGGGTCCTGGGGCTCCTGGGGGTCTTCGGGGGGTTGCTCGGCCTGCGGCGGCGGCGGCGGGGGCGGTTCGAGGGGCTGGTCGGGATCCGGCGGCGGCAGCTGCAGGGCGCGCGGGGCGATCACCAGCCGCACCGCCACCTGCAGGTCGTCGGCCTCCACCCGGTCGCGGCCGCTCAGGGCCGCATGGGCGCGGGCCACCCGCAACGCGAACAACTCCGCCCGGTGGCCCTCCACCCCACCCCGGATCGCCTCCTTCACCAGATAGGCGATCTGCTCCCGCGCGATCGTCACATCCGGCAGCCACTGGCGCGCCAGCAGCAACTGCGTGGCCAACGCCTCCGTTTCCTCCTGCCAGCGATCGCGAAACGCCTCACTGCCAGCCCCGTGCTCCAGGGCGGAGCGGGTGATCGCCACCCGCTGCTCCACCTCCAACAACTGATTGGCCGAGAGGGCGATGGCGAAGCGATCGAGCAGGTGGTCGCGCACCGCCCCCTCCTCCGGGTTGTAGGTGGCGATCAGCAGGCAGCGGCAGGGATGGCTGAGGCTGAGCCCCTCGCGCTCGATCCGGTTCTCGCCGCTGCCCACCGCCGCCAGCAAAAGGTTGGTGATGCCGTCGTCGAGCAGGTTGAGCTCATCCACATAGAGCACGCCCCGGTGCGCCTCCGCCAGTAGCCCCGGCTGGAACACCGGTGCCCCCGCCGCCAGCGAGGCCGCCACATCCACCGAACCCAGCAGCCGGTCTTCCGTGACCCCCAGCGGCACCTGCACAAACGGCGCCGGCACCACGCGGGTGGGCAGCAGGGCGCTGCGGTCGCGGCCCTCCGGATCGCCGCCGCGCTCCATCACCCGCTGGCGGGTGGGGGCATCCCATTCATCGGGGCGGGCCGGATCGGTGTTCAGGGCCGGCAGGCCGGCAGCCAGGTCAAGCACATCGATGGGCGGCAGGAGGGCATGCAACCCCCGCGCCAGCACCGACTTGCCCGTGCCCCGCCCCCCGGCGATCACCACCCCGCCCAATCCCGGATCCACCGCCGCCAGCAGCAGCGCCAGCTTGAGCACGCCGTGGCCGGTGATCGCCACCAGCGGGAAGGCGCGCGCCGCGGCGTCTTGGGCGATGGAGCTGCCGGGGGCGCTGGCGACCATGCGGGGGGAGGGAGGAGCCGGTGGGGGAGGGCCAGTCTCGCCGATCACTTCGGCCCCGCGGGCGATCCGTGGCAGGATCTGCGCGCTTTGCCCCGCCCGCCCGTGAGCGCCCCCAGCCCCAGCGATGGCATGGTGGCGGCAGCCTGGGAGGCGACGGCGGCAGCCCGGGAGGCGTTGGCGGCGGCCCAGCGCTTCCAGCTGCCCGGCCCGGTGAGCAGCGTGGCGCCCCTGGGCAACGGCAACGTCAACCAGACCTTCCTGGTGCGGGTCGAGGCGCCGGGGGATCCGGGCTTCGTGCTGCAGCGCCTCAACACGCGCGTGTTCCGCCAGCCGCGGCTGGTGATGGCCAACCTGACCCGCCTGGCCAGCCATGTGGCGGAGCGTCGCTCTGGGGCGGTGCTGGCGGACCAGCGGCGCTGGGAGATGCCCGCCGTGGTGGCGGCCCAAGCCGATGGGGAGCCCTGGCTGGAGGAGGGCGAATCGTTCTGGCGGATGCTCACCTTCGTGGAGGGCTCACGCACGGTGGATGTGCCGGAGAGCGCCGAGCAGGCCCGCGAGCTGGGCCAGGCCCTGGGCACCTTCCACGCCCTGATCCACGACCTGCCGGTGGCGGAGCTGGCGGACACCCTGGAGGGGTTCCACGTGACGCCGCGCTACCTGGCGCAGTACCGCGAGGCATTGGCGGGGTATCGGGGGCCGGTGGGGGAGGAGCTGGCTTGGGCCCAGGCGTTTGTGGCGGAGCGGGAGGGGCTGGCGGAGGTGCTGGAGGCGGCCCTGGCGCGCGGGGAGCTGCAACCCCGCCCGATCCACGGCGACCCGAAGGTGAACAACGTGCTGCTTGATGCCGAAAGCGGCGCCGCCATCGGCCTGGTGGATCTCGACACCGTCAAGCCGGGCCTGGTGCAGTGGGACATCGGCGACTGCCTGCGTTCGGCCTGCAATCCACTCGGGGAGGAAACCTCCGACTGGCGGGCGGTGCGCTTCGACCTGGCGCTGGCCGAGGCGCTGCTGGCGGGCTACCTGACGCCGGCGCGATTGTTTCTGGAGGAGGCCGATTTCACCTATCTGGTGCCGGCGATCCGCCTGCTCGCCTTTGAACTGGGCCTGCGCTTCCTGGCCGACCACCTGGCCGGCGATGTGTACTTCCAGGCGAAACATCCGGGCCACACCCTGGCGCGGGCGCTGGTGCAGTTCCGCCTGGCCGAGAGCATCGAGGAGCAAAAGGATCCGCTCACGGCGCTGGTGGCGCGGCTGCGGGAGGAGCAGCCATGAGCGGCGAGCAAGCGTTTGCGCTGGTGCCCTTCGGCGTGGCCGAACCCGAAGCCGGCCTGCGCCTGAGCGGCCGGATCGGCCGCGACGGGGAACGACTGTGGGTGTCCTACGGGCTGGCCGGCCCGCTGCAGCGCCTCGCCATTCCGCCGCTCAGCGCCACCCCCCGCCGCCGCGACGAGCTCTGGCAGGCCACCTGCATGGAGCTGTTCCTGGCGCTGCCGAATCAGGAGGC
>JBKDOZ010000226.1:0-6108 GCA_046342735.1 Synechococcaceae cyanobacterium
CGCCCGGGGGGCCGGGCCGGCCCCGGCGGCGGCCCGGAGGGCACGGGGCTCGCCTGGCCGGCGGCGGGAAGGCTCAGAAAGGGCGTGACCAGGCAGGGGGTGGCCAGGGTGCAGGCCCATCGTGCGGACGGGGGGGTGAGCACCACAGGCGCGCGGCTCGGTCAAGAAGTGCGGGCGATCCTGCCACGAGGAATGGGCCGCCGCCGCTTTCGCTGGCTCACTCCTCCAGGTCTTTGCGGCTGGGGGTGCGGCTCGGGTCGCTGGCCAGGAAGCCGAACACGAAGATCCCGATGAAGAAGAAAACGACGGAATAAACCGAGATCTTGAGGGCGAGCATGGTGGGTCCGGCAGGTGGCGGGAAGAGACGGGCGGCAGAACGGTGGGGAACCCGGAGGTGCCTAGGGAGGTGGCACCGGGCCACAACCGTGGCCGTGGGGCCCGGAAGGTGCCGGTGGATCCAAGGACCGGCGTAGGGGCGGCAACATCCTATGGGTCCCGGTCGGCCATCCAGGATGGCAAGCGGCTCCGGCCGCCGCTTCCGGGCCGGATTGAAACGTGTCATTCACGTTCCCCCGGCGGCAGCGATTGGATTTCCACCCCCTCGACCTCCATCCGCTCTGGTGGCGGGACACCCCGGGCGGCGCCCGCGCCGGTGCCCTCGCCGACCCCTGGGGCCCCCGCCACCGACCCGACTGGGCGGCCCGCGGCCTGATCATCTGGCCCCGCGGCGGCGTGGAGCGCGTGCTGCGGCTGGAGAGCCTGTGCCCGCCCGCCTGGCGTGCCCTCGGCCCCGCCGTGGCCTGCGCCCGGCTGGCGTTGCGCTGGTGGGCCGAGGCGGCGGAGCTGTGGGTGGATGGGGAGCCGGTGCTGGCCGGCGACCTGTTCGATACCGCCTGCCGTTGGCCCCTGCCCGAGCGCTGGTGGGCCGGCGAATCCCTGGCCCTGGAGCTGCGGCTGCGCAGCCCCCTCCACGACGATGGGGCCCTGATCCAGAGCCGCATCGAGCTCGAGCCCGTCGATCCGGCCGACCCCCTCAACCTGCTCGCCCCCAGCCGCGAAGCCCTGCAGCGCCTGCGGGCCGAGCGGGGGCGGCCCGAGGCGGTGGCGGAGGGATCGGTGCGGCTGCTCGGCCATGCCCACCTCGATCTGGCCTGGCTGTGGCCCGTGGCCGACACCTGGCGTGCGGCCGAACGCACCTTCGTGTCCACCCTGGCCCTGATGGAGCGCTTCCCGGAGCTCCACTTCGGCCACTCCACGCCCGCCCTCTACGCCTGGTTGGAGCGCCACCGCCCCGCCCTGTTCGCCGCCATCCGCGCGGCGATGCGGGCGGGGCGCTGGGAGCCGCTCAACGGCCCCTGGGTGGCGAGCGATTGCGTCCTGCTGGGCACCGCCTCGCTGTTGCGGCAGTTTCAGGAGGGGCAGCAGTACAGCCGCCGGGCGTTCCCCGAGTGGTCGCACCAGCTGGCCTGGTTGCCCGACAGCTTCGGCTTCGCCGCCGGCCTGCCCGCCGTGGCCGCCGCCACCGACGTGCGCTGGTTCTGCACCCACAAGCTCGCCTGGAACGCCACCCATCGCTTCCCCCATCGCCTGTTCCGCTGGCGCAGCCCCTGTGGCGCCGAGCTGCTGGCGCTGATGACCGCTCCGATCGGCACCGACGGCGATCCCCTGGCGATCGAGGGGCAGCGGATTGCCTGGCAGGAGGTCACCGGGGTGCCGGAACTGCTCTGGCTGCCCGGCGTCGGCGACCACGGCGGCGGGCCCACCGCCGCGATGCTCGAGCAGCTGGCGCTCTGGCGCGCCCAGCCCGAGGCCGCCCCCCAGACCCACGGCACCTTGCGTCAGCACCTGGAGGGCCTCGAGCCCCTGGTGGCCGGCCTGCCGGTGTGGCGCGATGAGCTGTACCTGGAGCTGCACCGCGGCTGTGCCACCAGCCGGCCCGACCAGAAACGCCACAACCGCACCCTGGAGCGGTTGCTGCGGGAGGCCGAGCTGGCCGTCGCCCTCGCGGGCCCCCCCGCGGAGCCGGTGGATTGGCGGACCCTGTTGTTCCAACAGTTCCATGACATCCTGCCGGGCACCTCGATTCCGGAGGTGTTCGAGCAGGCGGAGCCCCAGTGGCGGGCCGCCCGGCGACGGGCCTGCCGCCAGCGCGATGGTGCGTTGCAGAGGCTCGGGGCCGGCCGGGCCGGTGCCGCGGGTTTGGGGGGCGCGGCGGTTCCCCCCGGGGTGGCGCCACGCCAGGCGTGGTGGCTGGCCCAGCTCCAGCCCCTGCCGCCCGCCCCGCGGGTGCTGCGCCTGCCGGCCGGCCGCTGGAGCCTGGAGGGGGCGGTCGACGCCATTCCCCTGCCCAGCCAGCCGGCCGTCGGGGGCGGGCAGTGGCTGCAGCTGCCGCCGCGGGAGGGGGTGACCGTGCGGCGGTTGTGGCGGGAACGCGGGGGCGCTGCGCCGTCAGTCGCGCCGTCAGCCGCTCCTTCCGCGGCCCCAACGGCGCTGGATCCGGTGCGGGTGCGGGCCGATCCCGAGGCGGGTGGGGGCGAGGGGCCGGGCGGTGGCGGAGGCGATGGCGGTGGCGGAGGCGGTGGCGAAGGCGATGGTTGGCGGCTGGAGAACGGCCGGATTTCGGTGCGGTTGGGGCCCCAGGGCATCGAGCAGATCTGGGATGGCGCCGGCCGCCCCTGTCTCGCCGCCCCGCTGGCCTGGTGCCGCTGGGCCGACCGCGGTGAGTTCTGGGATGCCTGGGACATCGCGGCGGATCACCGGGCCCATCCCCTGCCCTGGCAATGGGAGGGGGCGCCCCGCTGGCTGGAGCGCGGCCCGCTCTGCGCCCGCTTCCTCTGGCGCGGCCGCTGTGGCGCCAGCCCCCTGCGGCTGGAGGGACGGTTGCGGGCGGCCAGCCCCTGCCTGGAGCTCACCCTGGCGGTGGATTGGCGCCAGCGCCACGAGCTGCTGCGCCTGGAGCTGCCCCTGGCCCGGCCGGCCCTGCGCTGGGCGGCCGATACGCCCGGCGGGGTGATCGAGCGGCCGGCCGCTGCCCTCACCGGCCCGGAGCAGGCCCGTTGGGAGGTGGCGGCCCTGCGTTGGCTGGCCTCGGTGGAGACGGCGGCGGGCGCGGGCGTGGCGGTGCTGCTCGATGGGCCCCAAGGGGTCTCCGCCGATCCGGAGCGGTTGGGGGTTTCCCTGCTGCGGGCCCCCACCTGGCCCGATCCCGGGGCCGACAATGGCTGGCAGCGCCAGCGGCTGGCCGTGATGCCCTGCCCCCGGGGCTGGCGTGCCGACGGGGTGGTGGCCGCTGCGCAGCGGCTGCGGGAGCCCCTCTGGTGCCGTCCCCAGGCCAGTCCATCGCCCATCGATGGCGTCGCCGAACTGGCCACCCTGCTGCCTGCGCTGCCCGACGACCTGGAGCTGATCAGCCTGCGAGCCGATGGTCGCGATGGCGAGCCCCGCGCGGTTCAGATGGCGGTGCAAAACCTCGGCCCGTGCCGCCGCCGGTTGGCCGCGCCGCCGGGCTGGCGGCTGCTGGAGCGGGTGGATGGACTCGGCCGGGCCCTAGACAGCCACGATCTGTGCCTGCGGCCCTGGCAGTTGGGTTTCTGGCGCCTGGCGCCCACGGATCAGGCGGGGTGATCGTCTTGACGGAGTGATCGCCTCAGTCGTCGCGATCGACTCAGTCTTCGTGATCGTCGAAGGGGTCGGTGAGGCGCTTCGAGGGCGGGCCAAAGGCGGTGTAGACGCCGAAGCCGGTGAGGGCCAGCAGCACAGTCACCAGGGTGATGGCCACAGAGACTGCCGGGGAGGTGGTTGCGGGTTCCATGGAGGGGGTCGGTGGGGGCTCAGGCGGGCCGTGACTGCGTCACAACTCTCGACACCCGTCTCGGAGCGGCCGTCGGGGCCCTTACAGTAGCCGCAGCTTCTGTCCCACCGAGGAGACCAAGCCCCCATGGCTCAACGCACCCGTCTGGGAGACATCCTCCGCCCCCTCAACTCGGAGTACGGAAAGGTCGTTCCCGGCTGGGGCACCACCCCGGTGATGGGCCTGTTCATGGCTCTCTTCCTGGTGTTCCTGCTGGTGATCCTGCAGCTGTACAACAAGTCGCTGCTGCTCGAGGGCATCAACGTCAACTGGAACGGCTGATTCCTCCCGTCTCCGCCATTTCTCCATGAACTTCTTCGGCATCGGTCTGCCCGAGATGGCGGTGATCGCCGCCATCGGCCTCCTGGTTTTCGGGCCGAAGCGCCTGCCGGAGCTGGGGCGCACCCTGGGTCGCACCCTCAAGGGTTTCCAATCGGCCTCGCGGGAGTTTGAGCAGGAGTTCCGCAACGTCATCGAGCCCGAGGCGGTCCCCGCGCCCCCAGCCCCAGCCCCTCCTTCGTTGACGGCCGATTCCCCCGAACCAGCCGTGCTGGCCTCCGCGGCAGTGGAGGAAGCGACCGCCGAAGCCCCTCCCCCTACCGCCGGCTGAACCGGCCGCAGCACCGATCCGGTGGACCTTCAGCTGCTGGTGGGCCTCGGCAATCCGGGTGCCAAGTACGCCGACACGCGGCACAACGTGGGGTTCATGGTGCTGGAGCGCCTGGCCCATGCCGCTGGCGCCGCATTTCGCAACCAGCCCCGTCTGCATGGCCTGCTGGCGGAAGTTGGCAGTGGCGAGGCCCGGCTGCGGCTGTTGATGCCCCAGACCTACATGAACGAAAGCGGCCGCTCCATCCGCGCCGCCCTCGATTGGTATCGCCTCGACCCCTCCCAGGTGCTGCTGTTGGTGGATGACATGGACCTGCCCCTCGGCCGGCTGCGCCTGCGTGCCAGGGGCAGCGCCGGGGGCCACAACGGTCTGCGCAGCACCATCGCCCATCTCGGCAGCCAGGATTTCGCCCGCCTGCGCATCGGCATCGGCGCCCCCGCCGACAACCCGGCGGAGCGGCGCGCCCGCACCATCTCCCACGTGCTGGGTCGCTTCAGCGCCGAGGAGCGGCCGGTGCTGGAGGCGGTGCTCGACGAGGTGGTGGCCGGCCTCGAGCCCCTGCGCCGCCAAGGAATCGAGCGGGCTGGTACGCGTTGGAACAGTTTCCGGGCGCCCTTGCCGGCAGCCTCGGCGCCTCTTCCCTGAGGCCATGGCGCGCCTGCCCACCACCACCGCTCGCCTGCGGGTGCTCCGCCAGAGCTTCAGCCCCTGCGTGCTGGAGGGGGAAGTGGCGGCCGGCGGCTTCCAGTGGACCTTCCGCTGGCAGTTCGACCGCGGCGAGCTGGTGGTGGAGCCCTCCCTCGGCCGTGCCCTGATCCAGGACGCCCTGCTGCGTTTTCTGCTCAAGGCCGACTACCAGCTGGAGGCCGGCGGCGACTACGCCTTCACCGTGCGGGCCTCGTTCTGATCACCTTCTCCTGATCACCTCCTTCTGATCACCCCGGCCCCTGGGTCGCGCGCCAGTTCCCGCCCCAGCCAGCGCTCCAGCAGCAGCTGGGCCACCACATCGTCCCAGCTGCGCGGCGGCTGGCGCAGGCCTTTCGGTAGCCAGCGCCGCCAGCCCCGGGGCGGGAACAGCTGCCAGTAGCGCTGCCGCGCCGCCAGCGTGGTGCCCCGCTCCCGTTGCCACACCACCGGCAGCCGCCCGGCCAGCCGCTCCCGCCAGCGGCCCGAGCCGGTGCCATCCCCGATCACCACTGCCGCCAGCCCCAGCTCCTGGCGCCACAGCTCCAACAGCCCCTCCGCCTCCTCCGGGGACACCACCCCCGCCTGCACGATGCGGCGCCGCTCGCCATCGCTGAGCACCAGCCCGCACTTGGCGCTGCCCGGATCCAGGGCCGCCACCGGGCCTTCTCCGCTCATGGTCGCCCCGCCGCCGAGCCCGCCGGCCGCCAGCGCAGCTCCACCACGATCGGGTCGGGCGTGTCGGCGTCGAGGGCGGCGAAGGCCTCCAGGCTGGCGTCCTGCCCCACGGGACGCTCCCCCAACTCCCGGCTGATGGTGTTGAAGGCGGCCGCATCAAACTGCACCCCATCCACCAGGGTGCCCTGGCGCTGGGCGCGGGCGAAGGCCGCCGCCAGCAGCAGATTCAGGCGGTTGCGCACCTCCTCCGGGCGGCGCTCGTCGCCTTCCAGAGCGGTGCGGGCCC
>JBKDOZ010000227.1:0-15252 GCA_046342735.1 Synechococcaceae cyanobacterium
GCCCCCGCGGGGGGCCGGGGGGGCGGGGGGGGGGGGGGGGGGGGGGTTGGGGCCCCCCCCCCCGCCGCGCCGCGCAAACCCGGGGGGGGTGGGGGGGGCGGGGGCGGCAGGGGGGGGGTCCGGCAGGGCGGCGAGGATCGAAGCCGTGGGATGGAAGGCGGGCCAGGGGGCCAGGGGCTCGGCCTCCACCTCACTCGCGACTGCCGCTTCTACTCGCGCTTCGACTAGAGCCTGGTCTCGCCCTTCGCCTGGAAGCTGGTCTCGCGCTTCGCCTGGGGCCGCGGCGAAGGCAGCGGGCTGAGTGTCCTCCTGTGGCGACAGCTCCGGGGCCAGCGGGGCCGGGTTCAGGCTGCCGATCGCCTCGTCGAAACAGGTGCGCAGAAGGCCGCGCACCCGGCCGAACCAGGGACGGACCGGCGCGGGATCTTCTTCGGAAGCGGGGGCAACAGCGGCGGCGGGCTCGGCGGCCGCAGGGGCGATGGCGAAGGAAAGGCTTGGGGGAGGGGGCGGCAGCAGGGAGGCGTCCACCTGATCCAGGCCGGCGCGGGTGATCTGCTCCAGCTCGGCAGGACTCGGGGCGAATTCGGCGGCCAGGGCGGCAAAGGCCTCCTCCACCGAGGGCAAGGGGGAGGGAGGGGCAGCGAGGGAGGAATCGAGATCCTTCAGGCCAATCTCCCCACCGAGAACGGCGGCCCCCAGGGGGAGGGGAGCGGCTCCTGGGGAGGGTGCAGCGGAGGGTTGCCCCAGCAGCTCCCCAAACCAACGGCTGGACTCACTCCCGGCTTCAGCCTCCAGCTCCTGCTGCACAAAGGACTCCAGGGAGGCCACGCCGCGGCGGTGGACCCAACGCTCGGCAAGGCGCCGCGCCCGGGGGGCATCGCGGTGTTGGATCGCCTCCAGGAGAACCAGGCGATCATCCGGCCGTGGCACGACGGGCCCTCGCCGGCGGCCGGTGGGGGCAGGCGCGGCGGCGGTGGAGGAGGGAACGTCGGTCACAGGGGGGAGAGGGGGAAGGGCTCAGGAGAGTTTTCGATCCAGCAGGGGGCGGATCGCCAGGAACAGACCCACCGCCAGGGCCGCCAGGATGCAGAGGCAGGCGGCAGCGCTCAAGGAGCCGTAGGGGGCATTCAGCACCACGTCAGTGAGGCGGAAGGGGCCCGCGTAGGCGGCACGGATCGGTTCAATCGCGAAGGTAAGGGGATTCAGGGCTGCGAGCCAGCCCAACCAGGGGGGCATGAAGGAAATCGGGGCCAGGGCGGTGCTGGCAAACAGCAGGGGCAGGTTGGCCACGAAGATCACCGCGATCAGCTCGATGTGGCCGGGCAGGGCGAAGGCGAGGCCCAGGCTCAGGGCCGTGACGGCGAAGGTCAGCAGCAGCAACGTCACCAAGGTGAGCAGCAGGCCAGCGCCACCGGGCCAGCCATAGCCCAGCAGGGCAGCGGTGAGCAGGATCGCCAGGCTCTGGACCAGGCTGAGGCTGGTGATGTAAAGCACCGAAGCCAGCACGATCGAGCTGCGGGAGCGCAGCGGCGCCACCAGCAGGCGGTTGAGGAAGCCGAACTCCCGGTCGAACATCACCGGCAGGCCGGCGTTGAGGGCGCCGCTGAAGGCGGTGAAGACGATCACCCCGGCCCCGAGGAAGCGGCCGTAGCTCATGCCATCGGGCAGCAGGCCGGCCGGGGCATTGGCGAAGAGGGCACCGAACAGCACCAGCCAGATCAGCGGCTGCAGCACACCCGCCACAAGCGTGGAGGGGCGGCGGGCCAGCTGCACAAACAGGCGGCGGGTGAGGGCCAGGGTCTCTTGGCGGATTTCCGCGAAGGCCGAACCGGCGGATCCGGCCGGGCTCGGAGCGGCGAAGGAGGGGCTGGCGCTGGTCATCGGAAGGGGGGCAGCAACGGGGGCGAGCGGGAAAAGGCTTTGGGGGAGGAAGGGGCTAGCGAGGGGAATCAGCGCATCGCCTGTTTGCGTTCGGCCTTCGCATCGCGTTGGCCGGCGACGGCGAGCTCGGCATCCATCAGGGTGCGACCGGTGGCCTGGAGATAGACATCGTCGAGGCTGGGGCGGCTCTGGGCCAGGGCAAAGACCGGAAGCTGGGACTCAGCGAGCTGGCGCCGCAGCCGCTCCACCACCGCCTCGTTCTCCACCACAAGATTGAGGGAATAGCCCTGGGCACGGTTCACCACCACCTGGCGCACTCCGTCGCACGCGAGCACCAGGTCGCGCACGCGGCCGGCCTCTTCGGCATCGCTGAACTCACGCACCCGCAGGGTGACCCGATCACCGCCGAGGGCGGCCTTGAGATCCTGGGGGGCACCTTCCGCGATCACGCGCCCCCCCTCCAGGATCGCCAGCCGGTCGGCCAGGGCGTCCACCTCCTCGAGGTAGTGGCTGCTGAGCAACACGGTGGTGCCCTGGTCGCGCAGCTGGCGCAGCACGGTCCAGATCGCGGCGCGGCTTTCGATATCCAGGCCCACGGTGGGCTCATCGAGCACCAGCAGGCGCGGACGGTGCAGCAGACCGGCCGCCAGGTCGAGGCGGCGGCGCATGCCACCGGAGTAGGTGCCGCAGCGGCGATCGATCCAGTCGTGCATGGCCAGCAACTCGATCAACTCCAGGATGCGGCCGTCCCGGTCGGCGGAGCGCAGGTGATAGAGATCGCCCTGCAGCTGCAGCAGTTCGCGGCCGGTGAGGATCTTGTCGATCGCCACCTCCTGGGCCACGTAACCGAGCAGGCGACGGGCGCCCCGGGGATCGGCGAGGGCATCCATCCCGCCCAACCGCACGGTGCCCGCATCCGGAGCGAGCAAGGTGCAGAGGATGCGCAGGGCGGTGGTTTTGCCGGCGCCGTTCGGGCCAAGGAGGCCGTAAAGCGTGCCGGCAGGAACCGACAGGCACAGGTCATCCAGGGCCTGCACCGGCGCAGCCTTGGAACCGCCGCCGTACCGCTTGCTGACGTGCTGCAGCTCAATCAATCCTGGATCACGCCCCCGGCGCTCGCTTGGGGGGGAATCTAGGCAGCGCCGGCGGCGAGCCGGAGGGGGAGAGCCGCCAGGAGCACCGGCACGTCGAAGCCGGCGGCCTGGG
This sequence comes from Synechococcaceae cyanobacterium, assembly GCA_046342735.1. Classification (GTDB taxonomy): domain Bacteria; phylum Cyanobacteriota; class Cyanobacteriia; order PCC-6307; family Cyanobiaceae; genus Cyanobium. The sequence continues at coordinate 3,088 of JBKDOZ010000227.1, forward strand.
GGGTGCGGGCGAGCAGCAGAAGCAGGCAGATGCCGAAGAGGTAGAGGATCGACCAGCGGAAGAGGCTGCGGGCCCCGACAGGGTTTTCGGGATCGGCGAGCAGACGGCCACTGAGCTGGAGGAGGCGAGCGTTGAAGGGCAACAGCAGCAGGGCGTAGAACCAGCCACCACTGGGCAGGGCCAGGGCCCCCAGGCCGCTGAGCAGCACCGTCAGCCAGCTGTAGAGACGGATGGCACGGGCGGTCACGGCCGCACCCCGCACCGCGGGGAGCATCGGAATGCCCACCGATCGGTAGTCATCGCGCAGGAGCAGCGCCAGGGCCCAGAAGTGGGCGGGGGTCCACACCATCACCAGGCTGAAGAGCCACCAGCCCCCCCAGCCGATCGTGCCGCTGGCGGCCGCGGCCCCCACCAGGGGGGGGATCGCGCCGGCCACACCGCCGATGACGATGTTCTGGGTGGTGCGGGGCTTGAGCAGGGCGGTGTAGAGGAGCACATAGCTGCACAGCCCGAGCAGGGCGAGCGCGGCGGCCAGGCTGTTCACCCCCAGCAGCAACAGCGCCACGGAACCGGCGGTGAGAGCGATCGCCAGCAGAAAGGCCTGGCGCTGGGCCAGACGGCCCGAAGGCAGGGCCCGCCGGCTGGTGCGCTGCATGCGGCCATCGAGCTCCTGCTCCCACAGGCAGTTGAGAACGCCGGCGGCGGCGGAGGCCATCGCCCCACCCCCCAGGGTGGCCAGCAGGCACTGGGGGCTGGGGGGCCAACCGGCGGTGAGGGCCATGCCCCCGAGGGTGGTGGCCAGCAGGAGGGGGATGAGCCGGGGCTTGGCCACCTCCAGCCAGGCCGGCAGGCGCAGGGAGGGGCGCACCGCCGGCGGCGGTGGGGCCGCCACGAGGGAGCCGGCGAGGGGGGAACCGGCAAGGGGGCTGGCGCTAACCATGGGCCATCTCCTGGGGTGGGGCAGCGGACGTGGAAACGGGCAGGCTGCGGCCGGCGAGGGCGGCCAGCACGGCGATCAGCAGGGCGGCGGTGAGCTGGTGGGCAACGGTGACGGCGCTCTGACTGAGGGCCAGGCGCAGGGTGGCGATGCCGAGGGCCAGCTGCAGGGCCACCAGCAGACCCGCCAGCCCGGCGAGCAGCCGCAGGCCCGGGCGGGGGGGGCCACCCAGACCCATCAGCGAGGCGGGGAAAAGGGCCAACACGGCCAAGGCGGCGGGCCAGGCCCCGAGGCGATGGCGCAGCAACCAGCGACATCCCTCACCGGCCTGCAGGCAGAGCTGGGCCGCCCAGCGGCTGGCCATCAAGCCCCCCAGCACGCACTGGCAGAACACCAGGGCCAAAGCCAGGGCCACCAGAAACCGCCAGGGGAGGGCCAGGGGGGCGGCGGCGGCCGGTGTGGCCGTGGCGAGCTGGCCGAGGCGCAGCCGCTGATCGATGGCGCTGACGAGGGCCACCAGCAGCAGGGCGGTGGCCAGGTGGCCGGTGACCACAGCGGCGGGAAGAAGCTGCAGCACCGTCAAGGCGCCGAGCGCCCCCTGGACGGCCACCAGCGCGAGGGCAGCGGCGGCGGCAGCGGGGAACCAGGAAGGGAGAAGGCTCCGCTGCCACCAGGCGGTGCCGGCGAGCACCAGCAGGGACAGCCCCACCAGGAAGGCATCGAGCCGGTGGAACCACTCCAGAAAAACCTGCAGATTCATCTGGCGCCCAGGGAACAGAACCCCGTAGCAGAGGGGCCAATCAGGGCAGGCAAGGCCGGCCTCCATCACCCTGGTGGCCCCGCCGATGGCCACCAGGGCCACCAGGGCCACCACCAGATGGCCGGTGAGCCAGGCCAGCCAAGGGGGTGGAGCCACGATGGCGGAGGGCGCCGGCGGCCGCGCTGGTGGGGCGATAGGGCGAGGCACCACCTGCATGAGGCGGGATTCCTGAGGGATTTAAAGGTAGCGACTTTGCCCAGATGAGCGTTCGCGCACAAGTCGCGCTACAGCGGCACAAACTGTGAAATTTCGCGGCAATTGACGCCGCTGCTACACGCAGATCCGCGCTGTCCGCAGAGGGGAAATACGATGAAGGACCTTTCGGGAGTGCGCGAGACCCCCTTTCGCGCCACTCCTTCCTGGCCCACCCCCCGTCCTCCCGTGCAGATCCCTTCCGCGCTGATCACCTTGCTGGCGGGCATGGTTCTTGTGCTCGCCGGCCTGTGGATCGGCAACAACGTGTCGCTGCTTCCCGTGGACGCCAGCAGCAACGCCCCGATCTACGACGACCTCTTCAAGGTTCTCTTCAGCATTGGCACGATTCTGTTTCTCGGCATCGTCTGCCTGCTCGTGTTCAGCCTGGTGCGCTTCCGCCGGCGCCCCGGACAGCGCGGGGATGGCGCGGCGATCGAGGGCAACCTGCCCCTGGAGATTCTTTGGACCGCCGTGCCGGCCATCGTTGTTCTTTTTGTTGGCATTTACAGTTACGACATCTATGAGCGCATGGGGGGAATGGTTCCCCTGAACGACCACTCGGCCCATCTGGCCGCCGCCCAGGAAGGCGGAGCGATGGGCGCGATGGCCGATGGCACCGTCATGGCCGCCTCCCTGGAATCCGCCGACGGAAAGGAACCGCGGGTTTGGGGGGGAATCGGCCCCACAGGCGGAGACGCCGGCGCCCTGAGCGTGGACCTCACCGCCATGCAGTTCGCCTTTATCTTCCACTACCCCGATGGCGATATCACCACCGGTGAACTGCACGTCCCGGTGGATCGTCCTGTGGAGCTGCACATGAAGGCCAACGATGTGATCCACGCCTTTTGGGTGCCCCAATTCCGCCTGAAGCAAGACGTGATCCCCGGCCAGCCCACGGTGCTCACCTTCACCGCCACCCGTCCGGGCAACTATCCGATCGTCTGCGCCGAGCTGTGTGGCCCGTATCACGGAGGCATGCACTCCACCGTTGTGGTCCATGAGGCCGGCGAATTCGATTCCTGGCTGCTCCAGAACCGGCCAGCCACCGTCGCCAGCGCCGCGGATGCCTCCCCCACGGGCTGACCTCCCACCACCCATCGCGTCTCGCCCCCTCCCCTCCTCCACCCCCTGACCCTCGCCTCCGCGAGCGACTTCCAACCCCAACCGGAAGGCCTCCAACCCCAGGGGTGGCTCCGCTACCTCAGCTTCAGCCTCGACCACAAGGTGATCGGCCTCCAGTACCTGATCACCGGCTTCCTGTTCTATTTCGTGGGCGGCGCCCTGGCGGGCGTGATCCGCACGGAGTTGGCCAGCCCGATCAGTGATTTCGTGAGCCGGGAAACCTACAACCAGGTCCTCACCTTGCATGGCACGGTGATGATCTTCCTTTGGATCGTACCGGTGGTGAATGGCGCCTTCGGCAACTACCTGATTCCCTTCTACGTTGGCGCCCGCGACATGGCCTTCCCCCGGCTCAACGCCGTGGCCTTCTGGCTGATCCCGCCCGCTGGCATTCTGCTGATCAGCAGCTATTTCATCACCGGCGCAGCCCAGTCCGGCTGGACCGCCTATCCGCCGCTGAGCCTCACCACACCAGCCGCCGGCCAGATTGTGTGGATCCTGAGCGTGCTGCTGCTGGGGGGCAGCTCGATCTTCGGGGGCATCAACTTCATCGCCACCATCCTCAAGCTGCGCCGACCGGGCCTGAAGTTGATGATGCTACCGATGTATTGCTGGGCCATGCTCGGCACCAGCATTCTGGTGGTTCTCTCCACCCCGGTTCTCGCAGGCACCCTGATCCTGCTCAGCTTTGACATCATCGCCCACACGGGATTCTTTAACCCGACCCTGGGGGGAAATGTGGTGGTCTACCAACACCTCTTTTGGTTCTACTCTCACCCGGCGGTGTACATCATGGTGCTGCCAGCCTTCGGCTTGGTGAGCGAAATCCTGCCGGTTCACGCCCGCAAGCCGCTGTTTGGCTACCAAACCATGGTGTACTCGATCCTGGCGATCGTCTTTCTCGGCCTGATCGTGTGGGCGCACCACATGTTCACCAGCGGCACCCCTCCCTGGATGCGCCTGTTCTTCACGATCGCCACCTCGTTCATCGCCGTACCGACCGGCATCAAGTTCTTTAACTGGCTGGCCACCCTCTGGGGAGGCCGCATCTCCCTGAACAGCGCCATTCTGTTCTCCTGCGGCTTCATCTTCAATTTCGTGTTCGGGGGCATCACAGGCGTGGCCCTCGCCCAAGTTCCCTTTGACATCCATGTCCACGACACCTACTTCGTGGTTGGCCATTTTCATTACATCGTCTACGGCGGCACGGTGTTTGTGATTTTCAGTGCCATTTACCACTGGTATCCCAAATTCACCGGCCGTCTTCTCAATGAGGATCTTGGCCGTCTGCACTTTCTGCTCACGTTCCTCGGCTTCAATCTCTGCTTCGCCCCCCAGCATTGGCTGGGCCTCAACGGCATGCCGCGCCGCGTGGCCGAATACGACCCCAGCTTCACCACCTTGAACCAGGTGAGCAGCGTCGGGGCGCTGCTGATGGCGATCAGCACCCTCCCCTTCCTGATCAACGTGGTGATGAGCGCCTTCCGCGGCCCGGTGGCGGGTGACAACCCCTGGAACGCCCTCACCCCCGAGTGGCTCACGAGCTCGCCGCCACCGGTGGAGAACTGGCACGGCGAAGCCCCCCTCGTCCATGAGCCCTATGGCTACGGCACCGCACCCGGCACCCTGCCCTTGGCCGATGCCACCGGCGAGGAGATCTGGGGCTCCGGCGGACGCTGACCCCCTCCCCCCCACGCACCGCACGCACCGCACCGCACGCACCGCACCGATGACCAGCCTCGCCCCCGGCTCCGGAACGGGCCCCAGCGCCAGTGCCGCCACCACTGCTGCCAACACCGCTGCCACCACCGCCTCCCCGACGGCCGCCTCCCCTTCTGCCGAGGCGGTCCACGCCGGCGAGGGCCACGGCGAACATGCGGATTTTCGCCTTTTCGGCCTCGCCACCTTCCTGGTGGCCGACGGCATGACCTTCGCCGGTTTCTTTGCCGCTTATCTCACCTTCCGCGCCGTCAATCCCCTGCCGGAGGGGGCCATCTACGAGCTGGAGCTGCTGCTGCCCACGCTCAACACCGCCCTGCTGCTGCTGAGCAGCTACACCTTCCATCGCGCCGGTGGCCAGCTCAAGGCGGGCAACGGCCCGGGCTGCCGCCTCTGGCTGCTGGTTACGGGGCTGCTGGGGGCTGCCTTCCTGGGCGGCCAGATGGTGGAGTATTTCCACCTCCCCTTTTCGCTCACCGACAACCTCTACGCCAGCACCTTTTACGCCCTCACCGGCTTTCATGGCCTGCACGTCACCCTGGGGGTGATCTGCATCCTGATCGTCTGGCTGCAGGCCCGGCCTGGCGGTCGCATCCTCAACGGCGACCCCTTCGGCTTTGAGGCGGCCGAGCTCTATTGGCACTTCGTCGATGGCATCTGGGTGGTGCTGTACGGAATTCTTTATCTCCTCTAAATCGTCGCCACCTTGCCGAAGCCGCACGACCATCGCCAAACTTCCTAAAAGATCAGGATTGCTTCCATGGCGCCTTACCACACGGTCGCTCCCGACAGGTTCCTCGGCAGCGATTCCTCCTCCGCCTCCGCCAATGGCTCCAGCGGCAGCGAAACCATGCTGCAGGGAAAAGCCCTGCTCGATAAGGCCCGCTCCCTCAGCAACCGCCCGGAGGATCAGATCGCCCGGGCCTGCGGCTACGTGGGTCCGAGCGGGCGGGTGCTCAAAAAGAGCTTCTATCGGGCGCTGGTGGCCGCCAAGGGCTACACCCTGCCCTCCGCCGCAGCCGGCGGCAGCGCGCTCAGCAAGGGGCGCCAGGCGGAATTCCGCACCCGCGTGCACGGCAACGGCAACCTGCTGATCGGCCAGGCCTACACCCGCCGCATGGGGCTGGAGCCGGGCCAGGAGTTCCGCATCGAGCTGCACCGGGAAACCGGCTCGATCTGGCTGCTGCCCTTGGAGAGCAAGGGAAGCGAGCCGTTGGGTTGAGCTTTTGAAAGGAGCTGTTGCAAGGAGCTCTTGAAAGGAGCTGTTGGGCTGGGGGAAGTCGGAACGCTCCAGGGCATCCGGGAGAGCGGCCCTCAGAGCCAGCCGTGCTCAGCCAACCAGGCCGCATCCAGCGACGGCTCGGCGGCAGCAGCTCCCGAGGCTCCCTTCGGCAGGCGGGCCAGGGCTCCCCGGGCCTCCAGCAGACGCTCGGCATACTTCGCCAGCAGATCGGCCTCCAGGTTCACCCGGTCGCCAAGGCGGCGCTGCGCCAGGGTGGTGGCCGCCCAGGTGTGGGGGATCACGGCGATCCAGAAGCGCTCGCCCCCCTCGGCGCAGCCCGCCACCGTGAGGCTGATGCCATCCACCGCCACGCTGGCCTTCTCGCAGATGTAACGGCCCCAGGCCGGCTCCCGCCAGGCCAGCTCCAACCGCCAGGACCCCTCCAACCGCTCGATGCCGGTGACCGTGCCCTGGCCATCGACATGGCCGCTGACCAGGTGGCCGCCAAGCCGGTCGGCCAGCCGCAGGGCAGGCTCCAGATTCACCCCGGCGCCGGCGCGGGCGCGTTCCGCCAGGGTGCTGCGCTGCAGGGTCTCCTCGCTGACATCGGCGCGGAAGCCATCGGCCTGGAGCTCCGCCACCGTGAGGCACACCCCATCGACGGCAATGCTGTCGCCCAGCGCCGGGGGCCCCAGGGGATCGAGCGCCCCGAGCACCCGCACCCCTCCGGCGCAACGCCGCAACTGCCCGATGCTTCGCACCAGCCCGGTGAACATCGGCGTCCGCGCTCCCAAGAGCTCCCTCTGGCCATAATCAGACCATGGGCGCCCGCCGGGTGGTCCCACCGGGAGGCTTCGCAACGATGGTGGAAATGCGCGTCGCCGGCATCGCCCTGGATGCGGCCAGCCGCAGCCCGATCGTTCTGCTGCGCGATCCCTCCGGCCGCCGACAAGTGCCGATCTGGATCGACCAGGCCCAGGCCCAGAACATCCTGGCGGGGCTGAACGGCGACAAGCCGCCGCGGCCCCTGAGCCACGACCTGATGGTGAGCTTGATGGAGGCCGGCGGCCTCATCCTCGAGCGGGTGATCGTGCACGCCATCGAAGACAACACCTTCCGCGCCGTGCTCAAGCTCGGCCACGCGGACGGCAGCGGCAGCGAGCTCGATGCCCGCCCCAGCGATGCCATCGCCCTGGCCCTGCGCACCGACAGCCCCATCTGGATGCTGGAGGAGGTGGTGGCTGACGCCTCGATCCCCGTGGATGCCGAAGCCGACGAAGAGGAGAAGGAAGATTTCCGCCGCTTCCTCGATCGCACCAGTCCGGCGGAGCTGATCCGCCATCTGCGCCGGGCCCAGCCGGAGCCGGAGGGGGGCTCGGAGGAGGGGGAGGAACCTCCCGCACCGGAGGACGATGAGCCCAGCCCAGGGCCCGCCTGAGGCGGAGCCAGCGGTCGCGGCGCGGCGGCCCTTCGGCGACGGTCGGCCCGTGTCGCTGTTCACCCTGGGAACGATGCGGGCCCTCGACGGCCCGGAAGCGATGGCGGTGGTGCTGGAGGCTGCCCTGGCGGCCGGCATCAACCACCTGGAAACGGCTCCGGCCTACGGTCCGGCGGAGCGATTCCTCGGCCAGGCCTTGGCGGCCCTGGCCCGGCGGGACCCCGCCGCCCGCGCCGACCTGGTGCTCACGTCAAAACTGCTGCCGGGGGTTGATGTCGCCAGCGGCAGGGAGCAGCTGCGGGCCTGCCTGGCCCGCCTCGGGGTGGAGCGGCTCGATAACCTGGCGGTGCACGGCCTGAACACCGAGGCGCACCGGGCCTGGGCCCTGGAGGGCGATGGGGCCGAGCTGCTGGCCTGGGCGGTGGGGGAGGGGCTGGTGGGGCAGGTGGGCTTCTCCAGCCATGGCACCACGGCCCTGATCGAGGCGGCGCTGGCGAGCGGTCGCTTCCGCTTCTGCAGCCTGCACCTGCACCTGTTCGACCCGGAGCGGCTGCCGCTGGCCCGGGCCGCCCTGGCCGATGGTCTCGGCGTGATGGCGATCTCGCCGGCCGATAAGGGGGGGCGGCTCTACGACCCACCGGCCGCCCTGGTGGCCGATTGCGCCCCGTTCGCACCGCTGGAGCTGGCCTACCGCTGGCTGCTGGCCCAGGGGATCAGCACCCTCACCCTGGGGGCCGCCCAGCCGGCGGATCTGGGCTGGGCGCAGCGGCTGGCGGCGGCCGAGGGACCGCGCGCCGCGGCGGCGCGGGCGGCGCTGGCGCAGCTGGAGGAGGCGGGCCGCCAACGGCTGGGGGGGAGCCGCTGCGGCCAATGCCGGGCCTGCCTCCCCTGCCCCAGCGAGGTGCCGATTCCGGCGCTGCTGCGGCTGCGCAACCTGGCGGTGGGCCATGGGATGGAAGCCTTCGCCAGCGAGCGATACGCCCTGATCGGCCGGGCCGGGCACTGGTGGGAGGAGCGAGATGCCAGTGCCTGCGCCCGCTGCGGCGCCTGTCTGCCCCGCTGCCCCCACGATCTGCCGATCCCCGACCTGCTGGCGGATGCCCATCGGAGGCTGGCGGCACCGCCGCGGCGGCGGCTGTGGGGCTAGGGGGCGACCGGCCCGCTGCGATCCCACAGGTCTTGGAGGGCCAGCCGCTCCGCCGTGCCCAGGGGGGGCAGATCGGTGCAGCGCTCCATCACCCCGGGCGGAGGCACCAGCAGATCGCGCAGGACGCGGGGAAAGCCAGCGCAGGCGCGGGCAAGCTGTTCCCGCGGCAGGGGGGGCACCCAACCGGCCGCCATCAGGCGGGGCAACAGCGGAGGCTCCAGGCAGGCCGCCAGCCAATCCAGCGGGGGCGGAGGCTGGGCACCGGCGGGACGCAGCAGCAGATCCCAGCGGAGGGGGGCCCCGGACTCGGGCAGCAGCGCCTGCAGGCGTGGATCCCGCTGGAGCAGGGGTACCACCCGGCGCCGGGGCAGCACCAGGGCCTCGGCCTCTCCCCCCAGCAGCAGGTTGAGACCCTGGCGGTCGTCGTAGGCCAGGGCCTGGAGGCGCAGCCGCCGCAGGCGGGCGGGATCCCCATTCATCAGCGCGATCGACAGCCGCGGCGAGGAGGGGAGCACCAGCCGGCCCGTGAGGCTGGGATCGAGCAGCAGGTCCCAGCCCTCCGCCGAGCGCCGGGCCAGATCGGGCCGGTTGCGCAGCAGCAGCACCCAGGGGGAGACCGCGAACGGGAAGGCCAGGGCGCCCCCCGCGCCGGCGGCGAACAGGCGGCTCACAGGCCGGGCCTGGGGCGTGAGCCGATCGAGCAGGGCCTCCGTGCCGATCGGCTGCAGGGCGGAAGACGCCAGGTCGGTGGCCCAGCCATCGCCCAGCTGCAGCAGGGCCGCCCCCCCCTCCACCAGGGCCTTCCGCACGGCGGCCGGATCATCCCGCAGCTCCACCCCCCAGGGGGCGGGCAGGGCCTGGCTCCAAGGGAGCGGCAGGTCGCCGCGGCTGGCCAGCAGGCGCGGACCGTTGCGGCGGCATCCCCCCAGCAGCCCCAGGCCGAGCAGGGCGCCGGCGCCGAGCAACTGGCGGCGGCGCAGGCGGGGGGCGGCGGAGAGCGCGGGGGAGGGATCGGGACGGGACATCAGCGCGGCGAGGGGGCGGCGGCGAAACGGGCGTGCAGGCGATGGCAGTCGCTGTCGCAGAGGCGGGCCAGGGCGTGGGGGGAGCGGCCGCTGATCTCCCAGAGCAGGGCCAGGCCGCCGGCCCCCACCCCCTCCTTCACGTACCCCCGCTCGTAATCGGCCAGGGCGGGATGGAGGGGGCCGTGGAACCGGAGGGAGGCGGCAAAACCCAGGGGCTCCAGCCCCCAGCGCTCGCCCACCCGCCGCAGCAGCAGGGGCAGGTCGCTGTGGGCTTCGGAGGCCACCCAGGCGGTGGTGGCCACCGCCGTCGTCGCCGCCAGCCGGGGCCGCAGCTCCTCGGGAGCCAGGGCCAGGGCCAGGGCCAGCACCGCCGCCATCTGACTGCCACCGGCGAGCAGCACCGGCCGCTCCGCCGCCACCGCCCCGAGCACCAGGGCCGCCGCAAGCGGCTGCATCGGATCCCCCAGGGCCGCCAGCACGCGCCGGGCCCGCGCCCCATCGACGGAGGGGTGGGGCTCGGCGGGGGCCCGCAGCAACCCGGCGGCGCTCAGGCCGCGGGCCACCAGGTCGGCCTTGAGGGCATGGGCGGGGCGGGGCAGGCTGCCGCTCACCAGCCCGCCGACATCGAACCCCATCCCGGTGAGCACCGCCTGGGCGGTGGTGGTACCCCCGGGCACGCACTCGGCGATCAGCAGCGGCGCGGCGGCACCCGGGCGTGCTCCCCAGGACGCGCCCTGGGCCAGCAGGGCCTCAACCCGGGCCGGATCCATGGCTTGACCGCCGCTGAGGCAGCGGGCCGGCCCCGCGCCGGCGGGGCCGGGCAGGCGCAGGTGGGGCACCGCTGGGGCCACGGGACAGCCCAGGTCGACCACCAGGGGGGAAAGCCCCAGCTCCCGCAGCACCACATGGCTGATCAGGGCCGGAGTCACCCCCGCCGGGAGGGGCGGCAGGGCGTGGGTGGGGGGCGGCAGCGGCCCTCGCTCCAACAGCTCCGCATCGGCGGCGGCGGTGCGCCGGCGCGACTCCGGCGTGGCGCCGGCGGCGGAGATGCCCGGCACGGCAGCGGTGTCGGTGGCGGCCAGCAGGAGCAGCACCTCGGTGGCGGGCCAGGCGGCGGCCCAGCGCTCACGCCAGGGGACGGCGGCCTGCTCAGGCCCGAAGAAGCACCCCGAGGCGTTCACAGCGGATCGAGCGCCACCAGGGCGCGCAGCAGCGGCGGCGGCTCGCTGATCGGCGCCTTGAGACGGGGGAAGATCCAGTAGGCCACCGCGTGCAGGCAGAGCACCACCACCAGGTTCTGCAGCAGCACCAGCAGGAGCGCGGCGATCTGCACCTGCCCCAGATCGAGCCCCGCTCCCAGACCCAGCAGGCTGAACAGGCGCTCGAGCAATCCGGCGGCGGCGCTGGTGATCAGCACCCACAGGTTCTCGCCCACCAGCACGGAGAGCACCGCCACCCGCACCAGAAAGCCGGCGGCGCCCAGCAGGCCCCCGAGGGACAGGGTGAGCCACCAGCTGAGGCGGCGGCGCCAGCCCCAACCCAGCCACAGGGCCAGCAGGCCATAGGGGAAGAGCACGAGCGGCCCGCGGATCGGCCCCATCAGGGCCACCAGCAGCAGGGCGGTCACCAGCATTCCCTCCACGGCGCAACGCCAGCCGTGGCGCAGCTGCAGCAGGGCCAGGGGCAGGGGCAGGGCCAGCCGGAAGAGGGGGCTGCCGACGGGCAGGTAATAGAGGGCCACCCAGAGCAGGGCGGTGGCGGCAGCGAGATAGGCGGTGTCCATCAGCTGGCGGGCCTGGCGAGGGCTCAGGCGGCGGTCCGGCGTGGGGCGGCTCATCGGGGCGGCGGCGCCGGACGCACGGCGGGGGCGGCTGGGGCGGCCTGGGCGGCTGGGGCGGCTGGGGCAACGACGCGGGGGGCCTCGCCGGGGGTCGCGCGCTGGATGGTCTCCACCTCGAAGGGCACACCGGCGGAGCGCAGGGCCCGGGTGACCACCTCCGCCGGAGCGGCGGGATCGGCCTGGGGGAGCAGGAGCGTCAGCCGATAGGGGGAGGGGTTGGCGGGAGCCCGGGGGGGCGCCGGAGCGCTGGCGGCGGAGGAGGGGCTGGCCGCAGCGGTGCCGGCGGCGGCGCTGGGGAGGGGGGCAAGGGAGCCCGCAGCGGTGGAGCGACCAGCCCTTGGGGCGGCGCTGAGGGCGGGTTTTCCGGAGGGGTTGGCGGGGGAAGGGCCGCCAGGGGAAACCGTGGTGCCCGGAGACGCGACCGGGGTGGCGGGCTTCGGGGGCCCGCCGGCGGGGTCGCCAGCGCCGGAGAAGCTGCGGGAGAGCGCTTCGCCGATGGGGGTGCCGCTGCAACCGCCCATCAGCAGGGCCAGCAGCAGGAGGGAAGCCGACCTGACCGAGACCCGGGCGGCACCGGCCGAGCGCGGGGAGGGGCCGGGCATCAGCCGCCGGCGGGCCGGATCACCCGCACGGAGCTGGCCCGCAGCCGCCCGGTCTTGGTGGTGGCAGGCGGCTTGGGGGTGGTGGCGCGGGGCTTGGC
>JBKDOZ010000228.1:0-21026 GCA_046342735.1 Synechococcaceae cyanobacterium
CGCCCTCACCGCCCACCTTGCCGCCCGCCACGGCCTCGCGGCGGTGCCGCTGCAGGACCCGCCCGCCGATGCTCTCGACCATCTGCGTGCGCTGCTCGAGCAGGCTGGGTTGATCGCCCTGCCCCTTCAGATCGCGCCGGCGGATCTGCGCCGCGATTGCGGCGACCTGGTGCTGCTGCGGGAGACCGGCCCCCTGCTCCTGCTCTCGGAGGGCGACGGCTACCACCTCTGGGATCCCGCCGCGCCGGAGCGTTCCCCCCGTCGCCTGCGCCGCCGCGACCTCCCCCGGGCTGCCGGCCCCTGGCCCGCCCTCGGCGTTTCGCCCAGCCTGCCCGCTGGCGATGCCTCCCCCGCCGCCCTGCTGCGCTTCAGCACCGGAGCGGCCCGCCAACAGGCCGCCGTGTTCATCGCCGCGGTCAGCCTCGGGTTGGCGATCGGCTTCCTGCTCGCCATCGGCAAGGAGGTGGGGGCCGCCCGCTGGATCGCCGGCCTCGGGGGCGTCGGCGCCCTGCTCGGCATCGGCCTGGCCCTGCTCAGCAATCCGCTGCGCCCCGTGTTGATCACGGCGTTGTTGAGCACGTTGCTGGGGCTGCTCGTGCCCACCTTCAACACCCTGCTCACCAACCAGGCGCTGCCCGAGAAGGACGTGCCCCTGATGCTCCAGATGGGCGCCATCCTGCTGGTGGCCGCCTTCGCCGATGTGGGCCTGCGCTGGAGCGAATCCAGCACCCTCCTGTCGGTGCAGCAACGGGGCGGTTACCGCCTGCAGCTGGCCGGCCTGCACCGGCTGCTGCACCTGCCCGCCTCCTTCTTCCACCGCTACCGCGCCGGCGAACTCAGCCTGCGCTTCGGGGCGATCGAGCAGGTGCAGCAGGAGATCCAGACGATCCTCAGCGGTGGCGCCCTGCAGGCCCTGCTCAGCGCCGTATTTCTGCTGTTCATGTTGCGCATCAGCGCCGTGCTCACCGCCCTGGCCCTGGTGCTGGCCCTGGTGCTCGTGCTGCCCACGGTCTGGATCGGGCGGCGCAGCCTGCGGCTGGAGCGGCAGCGGGAGGAGCGGCTGGCGGAGGCGGGCAGCCGCAACCTGGAGTTGATCCACAGCGTGTCCAAATTGCGCCTGGCCGGGGTGGAGGCCGCCGCCGCCCGCCACTGGTGGGAGCCCTACGGCGCCGCCATACGGACGGGCTTCACGTACCAGAGCCGAACCGCCCTGGCCTCCCTTCAGCAGACAGTGGTGCCCAACCTGGGGGTGCTGCTGTTGTTCATCCTGATCACCCGCCTGGTGGCCGATGCCGCCCTGCAGCCGGCCCAGCGCGCCCCGAACGTGGGCGAACTGCTCGGTTTCTTCTCCGCCTTCACCACCTTCCTCGGGGCGGTGGTGAGCAGCGCCGGGCTGATGGTGCAGGCGTTCGAGCTGCCCGTGCTGCTGGAGCGGGCCCGGCCGATCCTGGACGCCGCCGCGGAATCGGCCGATCCCGCCCGCCAGGATCCGGGGCGCCTGCGGGGTGGGGTGGCGTTTGATTCGGTGCGCTTCCGCTACAACGACCAGGGCCCCTGGGTGATCGACGATCTCCGCCTGCGCCTGGAGCCCGGCGAGTACGTGGCGGTGGTGGGGCCCTCGGGCAGCGGCAAATCCACCTTGGTGCGGTTGCTGCTCGGGCTGGAGGACCCCCAGCACGGCGAGATCCTGCTCGATGGACGCCCCCTCAAACGCCTGCGCCTCGATCGGGTGCGCCGCCAGATCGGCGTGGTGCCCCAGAACGCGGCGTTGCTCGCGGGCACGTTGCGGGAGGTGATCGCCGGCGGCGCCTCGGTCACCACCGAGCAGGTGTGGACCGCCGCGGTCCAGGCGGCCATCGCCGCCGACATCCAGGCGCTGCCGATGGGGCTGCACACGTTGGTGTCGGAGGGGGGCGGCAACCTTTCGGGGGGGCAGCGCCAGCGCCTGGCCATCGCCCGCGCCCTCGTGCGCCAGCCCGCCCTGCTGATCCTCGATGAGGCCACCAGCGCCCTCGACAACCTCAGCCAGGCGGAGGTGAGCCGCCAGCTGCGGCCCCTCGGCCTCACCCGCCTGGTGATCGCCCATCGCCTGAGCACAATCCGCCACGCTGATCGGATCGTGGTGCTGGAGGCGGGCCGCATCGTGGAGGAGGGGTGCTTCGAGGAGCTGGTGGCCGCCGATGGTCCGTTCGCCCGCCTGATGCGCCGCCAGTGGGGCGAGGAGGGCGCATGATCGATTTCCGTCCGGAGGCCCTGGAGGCCCACACCTCCCCCGAGAAGCTCGACCAACCGCTGCCGCTGCTGCGGCCCAGCCTGTGGGCGCTGCTGCTCGGCCTGTTGTCGTTCACCGCCGCCATCGGTGTCTGGTCGGTGGTGGGGCGGGTGCCGGTGCGGATCCAGGGGCGGGGGGTATTGCTGCGGCCCGAGGCCCTGCTGCCGGTGCAGAGCCCCAGCGGTGGGCCGCTGCAGCAGATCCTGGTGCGTGAGGGCGAGTGCGTGCAGGCCGGCCAGCCCCTGGCCCGCATCGATCTGGTGCCCCTGCGCGGTTCGATCGAGGCGGCCGAGCGCCGCCTGCGCCAGCTGCGCAGCGAAAACGATCTCGCCACCCTGCAGGCCGGCCGCGAGCGGGCGCTGGCGGCGTCCGATCTGCAGCGGCTGCTGCCCTTCCGCGGCAGCGGCGCCATCGCCGAGGAAACATTCATCGAGAAGGAGCGCCAGCTGCAGCGCATCGACAGCCAGCAGCTGGCGGAGGCGCAGCAGCGGCGCCAGGGCATCAACGACGAGGCCCTGGCCTTGGCCCGCCAGCAGCGCGAATACCAGCGCAGCGCCCTGGTGCTCTCGCCGGTGGCCGGTTGCCTGGTGGAGCAGCTGGTGCAGCCGGGCGCGGTGGTCAACCCCGGCACCACCCTGTTTTCCCTCGATCGCCGCGACCGGCGCCAGGAGCTGGTGAGCCTCGCCTACTTCGCCAGCCAGGACGGCAAGCGCCTCAAGCCCGGCCAGATCGTGCGCATCACCCCCACCACCACCAAGGCGCAGCGCCACGGCGGCATCCGCGGCCGCATCCTCAGCCTGCGCCCGTTGCCGGTGAGCCGCGAGGGATTGCGGCAGCGCCTCGGCCTGGAGTCGCTGGTGCAGACGGTGCAGCCCGCGGGCAGCGCCGGCAACGAGCCGCTGATCGAGGCCACCACCAGCCTCCAGCGCGATCCGGCCACCCGCAGCGGCTACCACTGGGGCGGCGGCCCCGGCCCCGACCTGCGCCTCACCCCGGGCACCGGCACCGAGGTGTCGGTGCTGGTGGAGCACCGCCAGCCGATCTCCTACGTGATTCCCCTGCTGCGGGACCTCACGGGCATCTACTGAGGGGCCCGGCGATGGCACGACGCATCCGCAACCCCACCGTTCTGCAGATGGAGGCGGCCGAATGCGGGGCGGCCTGCCTGGCCATCCTGCTGCGCCATTACGGGCGGGTGGTGCCGTTGCTGGAGCTGCGCCAGGTGTGCGGCGTCAGCCGCGATGGCAGCGACGCCGCCAGCCTGGTGCGCGCCGCCCAGCTCTACGGGTTGGAGGGCAAGGGATTCCGCATGGACCTGGCCGCCCTGCGCCGCCAGCGGATGCCGCTGATCCTGTTCTGGGAGTTCAACCATTTCCTGGTGCTGGAGGGTTTCCGCGGCAACCGCGTGGCCCTCAACGATCCGGCCACCGGTCCGCGCTGGCTGAACCTGGAGGCCTTCAGCGCCGGGTTCACCGGGGTGGTGCTGGAGATGCGCCCCGGCCCCGGGTTCCGCCGTGGCGGCCGTGCGCCCCTGGCCTGGGGATTGCTGCTGCGGCGGCTGGCACCGGAGTGGCGGGCGGCCGCGTTCACCGTGCTGGCGGGGTTGCTGTTGCTCGTGCCTCAGCTGGCGATGCCGGTGTTCACGCAGATCTACATCGATGATGTGTGGGGTTCGTCGCTGCGGCATTGGCTCAAGCCGATGCTCTGGGCCATGGCCCTCACGATCGTGGTGCAGGCGATCGGCGGGCAGCTGCAGCAGCTGGGCATCCGCCATCTCCGCCATCGCCTGGAGAGTCGCGGCGCGCAGGAGTTTGAGGCCCACGTGCTCGCCCTGCCCGATGGATTCTTCCGCCAGCGATACGCCGGCGATATCAGCCAGCGCCAGGGACTCAACCGCGAACTGGCCGAATTCCTGGCCCAACGGGTGCTGCCCCTGCTCCATGGCAGCGTGCTGCTGGTTCTCTATCTGCTGCTCACCCTGGCCTACAGCCCGCGCCTGGGGTTGGTGGTGGCGATCAGCACCTCGCTCAATGCGCTGATGGTGGTGTGGAGCCTGCGCCAGCAGCGGGATGCCACGTTGCAGCTGCAGAAGGATGCGGGCAAGGCGGAGGGATCGCTGATGGCGGCCCTGATGGAGATCGAGATGGTGAAGAGCACCGCCACCGAGGCGGATGTGCTGCAGCGCTTTGCGGGGTACCAGCGGCGGGTGCAGGCGTTTCTGCACCATCTCTCGCGGCGACAGGCGGCGCTGGGCCTGATGCCCACGTTGTTGAGGCAGCTCAACACGCTCGGGGTGTTGCTGGTGGGGTTTCTGTTGGTGCTGCAGGGACAGATCACGCTGGGCATGTTGTTGGCGGCCCAGCAGGTGGCGGCCGGATTGAAGGGGGAGATCGACCGTTTGGTGGGCTTCGTGGCGGATCTGCCGCAGATCGAAACCGCGGTGTTGCGCCTGCAGGATGTGCTCGACCATCCGATCGATCCGCTGCTGCGCACCACCACGCCGCCGTCGCTGGCGCCGTGGCCGGCCGGCCGCCGCCGCCTTTCCGGACGGGTGGAGATCGAGGATCTCGTCTATCGCTTCGCGCCGGTGCGGCCGCCGTTGATCGAGGGGTTGAGCCTGACGATCGAGCCGGGGATGCGGGTGGCGCTGGTGGGGGCGAGCGGTTCGGGCAAGAGCACCCTGGCGCGCCTGATCGCCGGCCTGTTGCCTATCAGCGCGGGACAGATCCGCTTCGATGGCTATCCGCTCACCGCGATTCCGCGGCCGGTGGCGGTGGCGTCGTTGGCGATGGTGCAGCAGGAGATCGCGATCTACGGCCTGAGCATCCGCGAAAACCTACGGCTCTGGCGCAGCGATTTGGGCGATGACATGTTGCTGGCGGCCTGCCGCGATGCCCAGTTGCTGGAGCTGATCGAGGCGATGCCGGGGGGGCTCAACACCCAGCTGGCGGAGGGCGGCCGCAACCTCTCTGGCGGCCAGCGCCAGCGCCTGGAGCTGGCCCGCGCCCTGCTGCAGGACCCGGCGATCCTGATCCTCGATGAGGCCACCAGCGCCCTCGATGCCGAAAGCGAACGCCGCGTGGAGGAGGCCCTGCGCCGCCGCGCCTGCACCCAGATCGTGGTGGCCCATCGCCTGAGCACCATCCGCGACGCCGACCTGATCCTGGTGCTCGACGCCGGCCGGGTGGTGCAGCGCGGCCGCCACGAGCAGCTGATCGCCGATGCCGAAGGCCTCTATGCGCGGTTGCTGGCGGAGGGGGAGGAAGGGTGAGGGCGACGGTGTACGCCCCTCAGGGACCCACCGTTTCCCCCCCCTCCCCCGCCAACTCCTCCACCCCCCGCCGCAATCGCGCCAAGCCCTCCATCAGGATCGCCTCGGAGGTGCTGAACACCAGCCGCAGGTGGCCCGCCGCCCCAGGGCCGAACCAGCGCGGCGCGCCCGGCACCACCGCCAGCCGCTGGCGCTGGCGCAGCCGCTCCACCAGCGCTTCGGGGCTCAGGCCATGGTGCGGGACCCGCGGAAACAGCGTGTAGGTGCCCTCGGGGGGCCGCACCGCCACGCCGGGCATGGCCGCCAGCGCCGCCACCGCCCGATCCCGTTGGCCCTGCAGGTGGGCCAGCCACGCCGCCAGCCAATCCCCGGCTCCCTCCAGGGCCGCCACCGCCGCGATCTGCGACAGGGTGGCAACACCGCCCATCGTGGTGTCGGCCAGGGCGGCCCGGGCCAGGGCGGTGCAGCCGGCCGCATCGGGGGCCACCACGCAGCCCACCCGCAGGCCCGCCAGCCCGTAGTTCTTCGAGAAGCCCTGCACGCTCCAGCAGCGGGCCGCCGTCGTCGCATCGATGGCCGCCAGGCTCACAAACCGATGGGGCGCAAACACGATGTCGGCCCACACCTCGTCGTTGAGGATTGCCAGGTTGTGGCGTTCGGCGAAGGCCCCCAGCGCCACGAGCTCCGGCTCCCGCAGCACCCTCCCCACCGGATTGAGCGGGTTGCACACCCCCAGCAGCCGCGTGCGGGGCGTCACCAGCGACTCCAGGCGATCCAGCGCCAGCTCGCCGCTGAGCGGATCCACCGGCAACCGCCGCACGCGGCCACCGGCCGCCTCCACCGCGGCGGCGAACAGGAAATCCACCGGGTCGAACACGATCGCCTCGTCGCCGGGGCGCAACAGCAACCGGCAGACGTGGCGCATCCCCGCCGCCGCCCCATCGACCGCCAGCACCCGCTCGGGGCCGCAGGCCACGCCGCGGCCTTCCGTGCTCCAACGGGCGCAGGCCTCACGGAAGGCCGGCAGTCCCTCCGCGGGCCCGTAGCAGAACAACCCCTCGGCGGCCTGGCGGGCGATCGCCTCGCGCACCACCGGCGCCACCGCAAAATCGGGATCGGCCGCCGTCAGCGGGATCACGTCGTCGGGCTGGCTGGCCCAGCGCAGGTTGAAGGCCTGGCGCCGCAACGCCTCCAGCGGCACTTGATCGTTGGCGAAGAAGCCTCCGGCTTCCCCCGGCCCGCTCATCCCTCCCACGCCGCTGCCGCCGGTTGGAAGCCCGCCAGCGGCGCCACCGGACAGGCCGCCGCCCCCGGATCGAGGAAGTGATGGCGCAGGGCCCGCCCCTCCCGCACCAGCGGCAGCAGCTCCAGCCCCCGCTGCCGGCTGTAGGCCTTGAGGGCGCGGTCCACCCCCTGGGGCGATCGCCCATCCGCCCCGTCGAGCTGGCTCGCCAGGCAGAGCGCATCCTCCAGGGCCGCCGCCGACCCCTGGCTGGTGAAGGGCAGCAGCGGATGGGCGCTGTCCCCCACCAGCACCACGTTGCCGCGGTGCAGGTGGGGCAGCGGATCGAGGTCGGTGGTGTGCCACAGGTGGCTGGCCTCCGGCGTCAGCCGCTCCAGCACCCCATCCAGCAGGGGGTTCCAGCCCCCGAAGTGCTTCCGGAGAAAGGGCACCACCTCCCGCTCCCTTTCGGGGGGCGGATGGCGGCCGGTGGCGAACTGGGCATAGGCCACCAGCCGGCCCCCCCGGCAGGGCAGCAGCCCCAGGGCCAGCCCGGAGGACGGGTCCTGGAACTTGCGGCAGCTCCCCGCCAGCTCCTGCGCCAGTCCCGGGTCCGCCAGCGACAGCACCAGCTCGGTGACCCGCTCCGGCGTGAGGCGGGCCTCGGGAAACAACGAGCGCCGGCAGGCGGAGTGCACCCCATCGGCCGCCACGATCAGGTCGGCCCGTCGGCGCCATCCCCAGGCCCCCACCACCTGGAAGCCGCCGCGCCCATCGGCCTCCAGGCCCACCACCCGACCGCTCTCCAGCCGCACCGACGCCGGCATGGCGCTCCGCAGCAGGGCCATCAGATCGCGGCGCAGCATCCCCAGCGAGCCCGGGATGGAGAACAGTTCCAGCGGCGAGCCGTCGCGCTGATGGAGCGCGAAGCTTTCCACCGGGGAGCTGGCCGCTTCGATGTCGCGCAGCCCCAGCCGCTCCAGCGATGTCCGTCCCGCCGCCGGCAGCAACAGGCCGTGGCCCACCCGGCGCGGCAGCGGGTCCCGCTCGAGGATCGTGCACTGCCAGCCCAGCCGCGCCAGGCCGATCGCGCTGGCCAGGCCCGCGATTCCTCCACCCACGATCAGGGCGTGGCCGCCGCCGCCCATCTGCGGCTCTGTGACCGCCGCGTCGGCGGGCCGGGGAGCGGCGCGGCGGGGGAGGGCGGAGGGGGTCATGGATCCCTGGGTTGGGGGCGGGGTGAGCGGGGGTCGATGGAACCAGTGACGGTATCGGGAATCCGTCAAAAACGCATGCTTGGGAGCATGTTTCCCAGCTCTTGTTTGCTTTTTCCGCTGTTGATTCCCTGGGGCTTCGCGCAGCTGTCGCCCCTGGCGTCTGGTGCCGCGCCCAACAGCGCCCTCTCCGCAGACGGTCCGCGCCGCCTTAACCGGCTGTTGGTTTGCCCTTAACCGACCCTGCCCTGTGGCTTGCAAGGGTGCAGGGGTCTGACGGCCTGCCTCGATGTCCGCCCCCAGCCTTGCCGCCAACGCCTGGCTAGACCTGCTCCTGAAAGCGGCCGTGCGCCGGGCCTCCCGCGAGGCGCTGCCTCCGGCCCTGCGCACCTCCCCGCTGCTCGGGCGGATCGATCTCTCCACCACGGCTCCCCAGACCACGCCCCCCACCGAAAACTTCCAGACCGAAATCGCCACCGTGGTGCGGGTGGGCGGCCAGGCCATGGTCTTCTCCTCCGGCGGTGGGCCCACCCTGCAGGCGGTGCGCGCCACCAACCCCGCGGCCCCGGCGCTGCAGGCCCGTATCGCTTACGGCAGCGTGGTTCCCGAGGGGGCCACGGTGTGGGTGTCGCAGGCGACGGCCAGCTTCGGATCGCTCCTGGCGGTGGCCCTCTCCCCCAGCAACTACGCCACCACCGCCGAACGCGGCATCGTGCGCTTCTACCGCGTTCAGGCCAGCGGCGCCCTGACGTTCCTGCGCGATGTGGTGGTGGGCTACCTGCCCGACAGCATCGCCTTCAACAGCAGCGGCACCCGTCTGGTGGTGGCCAACGAGGGCGAGCCCAACGCCAATTACTCGATCGATCGACCGGGCTCCATCGGCATCATCGACATTCAGGGTCGTGTGGGTGCCGAAGTCTTCTCCTACAAGGACCTCGGATTCGCCGACATCAGCCTGCCTGCTGGCCTCCGTATCTCCGGCCCGCCGGGCACTACCGCCGCCACCGATCTCGAGCCGGAGTTTGTGGCGATCCTGGGCAACTTTGCCTACGTCACCCTGCAGGAGAACAACGGCGTCGCCAAGGTCAACCTCGCCACCCGCGCGATCGAGAAGATCTTTGCCCTCGGGTCGGTGGATCTGAGCACCCAGCTGCTGGATGTGACCGACCAGGATGGTGGCATCAAACCGATTCTTGGCAACAATTACGTCGGCCTGCGCATGCCCGACGCGATCGCCCCATTCACGATCTATCCCAGCAGCAACGCCTTCCGCGGTAAAGACTACTTCATCACCGCCAATGAGGGCGATGGCCGCGATTACGTTGGCTACAACGATGAAACGCGGCGGCCGCGGCTCAAAACCCTCAAGGAGCTCACCAACCAGCCCTACACCGCCTTCGGCAGCCGCAGCATCAGCCTCTTCGATGCCGACAACGGTGCGCTGCTCTGGGACAGTGGCAACACCCTCCAGACCCTGGCGATCGCCGCCCGCGTCTACGACGACAGCCGCAGCGATGACAAAGGCGTCGAGCCCGAAGGGGTGGTGGTGGCTCGCTTCAACGGCCGCACCTATGCGGTGGTGGGCACGGAACGCACCACCAGCACCATGCTCACCGTGTTTGATGTGAGCAACCCCAGCGCCCCGAGCTGGGTCACCAATGTGGTGATTGCCGGCAGCCTCTCGCCCGAGGGGCTCTCGTTCGTGGAGGCCCGCCAGAGCACCACAGGCCGCGCCCAGTTGGTGGTGGCGAATGAGGTGTCCAACACCCTCGATTTCCTCGATTTCGAGGCCCTCATCGCCTCCCCTGCCGCCGCCGGCGCCGGCAGCTTTGCCCCCACCATGATCAAGGATGTGGCCGGTGGCCCCGATCTGACGATCACCAGCCTCCTCACCGTCGGTGAAACAACCAACGGCCTGGAGCCTGGCAGCAGCGTTTACGTGGCCCCGGGCATTTTTGATGGCATGGGGGCATACGACAACGGCGACGACACCTTCTCCCTGCTCGTCAACCACGAGCTCGGCACGACGGCCGGCTACCAGATGAACATTCAGGGTCTCAATCCCACCGTGGCTGGCGCCCGCATCAGCCGCTTCATCGTCGCCAAGGACATCGACAACAACGCCGCCAACGGCTACCAGCCCAAGCTGCTCTCCGGCGGCCTCGCCTACGACAAGGTGGTGAGCGCCGATCCGGCCTTCGCCAAGGGCGGCCTCAATCGCTTCTGTGCGGCCAACCTGGCGCCCGCTGGGCAGTTCTCCGGCCGCGGCTTCAGCGACAGCCTCTATCTGCTGGGGGAGGAGACCAGCAACGGCCGCTTCTTCGTGCTCGATCCGGCCAGCCGCACCCTGACCCATGTGGCGGCCTTCGGGTTGGGCAGCTGGGAGTCGGCCACCCTGGTGGATACCGGCAACGCCGACACGGTGGCGGCGCTGCTCTTCGACGACACGACGGGCGCCGTGCTCTACCTGTGGGTGGGGCAGAAAGTGGCGGGCAGTGCCGACGTGCTGGAGCGCAATGGCATCGCCGCCAGCTCCGGCCGCCTCTACGCCTGGAAAGCGGACGGGATTGCCCCCACCCCCGAAGGTCTCGCCACCGTGGCCCTCTCCACCCCCGTGGGCGGCAGCTGGGTGGACCTGGGCAGCGGCACCGAGGTGGCCGCCCTTGGAACGGCCGCCGCCCTGCGCGGCCTGGCCACCGCCCAGGGGGCGATGACCTTCGCCCGCATCGAGGACGGCGATGTGAATCCGCTCAGTGGCCACCAGGCGGTGTTCAGCAGCACCGGCGGCAGTGGCCAAGACCTCTACGGGGGCACCTATGTGATCGATCTGGCCGCCAGCTTTGGCAGCGATGGCCAGCTGCTGTCCGGCGCCAGCACACCGCTCACCGTTCTCGTCGACACCGATCGCCTCACCGGTCTGGATCGCCAGAACGGCGTCCGCAACCCCGATAACGTCGTTTGGGCGGGGAACGGGCTGATTTACCTGCAGGAGGACCGCTCCCTGCCCAGCGGCACCGCCAACGGATCCTTCGGCGCCCAGGAGGCTTCGATCTGGGAAGTGGATCCCCTCACCGGCGCCACCAGCCGCTGGGCCCAGATCGATCGCTCCGCCGTTCCCACGGCCTATGGCCAGAGCGACACCCTCCCCAGTGATGTCGGCAACTGGGAGACGTCCGGCATCGTCGATGTCTCCTCTATCTACGGCGACGTGCCCGGGTCGCTGTTCGTGGCCAACGTCCAGGCCCACAGCCTCAGCGGCGGCAACATCGGCGGCTCCGGCTACCTCGTTGAGGGCGGCCAGCTGCTCTTCCTCGCATCCACCACCCTCTGACATGGCCCCCTTCTCTCGCCTGGTTCCCCGCCTCGTGGCGCCCCTCGGCGCCACCCTGCTCTCCACCCTGCCCATCGCCCCCGCTGCCGCCGTGGCGGTCAGCCCCGCCCTGGTTTCCTTCACCCCTGGCGTCATCGGCGGCAACGATGCCTTCACCGGCAGCATCGGCTGGGATTTCCAGCTGGAGCGCCCGTACACCGTCGGTGCCCTCGGCTTCTACGACGCCGAGGATCCCGGCCTGCTCTCCGGCCATGAGGTGGCGATCTTCGACGCCAACAGCCGCGCCCAGCTGGTGAGTGGCTCGATCCCCGCAGGCACCGCGGCCCCCTTGCGCGGCGATTTCCGCTGGGTCGGGATCCCTCTCACCACTCTGGCGCCCGGTTCCTACGTGATCGCCGCCGGGATGCCCGGCAGCGGTGGGGCCAGCTTCGATCCGTTCGTGGCCCTGGCCAGTGATCCGGTCACCGCCGCGGGGGTGGTGCTGGGCGGTCGTGCCCTCAGTGGTGCCGGCACATCCGCACTGCCGCTGGTGTTCCCCGACCAGGACGAGGACGCCTTCGCCGGCTTCTACGGCCCCAATTTCGCTGCGGTGCCCGCTCCGCTGCCCGTCTTCGGCGGCGCCGTGGCCCTGGGCTGGAGCCGGCGCCTGCGCCGCCGTCTGCGCGGCTGATCCTGCGGGGCGATCCTGCCTACGGTGGCGCCACTTGGCTTCACCCCCTCCTGGATTCGCTCCCCGATTCCCTCGCCCTGCTCGATCGTTGGCCCCCACTCCCGCTCCAGTCCTGGCTGGAGTGGGGGCTGCCGGCCCTGCGCTCCCCCCTCGGCGCCGTGGCCTTCGTGCCGCTCTATGCCCTCTGGGTCACGCTGTTGCTGCCGGGGTTGTGGGCCTCGATGCTCGCGGGGGCCCTGTATGGCACCTGGCTCGGCAGCCTGGTGGTGTTCGTGGGCGCCAGCCTGGGGGCGGTGGTGGTGTTTTGGCTCGGGCGCGGCTGGTTGCGGGCGTGGGCGCGGCGGCGGCTGGCGGCGGCGCCGAAGCTGCAGGCGGTGGAGCAGGCCGTGAGCCGTGAGGGGCTACGGCTGGTGCTGCTCACCCGCCTCTCGCCCGCCTTTCCCTTCAGCCTGCTCAACCTCGCCTACGGCCTGAGTGAGGTGAGCCTGCGCGACTACGTGATCGGCTTGGCGGGCATCCTGCCGGGCACGGTTCTGTTCTGCGGCCTTGGAGCCCTCGCCGGCGACGTGGCCCGTTTCGGGGAGGTGCTCTCCGGCCGGGCCGATCCACTCACCTGGGCCGTGCGGCTCATCGGCCTGGGGGCCACCGTCGCGGTCACCGTGCTGGTGACCCAGGTGGCCCGACGGGCACTGGCGGAGGGTGGGGAGCCCTAAACAATGGCCAGATCGGTGAGATTGCCGCTGTAGCCCGTGATCTCAATGATCGCGTCCAGGTTGGCTTGGTAGCCGTTCTGGGTGTTGTTTAAGGCCACAAATGTGCGGGTCGCGGCAT
The DNA here is from genome assembly GCA_046342735.1 of Synechococcaceae cyanobacterium. GTDB lineage: Bacteria > Cyanobacteriota > Cyanobacteriia > PCC-6307 > Cyanobiaceae > Cyanobium. The sequence goes on from JBKDOZ010000228.1 coordinate 12,812, forward strand.
CAGCGCCCACCGTGAAGGAGGCGGCGCGATTCGCCAGGAACGTGGTGGTGGTCAGCACGGCGGCGATGGCGGTGGCATCGAGGCCGCTGACGCTCCCCAGTTCGCGAAGATTCACGGCGGTCACGGCAACGGGGCCATCGAGGGAGTCGATGCCGATCTGGAAATCCGTGATCTGATCGTGCCCAGCCAGCAGGCCATTGGCGGGGTCGTTCAGTAGGCTCTGGCCCAGGGCGGTATAGCGGAAGCTGTCGGCACCGTCGCCACCGCTCAAGCTGTCGGCGCCATTGCCACCGATCAGCGAATCGGCGCCACTGTCGCCAGAGAGCTGATCCTTGCCGTCCCCACCGGAGAGCACATCCGCCAAGCCAAAACCACTAAAAGCATCGTTGCCACTGCTGCCCGTGTAGGAGATTCGGTAGGACTGTTTGTTGGCGGCCCGCTGCAGGGTGCTGGCATTCAGTGCGGTCACGGCCAACACAGAAGCGATGCTATTGGTGAGGGTAAGGGTCTGATTGGCCAGGCCCACAATGCCGGCTGACTTGTACAGTGAATTCAGGCCGTCCAGGGTTCCGCTGATGGCGGTGGTTTGCGAGACATCGATGGCCCCCGTGGTGCGGCTGTCGATCGACAGCAGAGCGCTGACCCCAGCCGCCAAAAGAACGCTGTCTGTGAGGGTGATCGATTCGTTGCCGAGGCCGCGGATCTCGCCAGCGACCCCTGCGGTGTAGGCCCTGCTCACATCCGCCACCAGGCCCGAGAGGCTTGTGAGGCTGGCGGCATTGATGATGCCGAGGGTGGCGGCGTTCAGGGCATTGAGCTTCACCACCTCCAGGCTGCTATTGGTGAGCACCACCGATTTACCGGCAAGGCCGGCGACCTGTCTGGCCACCTCGGCCGCGAAGGATGCCGCCAGCTCTTCGGCACTGCCTCGGATGCTGAGCACACTGCCGGCATTGATGAGTCCGGTGCTCATGGCGTTGAGGCTATTGAGATCAGCGGCATCAAGGATCCTGTTGGAGAGGAAGATGGCTTCGTTGCCAAGGCCGCTGATCTGTCCTGCCTGCCAGGCCGCATAGGCCTGGCTCATATCCGCGGCGAGGCCGGTGAGATTGGTCACGCTGGCCGCATTGACAACGTTGCTGCTCAATGAAGTCAGTTCGTTCAGGATCGAGGCATCGAGAGTGGTGTCGCGCAACACGATGATCTCATCGCCCAGCCCTTGAATCTGCGTTGTGTTGTACGCCGTATATGCCTGAATCAGGTCTGCGGCGCTGCCGATCACGCTGAGGGCGGCGCCGGCATTGAGAAGGCCCGTGGTGTAGCCGTTGGCAAGATCAAGCAAGCGTGCGATGTCAAGAGTCGCGTCCAGGATGTCAATGTCCTCGTCGCCATTGAGCCCTAGGCTGGGTACGCGATAGGCCGGGAGCACGTTGTCGATCAGGTCGGCCAACCGCACGCGCTCCGTGGGGTCGGAGATCACCTGCTCGCTGGTGCCGTAGTTGTCCACGTAGGAGGCGACGACGCGGATGCTATTGCCGGCATCCGCGTAGGTCAGCAGGTAGGTGTTCCCTGTCGCGCCGCTGATCGCCGTGTCGTTGCTGAACCACTGATAGACGATGCCATCGGCGGGGATGCCATCGACATCGGCGATCGTGTGGCTGGCCGAGAGAAGCTGCCCCCGTAGGGGGGCGCCACTGATGGCAACGGACCCCGTTGGGCTGTCGTTGCTGTTGGCGACGGCCGCGGTGGGCTCGGAGGTCACGGCCTCCGGATTGCCGAGATTGTCGATATAGGAGGCGGTGACGGTGATGGTGGCCCCCACATCGGCTTGCGTCAGCAGGTAGCTGCTGCCCGTGGCGCCGGGAATGGCGACGCCATTGGCCAGCCAGTGGTACGTGATTCCGTCGATGGGAAGGCCATCGGGGTCTTCGAGGGTGTGGGAGGCGGTGAGGGTGGCGGTCTCCAGGGCCTCGCCGCTGATGACCACCGTGCCGGTGGGGGGATTGTTGGCCGGTGGGGAATTCAGCAGCGCTGGCTGGCTGCCCGGGCTCGGCAGGGCAACGCCGATGGCTTGCAGGAGCGTTCGGTTCGGGGAGGCGAGCCCCCGGAGCTGATGGGTGTTGAGCATCGAGGGTGACAGCAGGGTTCTGGGGCGCGCGCGCCGCTCTCCAGTAATCCTATCTAGATTCTTCTCAAATGTTCTGCGCTTATTGCGCTGTCACCGTTCAGCCCCTCGGCAGATCCCGCAGCGCCCCGATCAGCACGAACCAGGCCAGCCGCAGCCGCGACAACGGGCCTGGTCGGGCCGCCAGCTCCTGATACTTGGCACGGCCGCAGTCGGTGCGGATCCAGCGGGCGATCGCCGCTGGCAGGGCAGGCGCGGGTGCCTGGGGGTCGGGCAATGGGTCAGCCATGGTGAGACTCAGATCCGGCGCAGGGCGTCGGCCTTGTCCTTGAAATCGCTCAGCAGCAGCTGCAGGTAGGTCACCTTGCGCAGCTTGATGTTCGCCGTCAGCGACATGCCCACCTTGAGGTCGAGGGGCTGGCCACCCTTCAGCCGCATCTGCTGCTGGTTGAGCTTGATATCCACCGGGAAGCGATAGAACTGCTTGCTCTGGTCGCGTTCATCCGGTGGCAGCGCATCGGAGCCGATGCGGCGCACCGTGCCCTCCAGCACCCCGAAATCGGTGGCGGGGAAGGAATCGATGCTGATCTCGGCCTTCTTGCCCACGCTCACAAAGCCGATCTCCCGGCTCGGTACCTCCACCCGCGCCTCCAGCCGGTCGTAGGGCACCACCTTCATCACCGGTTCGCTGGTTTGCGCCACGAAGCCCTTGCTCTTCGGCTTGAGCTCGAACACCACCCCGTCTTCCGGGGCGCGGATCTGCTGATAGCGGATGTTCACATCCAGCTCTACCAACTTGCTGCGCAGATCGGCCAGCTCGCTCTGCAACTCCCGGATTCCCTGCTGCAGGATCGCCTCCTGCCGCAGCCGCTCCACCTTCGACTGCTTGAGCTGCCCTTCCACCTCCTGCACCTTGTTCACCTGGCTCAGGTACTGGAGCTCCTGCACCGCCCCCTGGCGGTTGAGGGTCTCCAATCGTCCGAGCACCTCGCTCTCCAGCCCCAGGCGCTCCACCAGCACCTGCTGCTCGGTGTCGTTCACCGCCAGATAGCGCACCAGTTCTTCGCGCTTGAGGCGCAATTGCTGCTGCTTGTAGGCGATGGTCTTGAGGATGCTCTGCTGGCGGTCGCGGCTGGTGACCGTGTCGAGCCGCAGCAGCACCTGGCCCTTGCGCACCGGATCGCCCTCCTTCACCAGCACCTCATCCACCACGCCGCCCACCGGCATCTGGAGGTCCTTCACCACGCCGAGCGGTTCAAGCTTGCCCGGGGCCGTCACGATCTCCTCGGTCTTGGCGAGCGCCAGCCAGGCGAGGGCAAAGCCGGTCACGCCGATCAGGGTCCAGGTGATGCTGCGGGCCCACACCCGCGATTGCTGCAGCACCACATCGTCGTTGTCGGTGTGCACCAGGCTCTCGAGGCGGTTCTGGGCCTGGCGGAAGAGATTCGGGGCCATTTAGTTCGCCTCCTGTTGGCGGTAGAGGGCGAAGTAACGACCCTTGAGGGCCATCAGCTCCTCGTGGGTACCCAACTCGACGATCGCTCCCTGGTGCATCATCACGATCACATCGGCGCGGCGGATCGTGCTGAGGCGGTGGGTGATGAAGAACACCGTGGCGTGGGCCATCGCCTCGCGCAGGTTGTCGCATACCTGGCGTTCGGTGTCGTAATCGAGGGCGCTGGTGGCTTCATCGAGCACCAACATCTGGGGATTGCCCAGGAGGGTGCGGGCGATGGCGATGCGCTGCCGCTGTCCGCCGGAGAGGGAGGCGCCCCGCTCACCGAGCGGCGTGCTGTAGCCGGAGGGCAACTCCATGATGAAGTCGTGGGCGCCGGCGATGCGGGCGGCCCTCACGATGGAGTCGCTGGTGGCATCGGGGGCGGTAAGGGCGATGTTCTCGCTGATCGTGCCACTGAAGAGCAACGGATCCTGGGGCACGATGCCCACCTGGCGACGGAGCGAATAGAGCTCCACCTTGTCGATGTTGTAACCATCCACCAGGATGCGGCCGCCGGTGGGGGAATAGAGGCGCGGGAGCAACTTCATCATGGTGCTCTTGCCGCTGCCGCTCTGGCCCACGATTCCCACGAAGGTGCCCTTTGGCACGTGCAGGTTGATGTTGGTGAGCACCTCCTGGCTGCCGGGCGCGAAGCGGAAGCTCACGTTTTCGTACACCACATCCCCCTCCACCGGAGGCAGGGGGATGTTGGCCCGATCGCTGGGCGTCGATTCTTCGGGGGTGTCGACCACATCGGCGAGACGCTCGAACGACACCCGCAGCTCCTGGATGTTCTGCCAGATCGAGGAGAGACGCAGCAGGGGTTGGGTGACGTAGCCGCTGATGATGCGGAAGGCGATCAGTTGGCCGAGGGTGAGTTCACCTTTGAGCACCAGGGTGGCGCCCACCCAGAGCACAAGCAGCTGCGAGAGCTTCTGCAGCACCTGGCTGGTTTCGTTGAGGAACGTGCCGGTGATCGTTTTCTCGAAGGTGCGGGAGATGTATTTGGCGTAGGACTCCTGCCACTTCCAGCGGCTCACCATCTCCACGTTCTGGGCCTTCACGGTCTGCACGCCGGTGAGCACCTCCACCAGGTGGCTCTGGGTGCGGGCGTTTTCTTCAGCGGCCTGTCGGTACTGGCGGCGGAACAGCGGCGCCCCCAGCAGGGTGATGCCGATCTGGATGGGCAGCACCGCCAGGGCAATGATCGTGAGCAGCCAGCTGTAGAGGGCCATCACGATGACGGAAATCACCGAGAAGGCCGCATCGAGCACCGTGATCAGCGCCTGGCCGGTGAGGAAGTTGCGGATCTTCTCCAGCTCGGCGATGCGGGTGCCCAGCTCGCCCACCGGCCGGCGATCGAAATAGCCCAGCGGCAGCCGCAGCAGGTGGTCGATCACCTCAGCGCCCAGGCGCAGGTCGATGCGGTTGGTGGTGTCGGTGAACAGGAAGGTGCGCAGCGATCCGATCACCCCCTCCATCAAGGTGACCACCACCAGGGCCATGCCCAGGATCTGCAGCGTGTCGAGGCTGCGCTGGGAGATCACCTTGTCGATGATCACCTGAATCAGCAGCGGATTGGCCAGGCTGAACAGCTGGACCACGAACGACGCGACCAGCACCTGCACCAACATCCCCCGGTAGCGCTTCAGCGCCGGCCAGAACCAGCCGGGGCCGAATTTCTGCTCCGGCGTGGCCGTGCTGCGCTCCAGGAGCAGCACATCCAGGCCCTCGGGCCATTGCTCGGCGATCTGGGTCGGTGAGAGGCGCACCCAGCCCTGGGAGGGGGAGGCCAGGGTGAGGCCGCCGGCGTTGCTCTGGGAGACCACCGCGAAGCTGTCGTCCCAGGGGATCAGGCACGGGGTGATCAGGCGGGTGGCGGCCGCCGCCGGCACCCGGGCGCCGCTCACCAGCAGGCCGAGCATCGCCGCGATCTGACCGCAGAGCTGGAGGTCGGGTTGCTTGCCGCGGCGCAGGGTGTCGCGGAGGATTTTCTCTACCGCGTCGCGCCGGTAGGGCAGCTCGAGCATCTTGCCGAGCATCTGGAAGCAGGCCAGCGTTCCATCGAGGCTGCCGCTGGCGCGCACCAGGGTGAGGCCCCGGCTGGTGCTGGGCTGGCCCAGGTCGAGGCTGGTGGGCAGCGGCTCGCGGCCTTCCTGGTGGCCCAGCTCCGCTCCGCTGGCCTCGCCGCCCGGCTCGGTGCTGCTGGCCACGAGGGCGGCCGCGTTGGGCACGGGGCGTGCGCCCAGGGCCTCGGCGGGCACCACCACCAGGCGCAACGGCAGGGGGGGGCGGGGCTTGGGCAGGGGGGCGTCCGCCGCCAGGGGCGTGCCCAAGGCCATATCCGGCACATTGGCGCTCGCCAGCACCAGGCGCTCGTCGTCGGCCAGCGCGGCGCCGGCCCGCTCCTGGGGCGTCAGGGCGCGGCAGCGGGGTCGCAGTGCCGTGAGCCGCTCACGCCAGGCCGCCGGATCGAAGCCACCGGCCCCCCGCAGTTGCTCCTGCCGCTGCAGCAGGGCGTGGATCTCGGCGGTCCAGAGCTGGTGCTGCGCCCACTCGCGGAAGGGGGCTTCCTCGGCTGCCGTGAGCCACTCGAGCACCAGGGCATCGGGAATCGCCAGGGCCAGGATCGGCGTGGCGGCGCTCACCGCCTCGCAGGGCTCGGCCCGCAGGATCGAGGCCAGCCCCACGATGGCGCCGGCTCCCAGTCGCTCCAGGGTGAAGGGCCGTCGGTCGCGCTCGCCCAGCAGGCGCGCCTCGCCCTCCAGGAGCACGAGCACCCGATCGCTGATCGCCTCGGCGCCGCTGAGCATCTGCCCCTCGCCGAAGCGCTGGATGGTGGCCCGTTGGCGCAGGGCCGCCCGGCCCCTGTCGCTCAGACGTTGCAGGGGCTCGCTGGCGAGCACGCTCTCGAGCTGGGGGGGAACGGTGTGGGTCATGGCTGGGGCAGCTCGATCGGGCGGGCGGCGATCTGGCGGGCCACCTCCTCTTCCACCCACTCCTCAAAAAGCTCCCGCGACATCCGCAGGCGCATCTCCTCATCAAAGGAGGCGGAGCGCAGGCTTTCGAGCCGCAGCACAAGCCACCACTCCTCGATCGGCAAGGGGGGCTGCAGTTCGCCGGGGCGGATGGTGCGCAGCCGCTCCGCCAGGGTGGGGTGGGCCTGCAGCAGCGGCACCGGACCCACGATGCCGCGGGTGGCCCGCTCCGGGCCCTGGGAGTACGCGGCCGCCAGTTCGGCGAAGTCGGCCTCCCCTTCGGAGATGCGCAGGAAGAGTTCGAGGGCCAGGGAGGCGTCCTTCACCCGCAGCAGGCTGTAGATCACCTGGTCCAGCTGGGGTTTGCGGGCCAGGAAGCGCTGTTCGGCCCGGTGCACGAAGTGTTCCTGGCAGTGGCGCTGGATGCGGAACGGCAGCTCCGCCTGCCAGGTGGCCTCCGCCTCGCTGATGCCGTTGCTCGTGAGGTGACTCTGCAGGTGCTCCGGCGACTGGATGCCGTGTTTGCGGATCCACACCTGGCGGGCCTGCTGGCGTTCCTCTTCGCTGAGCACCACCTCGGCGGTGGCCTTGGCGATGGTGATCTGGCGCAGCAGGGGCACCAGCAACTCATGGTGGGCCAGCGACCGCCAGAGGGCTTCAGGCAGCTCGGCGGGATCGATCTCCGGCGGCAGCGGCGGGGGGGAGGGGGGCGCTGCAGGGCCGGCCGGGGCAGGGGTTGCGGCGGCAGGGGGCTCCACCAGCCCGGGACGGCGGAAGGGATCGAGGCTGAGGCTGATGTCGCGGTCCACCGGGAGGGGAGCAGGGGGCTGGGCGGCGCTGGCCTCACGGCCCGGCGGCTGGCAAGGCTGTGGCCGGGAGCGTAGGGGGTGACTCCGCGCAGACTACCCAGGGGGCTGAGGCCGCGCAGACATTCGCCCCCCGATGGCGCCCTCAGCCCAGCAGCGCCCGCAGGCCCGCCTCATCGAGCACGGGCACCCCCAGCTCGGTGGCCTTCGCCAGCTTGCTTCCCGCCTCCTCCCCCGCCACCACGAAGCTGGTGCGGCGGCTCACCGATCCGCTCACCTTGCCACCGGCGGCCTCGATCAGGGTCTGGGCCTCGCGGCGGCTGAGGTTGGGGAGGGTGCCGGTGAGCACGAAGGTCTGCCCGGCCAGGGTGGTGCCGGCCGGCCCACCCTCCCCGGCCGCGCTCCGCTCCTCGGGGCCGGCCGCCAGGGTGAAGCCCACCCCTTCGAGCTCCTCGAGCAGGGTCTGGTTGGCGGGGGTGGCGAACCACTGCTGCAGGCTCTGGGCGATCGTCTCGCCGATGCCGTGCACGGCGGTGATCGCTTCCGGGCTCAGGAGGGCGGCGGCCTCCAGCTCGGGGGCGCTGGGGAAGGCCTTCGCCAGCGCCCGGGCGTTCACCTCCCCCACGTGGTGGATACCCAGGCCGTAGAGCTGGCGGCCCCAGGGGCGCCCCTTGGAGGCCTCCAGCGCCGTGATCCGGGCCGTGGCCGAGCGCTCCCCCAACCGCTCCAGCGAGGCGAGCTCGGCGGCGTTCAGCCGGTAGAGATCGGGGATGGAGCGCACCACCCCCCGATCGACCAGCTGCTCGAT
>JBKDOZ010000229.1:0-11359 GCA_046342735.1 Synechococcaceae cyanobacterium
CTCCACCACCCCACCCCCATGGAGAATGGAGGCCATCGACGCCCCACCCCCCCATGCAATCCCACACCTTCCACGACAGCCTCGCGGAGCTGCAGGCCGTGGTGGCCACCCTGGGGGTGCCCTGCCACTGGGAGCACAAGGGGCCTTTCGAGATGGCGGTGTTTGACGACCCCGCCTCCAACCTCAAGCTCAACTGGTGGCCCTCCACCGGCGTGCTGGAGCTGGTGGGGGATCCGGAGATTCGGGTGGGGATGGAGGAGCGGCTGGCGGCAGTCCTGGCGGGTTCTGATGCGGGGTAGTTGGGGGCCTGCCTTTGCCGAGGAGGTCAGCTATGCAGTTCGCCCCTAAATTGGGCGCATTGGCCCCTTTGGCATTGGTACCCCAGCCATGAAAGCTCGCTCCCTGCACCGTCGGCTGGCTCCGGCGATCGTGGTGCCCCTGGCGCTCACCGTGGTGAGCGGCATGGCCTTTCGGGTGGGTCGCAGCTGGTTTGGATTATCGGCCGACTTCGGCCGCTGGATGATGGCCCTGCACGAAGGCCGCTACCTCGGCGAGCAGCTGGTGCCGCTGTACGTGTTGAGCGTGGGGCTGGCGTTGCTGGCGATGATCGGCTCCGGGCTGTCCCTCCTGCGCCGTCCCAGGCTGCGCTCGTGGCACGCCTGGCTGGCGCCTCTGTTGTTTGCGCCCCTGATGGTGAGCGCGATCACGGGCATCAGCTTTCGGCTGGGCAAATCCTGGTTTGATCTCCCCGCTCCCGTCACCCGCTGGCTGCTGAAGGTGCACCAGGGCAGCTACCTCGGCAAGGATCTACGCGTGATGTACGTGCTCCTGCTCGGCCTCGGCGCGCTGGCGCTGCTGGGCACCGGGCTGGGGATGACGAGCTTGTGGCGGCGGCGATCCGCGGGGTTTGGGGGGTGAGGGGAGCGGGAGCGCCGGCAGGGAAGCGTCGCCCTGTCGGGGGGAATAAGTTCCCTGGGAGGAACGGATCACCGGTATCACCTGAAGGCAACCCTCAGCCAAGCAGCGACAGCAGCAGGGGATCGAGGGGCAGGGCAAAAGGATTCACCACCCGCACACCGCCCCAATGGAAACCTGGGTTGAGATCCTCGCTGAGCAGGAGTCGCGCACCAGCCACAGCCGAGGCATTCAGCACCAGGGCATCCCAGCTGGACATCTGATGGGCCACGCAGAGATCCATCGCCCCGCGCCAGACGTCGCTACTGGTTTCGACCAGCGGATAGCTGTCCATCCAGCTGAGCACGGCCTCCTGGGCATCAGCCCGGCTGCGGCCCGCTTTGGTGGTAAGCACACGGAATAATTCCCCAAGGCACTGCACCGGTATCACCACATCGGCCTGCTCCAGCCTTTCCAGCACGTGGCGGGCGGCCGAAACGCGAAGGTCATCCCCATAGCCCTCCGCGTACACCAGAACATTGGTATCTAGGGAACAACGCATCAGTCGTAAAGATCGGCGCGGCGCCAGGCCTGACCGGGGGCGAGACATGGCTGAGAGCTGAGCCTGTCCAACAGAAGGCGCCGGGGCTTGCGCCATTCCCCATCAGGGGCTGCCGGGGGGCTGATGACAGCCACGGGACGCCCCCGCGACAGCACCGTGAAGCGCTCCCCCTGTGCCACCTGCCGCAGCAGGGAGGAAAAGGAACGGTTGGCCTCGGAGGCGCTGATCGTGGCCACAAGCCAACACGAAAGTAGTGGATTTCACTACTTTAGCCTCTTGGCGGCCCCTTCCGGTAACTGCGAGAAAAGATGACGCCGTGGGTAGCCGGGAAGGTAGTTCATGGTCCGGAGCAGGGACTCCGAGAAGGGGTTGTCATGGCTCATCCTTGGCCTGGGGAAGGATCTGAGCACGCCCAGCTCCTCTTGGCGGCTCTCCAGCGTGGCGGCCCGCAACTCTGCGAGAAGCTCGCGGCTAGGCGTTGCCGTTATCGACATGAAGAGGGCTGAGTGCGCCGCCGATCCGCCAGGGTGGTGACGATCTGCCCTGTCGGCGCGGTGAGACACCAGGCGGGGACTGCCTTTACGGCGATCCAGGCCGTCCCCATCACCGGCGAAAGGATCTACGCGTGATGTACGTGCTCCTGCTCGGCCTCGGCGCGCTGGCGTTGCTGGGCACCGGGCTGGGGATGACGAGCTTGTGGCGGCGGCGATCCGCGGGGTTCGGGGGGTGCGGGGGGCGGGAGCGCCGGCAAAGCGAAGCCCTGGCGGGGGAATCCGTGCTCCGCGAGGAGTTTGAGAGCCTCGCCCTGATCACGCTCTGTGAGCCGCAGCCACAAGCCCACCTCTTGCTTCTGCGTAGTCCACAGGCTACGTTTATACATTGTTGACCGCCTCATTCACGGAAACCCAGGCATTCACCGCAATCTCATCGAGGGGTGTCTGAATTAACAATCGATACGGGCCCTGGGTTCAGAGTCTATTTCAGCTTCCGCAAAGACTTCCCCCAAGGACACAGCCCATAAGGTTGCAGATCATCTTCGCTTACCCGAAAAGGTGATAGTGCACGGGCCAAAGGCATGACGCCGGTCGCCAAGGATGCTGGCTTGAGCCGAGAGAGCCCTTTATCGCGCCTTGAGCCACGAGGGCAATCCGAGCTTTTCGACGATTCTGAGCGTGCTTGGCGCTGTAGGACGAAAGGAATCCGTGACGGCGGCGACCGCGTTCGCCTCCCAGAAGACGCCGTGAAACGTTCACTATGAACCATCTGCCGCAGCAGGGAGGTAGGGGATCTCACTGCTTGAGCGATCTGGCGAGAGCCCCAAACCATGGCGGAGGTCTTCCGTCGCCCCTAACGACCGCCTCAAAAGAGCCCAGGAAAATATTCCGCAACAGAACAACCCCAAGTCACACCCCATGCCACGAATTGACGCATCAAGACCGACACCCTAGCCAGAGATACCAAAGTCTGACCGACAGGCTTTTTTCTCATGACTCGAGCGCAGACCCGAACATTCAATCCAGAAATGAGCTGTTGGCAGAGCCTACGGGAACGAACGAAAAGATCGTCATTACACGGGATAAACGCTGTTGTGGACTGGATCTAGCCAACAAAGAGGCCTCCAGCCAGGCGCCCACCGACCCTGCCCTTTGTGCCATAGTATTCCGATCTTGCAATGAATCCTGAGCCATGGCAGAGGCCTTTCGCCGGCCCCAACTTGCGAACGAGCTAGCGAGTCGCCTTCTGAAGCCAAGCGTGCTCGACGAGAACCTGCGATCGGGCCTCTTTCTGGCAGGGCTGCGACGCACCGGCAAAACCACTTTCCTGCGCAACGATCTGGTACCGGAGCTGAAATCACGCGGCGCGGTGGTGATCTACGTTGACCTTTGGAGCGACGCCATATCCAACCCGGCAGCATTGGTGCACGCCGCCCTAAAGAATGCCATCACCGAATTGGCGATCCCCATAATTCATCGCACGCGGATCAACAAAAGCGAGGACGATGGTGCCACTCTGGCCGAAACCTTCACTGAGATTGTGAAGCAAACCCGCAGGGACGTGGTGTTGATCATCGATGAGGTCCAGCAGGCGATCTGCAGCCAAGCTGGCAACCAGATGCTGCTGGCCCTCAAGGCGACACGAGACGCGATCAACCCCCGCCCCAACACCCCCGGCCATTTCCTGTTGCTCGGCACCGGCTCACACCGCTCCTTGATGACCGAACTCACGGCCCAGCGCCATCAAGCCTTCGCGGGCGCCACATCCCTGCCCTACCCACTGCTCAACGAGCACTACGTGCACTACGTACTGGAGCGGCTCCAGATCGAGGGGTACTCGCCGCTGCCGTCCGAGGCCGCCGCCTGGGAGGCCTTCCAGGCCCTCGGGCACCGGCCGGAGGAGTTTCTGCGGGCGCTCGGGGAGCTTCGCTCCAACGCGGAGGCCCAGGACGCCAACGCAGCGACGGTGCTGGCGACGGATCTTGAGCTGGAGAAGATCACAGCCAGAATGCGCGACGCCGCCTACGACATGGAGCTCGGCAAGGTGGAAGAGCTCGGTGAGCTGGCCACCGAGATCTTTACGCGGGTGGCCGCCGGCAACGGCAAGCCACAAAATCTCCTCGCAGCGGCGGCATCGTTCAGTGCCGCGATCGGGCGGGACGTGCGGATCGATGAGATCCAGCCGATGGTGAACGAGCTGATCAAGACCAACGTCCTGATCCGGCAGGAACACGGCTCCTACGGCATCACCGATCCGATGGTGCAGGAGATCTGGCAGGAGCGGCGCGGGGCCGGCTGAGGTCTTGGCGCAGGGCCAGGATCTGGCCGGCCGCCAGGCCTCCGTCGTTGATCGGCAGCCGCTCGGGCCAGTAGGGCCGCAGGCCGCGGGCGCGCAGGGCGGCGATCAGACCCTCCAGCAGCAGTCGGTTCTGGAAGCAGCCGCCGGCCAGGGCCACCGGCCAGCCGGAATCCGCGGCAGCGGGGGGCCGGGCGGGGGCCAGGCCGGGCCCCGGCGGCGGGGCCAGCGATGCCACGGCCGCCGCCAGGCCCGCCACCAGCCCGTTGTGGAAGCGGGCGGCACAGAGGGCCACGGGCTCGGCGGCGGCGATGTCGTCGAGCAGGGCGCTGAGCATGGGTTGCCAATCGAGCCGGGCTGGAGCGCCGGGCCGCAACGGCAGGGGATAGGCCCCCGCCAGGGCGATCGCCGGATCCGTCGCCCGAGCAGCCGCCCGATCAGCCGCCGCCTGCAGCGCCAGACCCGCCTGGGCCTCATGGCTGGCGACACTCACCAGCCCCAGCAGCGCTGCCACCGCATCAAACAGGCGGCCAGCACTGGAGGTGAGGGGGGCCTGGAGGCCGCGCTGCAGGGCGCTCTCCAGCAGGGTCAGCTCCTCTGGCGCGAACGCCTCGCGCACGGCGAGCGCACCGGGATGGCCGAGCAGGCCCGCCGCCTGCAGCAGCCCCAGGGCCGATCGGCGCGGCTCCCGCATCGCCCGCTCCGCACCGGGCAACGGGAAGGGCCGCAGGGAGGCCAGTCGCCGTGCCCCCTGCGGCTCCAATCGCAGCAACTCACAACCCCAGAGCGCAGCGTCGCCAGCGCCGCTGGCCTCATCGGCCCCCCCCTGATCCGCATAACCCAGCCCATCGAGGCAAAGCGCCAGGCAGGGCAAGGCCAGCCCGTGCTCCGCCACCACCGCCAGCCCGTGGGCCCGGTGGTGGGCCACCGGCCGCACGGGCACCGCCTCCGCCGCACCCAGCTCCGCCACCCGTGCTGACGCCTCCTGATGGCTGCCATAACCCGGATGGCCATCAACCGCCACCGCCGCCAGCGCGCCCCCCTCCCGCCGCAGGATCTCGAGCACGCCCCGCCGCCAGAGGCCATGGGCGCGGGCATCCGCCAGATCCCCCAGGTGGGGCGCCAGCCACAACCGATCGCCCACCGCCAGGGCCGGTGCGCTTTTGAGGTCACCGCCCAGCGCCACCACCGCGGGGCCAGCGGCGTCCAACGGCAGGGCTTCCGGGGCATAGCCGCGGGCCCGTCGCAACAGCGATGGTCGGCCGTCGATCAGCTGCAGCACCGAATCGTCGAGGGGGCGGGCGATCGGGCGGTCATGCACCAGGAAGGCGTCGGCGAGGCCGGCCAGCCGCTCCACCGCCTCCGCCGGATCGATACAAAGGGGTTCGCCGCTGCGGTTGCCGCTGGTGGCCACCAGGGGAGCGCCGACCTCCCGGGCCAGCAACAAGTGCAGCGGCGAGGCCGGCAGCATCACCCCGAGCGCGGGCGCTCCCGGCGCCACCCCCGGCAGAGCCGCGGCGTGGCGGGCTTCCGGACAGGGCAACAGCACGATCGGCGCCGCCGGATCCGCCAGCGCGTCGCACTCCGCCGGCGTTGGGGTCAGCAGGTCCGCCAGCTGGTCTTGGGCCTCCACCAGCAGGGCGAAGGGTTTGTGGGGTCGCCGCTTGCGCTGCCGCAGCCGCGCCACCGCCGCCGGGTCGCAGGCGGCCACCAGCAGCTGGAAACCGCCCACCCCCTGCAACGCCAGGATGCCGCCCCCCCGCAGCAGGGCCACCGCCGTCATCAACGGGTCTGCCGCCGCCGCCTGCCCATCCAGCAACCGCAGCCGCGGCCCACAGGCCGGGCAGCCGATGGTTTCGGCATGGAAACGCCGATCAGCCGGATCGGTGAACTCGCGGCGGCAGGCGGCGCAGAGGCGGAAGCGGGCCAGGCTGGTTCGGGCGCGGGCGAAGGGCTCGGCGGTGGCGATCGAGTAGCGCGGCCCGCAGACGCTGCAGCTCACAAATGGGTAGCGGAAGCGGCGATCGGCCGGATTGAGCAGCTCGCGGCGGCAGTCGGCGCACGGGGCCCGATCGGGCGACAGCGACGGGGCCACCAGGCCGGCGCCAAGCGCCTGCGGGCGGGCCGCCCGGATGCGCAGCCCCCGCGGCCCCGGCCGCCGCGGCGCCAACCACCGCCCCTGCCACTGCTCCACCCGCGCCGCCGCCGGCACCGCCGCCTCCAACCGCTCCAGAAACCGCTCCAAGGCACGCCGCTCCCCCTGCAGATCGAGCACCACCCCACCGGCCCCATTCGCCACCGACCCCACCAAAGCCAGCTCCGTCGCCAGCTGCCACAACCGCGGCCGCAGCCCCACCCCCTGCACCACCCCCGAGCCGCGCAGCTCCAGCCGCGCCAGGGGATCGGCGCTGGCATCGAGATCGGCGGGGTCAGACGCGGCGGTCAGCAACGGGACGACACCTCAATCCACCAGCAGGGCCCCGAGCAGATCCTCCCGCCAGCGACCCGCCGCACGGTCGTAGAGGCCGAAACCGGCGCCAAACTCCCAGTAGGCCCAGCCGAAACCCCGCGCTTCCGCCTGCTGGCGGATGAAACGGGTCCAGGCGAGGCGCGATGGCTGGGGCGCCTTGGAGTAGGCGCCAAATTCCCCCAGCAGGATCGGCACCTGGCTCTGGCGACTCCACTCGGCAACCCCATCAAAATCCGCCACCACCTCGGCGCGCTCGGCCTCGGTGGCCGTCCAGGTGGTGCCAAGCCAGGCATCACTACCCGCTACCCATTCGGCCCCCTGATGGGTGAACTGGTAGGGGTTGTAGTAGTGAAATGTGGCGATCAAACCAGGGTCGTTTGGAAGCGTGAGAAGGGGGAGTTGATCGAGGGAATTCCAACGACCTCCACCCAAGATCAGGGGGCGTGTGGGGTTGCTCTGGCGGATGATCGGGATCAGCCGGGCGGCGATCTGCCCCCAGAGGTTGGTGTCACAGGCGCCGTTGGGCTCATTGAGGAGCTCAAAGAACACGTGGTCGGGAGCCGCCGCAAAGTGGCCGGCGATCTGCCGCCAAAGGGCCTGCAGCCGCAACTCCTGACCGCGAGGATCAACCGCCATCTCCTCGTAGTGGTGGCTATTGAGAATCACAGCCAATCCCTGCTCGATCGCCCAGCCGGCGACCTCATCAATCCGGGAGATGAAGGCGGGCTCGATGGCAAACGGCTCGGCCTGGCCTGCGTGCGCGCTCCAGCGAATCGGAATCCTTACGGCACGGAAGCCGGCGTTGCGAATCAGATCGAAGTTCTCGGGCTGGATCACAAAGCCCCAATCCCCCTCCCTAGGCGCCTCCAGCGTATTGCCCATAGTCACGGTGCGCCCGAGCTGGAGGATCGCCTCTTGGGGGGTCATCGAACGCCAGATCAAGGGTTGTCTCGACTCAACCCATCCTTCCTCAGGCATGGTGGGCATCGGCGGGCGGGCGCCCTCTGCCAGCAAGAGGCTCTCTGCGGCGGCCATGCCGTTGCCTGGTCCGGCTGGCGTGGACTGCAGGAGCTTCCAATTGTGAACAAGCCCACTTTTTCAGACTGATAGAAAGAGACAGGATCCATGGATGAGCCGTTGACTCAGACCCCAGAGACCCTTGGGATTTAGCCCGCATCAGCATTGCGATGCGCGAAGCTAGGCACCGAAGCAAGCCCCAAAGCAAGCCCCGAAGCAAGCGACATCATCGCGTACACTCCTCCAGGCAAAACGCCAATCAGCCTGGAGACCACGATGGCAACCTATGTTCTCGTTCATGGCGCCTGGTATGGCGCATGGTGCTACCGAGATGTTGCCAAGATTCTGCGCTCAGCTGGGCATGATGTCTTTACCCCCACCCATTCAGGCCTTGGCGAGCGGCAACACCAAGTCGCGCAATCCATCACCCTTGAATCGCATATTCGTGATGTATGCGGATGCCTAGAAACCGAAGAACTTAACGACGTCATCCTCGCCTGTCACAGCTATGGAGGCATGGTGGCCACGGGCGTAGCGGACCGCCTCCGCGACCGGATTCGCGATCTCGTTTACATCGATGCCTACGTGCCGGAAAACGGCGACTCTTTGATTAGCCTGTTGCCCAAGGCACTAGAACCAGACACAGCCGCATCCTTCATTTCCCACTTCAGGACATCGGCGGCGGAAAACAACTGTGGCATGATGAAGCCGCTGCAAGCAGAGCTATTCCAAGTTATCGAGGCAAAGCGCCCTTGGGTAGATCGCCGCGCCTGCCCCCAAGCACTCGCCACATTTGAATGCCCGATTTTGCTTTCAGACGCACCAAACAATCTCAATAAGCACTATATCCTTGCCGACAACTGGGATCCCAGCCCATTTCGGTACTTCGCCAAGAAAGTAGAGAGCTTGCCCGGCTGGAAACGCAGCACAATGCCCTGTGGCCACAACATCATGATCGACATGCCAGAAGCGTTAGCCGCCAAGCTGCTCGACCTGGCGTAGCCCATCAAAGCCCCCCTGTTTCGCGCCATCGGCTCCGGCTGGTTGTTCGCACCCTTGTTGGCGGCGCGGCTCGCCGGACCGCGGGCGTTCGGGGCCTGGGGCTCACCACCCATGGGGGAGCGATAGTGGCCCTGGCTGCCTGGGGGCTGCCAGGATTTGATGCAGAATCCGATCATATCGTCACCACATCACAGTCATTAAGCATTCAGAAGTGCAGCCCTAGAGTCTTCCCACCGGAGCGAATGATCCATCCCCGACAATCGCTCGGTGGTCATCCCGTCCGCCTGCACAGCAACCACCAAAGAGCACAAGCCATCGCGGGCAACCCCCGTATCATTTCGTTGCACCCGTTGCCCATCGCCATGGGCCCTGGGTACCTAAAGAGGGTCACCCCTTGGGGAGGAAACCATGCACTCGGCAATGGTCCGCCGACGCATCCTGCCGGCTTCGCCACCAGCGCCGCCGGCGCCGCATCACCGTCCCGCCCTCCTGGCCACCGTCGTCGCCGCTGCGATCGGCTCAGCCCTTGGCAGCGGCAACGCCTTCGCCCAAACCCCCACGGGCAGCCCCACCTGCCCCCTGCCCGCGGAGATCGCCGCCACCTTCCTGCAATCCACCTGCAGCCGCAGCACCCTCACCGCACCGCAAACCTTCTATCGCTACTTCAGCAGCGACAGCAACCGCAAAGGGCGCTATCTCACCACAGACCAGTTTCGTGAGAGCAGCGAGGTGATCCGCAAGCTGGCCCTCAACCAGGCCTGGGGAAACCAGGCGAAACGCCAGCTCTCGGTTACCTTGCCCGCCGGCACCGTGATTTATCAGGGGGTGGTGGCCCCGCAGGCACCGAGCGATTGCTATCCCGGGGGCGGCCAGCAAACCTTCATCGAAAACTCCAAGGATCCCGCCATCGTCTGGACCGACGGTCCGGATTTGGGCGGCCAACCCTTCTCCTGCCCCTCCACCTCGCCCACGCCATGACCGCCAACCTCACCAACCTGGTGCCCCTGATCGACCAGGCCCTCGCCGCCGCCTCGCAGCGCAGCCAGGGCGCCCATCAGGAGCGGGCGCAACAGCTCACCAATGCCCTGCAAGCGGTGCGCCAGCAGGCGGCAGCGGGCACCCTGGAGCCATCCCGCGGGGTGGTCACGCTCGGGCTCACCCGCGGCGTGGCCGATCTGGGCGAGCCACTCGATTCACCGCTGATCCAGGCCCTCGGCGCGATCGAGAAGTACTACCAGGAGCATTGCCGCGAATAAGGCCGCGGTGTCACCCGGCCGTGGCAGGCCAATCAGGCCGCCACGGCCTCCTGAGGCATCACGCTGGTGGCCAGGAGATTCTTGAGTTCATCGCCCTCAATCACCTCCTTCTCGAGAATCTCCTGCGAGATCGATTCGAGCAGCTCACGGTTGTGGTTGAGGATCGACAGGGCCCGATCATGGGCCCGATCCACCAGGCCCCGCACCTCGCGGTCGATCGCCTGGGCCGTGGCATCACTCACCACCCGCCGCGGGTTGTTCTGCCCGCCCAGGAAGCGGCTGCCCCCCTGGCGGTCGTAGGCGAGCGGACCGAGTGTGTCGCTCATGCCGTAGGTGCCCACCATCTGCTCAGCGATGTCGGTGGCGCGCTGCAGATCATTGGCCGCGCCGGTGGTCACCGCCCCGAACACGATCTCCTCAGCACTGCGGCCCCCCAACCGGGTGGCGATCTGTCCTTCGAGATCCTGCTTGGAATTCAGGAAGCGCTCCTCGGTGGGCAGCTGCAATGTGTACCCCAGCGCACTCATGCCCCGGGGCACGATCGAGATCTTGGCCACCTTGCTGCCACCGGGCATCAGGTGTCCCACGATCGCGTGGCCCACCTCGTGATAAGCCACCACCTTCTTCTCATCCGACTGCAACACGCGGCTCTTCTTCTCCAGACCCGCCACCACCCGCTCGATCGCTTCGTTCAGGTCGCCCTGCTCCACCGCCGTGCGGTAGCCGCGGGCCGCCAGCAGCGCCGCCTCATTCACCAGGTTCGCCAGATCCGCGCCGGCAAAACCCGCCGTGGCCTGGGCGATGCGGTCGAGATCCACACCCTCCGCCAGCTTCACCTTCTTGGCGTAGATATCCAGAATCGTGCGGCGTCCCGAGAGGTCGGGGCGATCCACCAGCACCTGGCGGTCGAAACGGCCGGGCCGCAACAGCGCCGCATCCAGGGTTTCCGGCTGGTTCGTGGCCGCCAGCACAATCACCGGCTTGTCCTGGCCGGTGAAGCCATCCATTTCGGTCAGCAGCTGGTTCAGGGTTTGCTCCCGCTCATCGTTGCCGCCCACCACACCCATCGAGCCGGAGCGGCTCTTGCCGATCGCATCGAGCTCATCGATGAAGATGATGCAAGGCGCCTTTTTCTTGGCCTCCTCAAACAGATCGCGCACCCGGGCCGCACATGCACCCACAAACAGCTACACACATTCCGAGCCGCTGATGATGAAGGACGGAACCCCGGCCACCCCGGCCACCGCTTTCGAACGCAGGGTTTTGCCGGTGCCCGGAGGGCCCCCCAGCAGCCCGCCTGTGGGACTGCGCGCCCCGAGGGCGGCGTAGCGCTCGGGGGTTTGCCGGACGGCGACGCTCTCGGTGAGA
>JBKDOZ010000230.1:0-2909 GCA_046342735.1 Synechococcaceae cyanobacterium
CATGGCGTAGTAGCCCATCTGATCCAGCCAATCCACCACATCCCGGCCTCGGTACCGCCGGGGCGAGCGCGGCGCCGATCCCACACTGAGGTGCACGCGGCGCCCGGCGAGGAACAGATCCTCCGCGATCTGGGCGCCGGACTGGCCGCTCCCGACCACCAGCACCGCCCCGGGCGGCAGGGCGTCGGGATGGCGGTAGTCGCGGGCGTCGAGCTGCAGGATCGCACTCGGCAGGCGGGCGGCATCGCCGTGGCGGCGGGGGCGGTGGTAGCCGCCGGTGGCCACCACCACGTGCTCCGCTTCGATCTCCCCCTCCGAGGTGGTGAGCCGATAGAGCGATCCCTGCCGTTGCAGGCGCTGCACCGCCACCCCCTCACGCACCTCGGCGCCCACGTGGGCGGCAAAGCGCTGCAGGTAGTCGACGATCTCCGCCTTGGCCATGAAGCCGTGGGGATCGGCGCCGCTGTAGGGGAAATCGGGCAGCCGGCACTGCCAATTCGGCGTGACCAGACAGAAAGAATCCCAGCGCTGCTGGTCCCAGGCGTAGCCGATGCGGTGCTTCTCCAGCAGCAGGGGCCGGATGCCCCGCCGCTGCAGGGCCTGGGCCACCGATAAGCCCGCCTGACCGGCCCCCACCACTACCACCGAACGGGGACGGAGGGAGCCGGAGCCACCGCTGGATCGGGCGCCGTAGGGCGGCTCGGCAGAAGCCATCGGGGGGTAGTTGGGGAAATGGTTCTGAAATTGCCACGGATCTACGGCGCTTCTTGTCGCCGTGGACACCAAAACGAAGGGCCGTGAGCGACGGAGCGTCCCTGGCAAATCGAGCCGTGATTTGGTGTCATCGGCGACATAATTACGGCCATCGGCAAGGCAAAGATCACGCCGCCGAAGCCTTCAACGCCGGAATGCCTGCCGTCTCCCGCCCCGCCAATGTGCCCGGCGATTTTCTTGTCGACTACGAAGAAAAGGTTTTTCCCGATGTCAAGGCTGAGCCTGGCGAAAAGGCCCTGATCACCTTCCACACGGTGGCCTTTGAGGGATCCATCGGTCTGGTGAATCTGCTGCAGGCCAGCCGCCTGATCAACAAGGGATTCGAGACCTCGATCCTGCTCTACGGGCCTGGCGTCACCCTCGGCGTGCAAAGGGGTTTCCCCAAGCTCGGCGACGCCGCCTTTGACGGCCATCTCAATTTCAATGCCCGCCTGCAGAAATTCATGGATCAGGGCGGCAAGGTGTATGCCTGCCGCTTCGCCCTGCAGGCCCTCTATGGCCACGGCGAGGGGGCGCTGATGCCTGGCATCCGCCCGATCAATCCCCTCGATGTGCTCGACATCGTGCTGCTGCACCGCAAGGAGGGTGCCTTCATCCTCGACACCTGGACCCTCTGATCCCAGCCCCGCGCGTCCCCGCCATGGAGCCCACGCTCAAGGTCGCCGCCGCCCAGATCCGCCCGGTGCTGTTCTCTTTGCAGGGCTCCACCGAGCGGGTGCTGGCGGCCATGGCGGAGGCCGCCGCCCAGGGGGTTTCGTTGATCGTCTTCCCTGAGACGTTTCTTCCCTACTACCCCTATTTCTCCTTCGTGGAGCCGCCGGTGCGGATGGGCCGCTCCCACCTGGCCCTGTACGACCAGGCCCCCAGCGTGCCGGGCCCCGCCATCGATGCGGTGGCGGCCGCTGCCCGCCAGCACGCCATGCACGTGCTCCTCGGCATCAACGAACGCGACGGCGGCAGCCTCTACAACACCCAGCTGTTGATCGACGCCACCGGCACGATCGTGCTGCGCCGCCGCAAGATCACCCCCACGTATCACGAACGGATGGTGTGGGGCCAGGGCGATGGCTCCGGCCTGACCGTGGTGCCCACCGCCCTGGGCCGGGTGGGGGCCCTGGCCTGCTGGGAGCACTACAACCCGCTGGCCCGCTTCGCCCTGATGGCCCAGGGCGAGGAAATCCACTGCGCCCAGTTCCCCGGATCGCTGGTGGGGCCGATCTTCAGCGAGCAGACCGCCGTGACCCTGCGGCACCACGCCCTGGAGGCCGGTTGCTTCGTGATCTCCTCCACCGCCTGGCTCGATCCGGCCGATTACGCCGCGATCACGCCGGATTCCTCGCTGCACGGGGCGTTCCAGGGGGGCTGCCACACCGCCGTCATCAGTCCCGAGGGGCGCTACCTGGCTGGCCCCCTGCCGGAGGGTGAGGGGCTGGCGATCGCCGAGCTCGACCTCTCCTTGATCACCAAACGCAAACGCATGATGGACAGCGTCGGCCACTACAGCCGCCCCGACCTGCTCGGGCTGCGGCTCAATGCCACCCCGGCCAGCCAGATCAGCCCCCTGGGGAGCGAGGCCGCTCCGGTGGTGGAGGCCCCGGGCTTGCCGGAGGTGCCCCATGTCTGAGCTCGGCCGGCTGGTCACCGAACTGCAGGTGCGCGGTGTGGCGGAGGCTGCGGTGGCGGGCAATCCCGGTCGCCGCGGCGGTGCCGGCCCCTCCGACCACCGGGCCCTCACCATCGATGGCACCACCGTGATGGTGCCCGTCTACAACGCCGCCGCCCAGGATTCGCCCTACCGGCTGCAGAGCGGCGATGGGGGCACCGTGGCCCTGGCCGATCGCGACGGCACCGCCCTGACCGCCGTGCAACCCACGGCGGAGCCTGCTTTTTACGGCCTGCACACCGCCGACGGCATCCCCTACCGCGCCATCGCCCTGCTGCACGGCCGCGACGTGCTCGCCACCACCCTGCTGCAGACCTGCATCCGCTTCCGGGACCGCCGCGATTCGTGCCAGTTCTGCGCGATCGAGCAATCGCTCGACGATGGCCGCACGCTGGTGCGCAAGACCCCCGAGCAGGTGGCGGAGGTGGCCGAAGCCGCCGTGCGCCTCGATGGGGTGCGCCAACTGGTGCTC
>JBKDOZ010000231.1:0-12432 GCA_046342735.1 Synechococcaceae cyanobacterium
CCGGATCGAGGGAATGGCCACCCCGGCCCAGACGGCCTCGTTCCACACGCACCGCAGCACACGCCACCGCTGGGAGGCGGCCCCGGCCGTCAGGCACAACCCCCCCACCAGTGATGGCACGACGTTGTCGGGGTGCCCCTCGAGATCGATGGCCAGCTCCAGCAGCTTCTCCCGGCTCAGCGGTTCGCCCACCAGGGCATTGGCGCCCACCAGGCCGGCCACGATCGCCGTGGCGCTGCTGCCGAGGCCCCGGGCGGGCGGCACCGCCAGCTCCACCCGGGCGCGCAACCCCACCGGCTCCTGGCAGGCCTCCCGCCAGACCCGCTGGGCCGCCCGGTACACGAGGTTGTCCGGGCCGCCGCGCAGGTGCGAGCCCTCACTGCCTTCGATGATCAGGTCAAAGCGTTCGCCGTCGCCCTCGATCACCTCCAGGGCAAAGCGGTTGCCGAGGTCGAGCGCGGCGCCAAGGCAATCAAAGCCCGGGCCGATGTTTGCCGTGGTGGCGGGAACATCCACCACCACCCCCTGGCCGATCTGGGGCCGCGCCATGGTTACCGGGTCACTGTCCGCCAGTGTTGCAGTCGGCCTGGCGCGGCTGGCGCGGCTGGCGACGGTTCAGCCCAGCAGGGCCCGGGCGCGGCAGGCGGCGCTGAACGAACCCACCTGGGGATCGATCACCGCCTGGATCGGCATGGGCTCCAGCGTGGGCCGCAGCCGGCCCTTGGCCAGGAAGGCCTCCGAAAAGGCGGGAGTGCGCAGGGCCGTGAGCAATTTGGCGGCTGTGCCGCCCGCCAGCCAGATGCCGCCCCGGCTGAGGGTCGTGAGGGCCAGATCCCCCACCACCGATCCGTAGGCCGACACCCAAAGCGCCAGGGCCTCGACCGCCAGAGGGTCGCCCCGTTCCGCCGCCTGGGACACCGCCGCGGGCAGATCGGCGCGCTCGGATCCATCGGTGCTGGGATGGCTTTCGCCGCCGGCGATCCGGCGCCAGCGTTGGGCCATCTCCTGGAGTGGATGTTGTTCCTGGGGGTCGCGCTCATGGAGCAACCAGCGGGCCACGTGGCCGAGGCCCGTGCCACTGACCACCCGCTCGATCGACACCCGCTCCAGCCCCTGATCCTGTTGCAGCCATTGCCGCAGCGCCCATTCATCGCTGCTGCGCGGCGAGAATTCGGCGTGGGCCGCTTCCGAGGCCACGGCCCTCAGGCCAGCGGGGGTGGGAAGCCCCAGGGCCACCCCCAAGCCGGTGCCGGCGCCAAGGATCAGCAGGGGTTCGTCCGCCAGGGCCGTGCCCTCGCGCACCGTTGCCAGCTGGTGGCTGCCCAGGTGGGGCAGGCCATGCACAAGGATGGCGAAATCATTCACCAGCTCCATGCGGGGGATGCCGCAGGCCGTGGCCAGGGCGGCCTCGCTCAGTTGCCAGGGCAAGTTGGTGAGCCGGGCTTGGCCCCCCAGCACCGGGCCGGCCACCGCGAGGCAGGCGGAGGCAGGGGGGGGAATCGGCGAGGCCGCGGGGGATAGGGACGAGCCCTGGGCGAGCGAATCGGCGAGGAACCGCCGCACCATCGGGCCGAGATCGTCCCAATCCGCGGAGACAAAACGCTGTTCGCAGAGCAGGGCCAAGGCGGAGCCATCCCAGCTGTAGAGGCTGAGAAGGGTCTTGGTGCCGCCGATATCCCCGGCCAGGAGGGTGGTGATCAAGGCGTACCTTCCGGGGCCGGAGCTCGCAGGGCCCCAGCGTAGGCCAGGCAATTCTTGTAGACGGGGCGTTGAGGGTGAACGGGGCGTTGAAGAGGGCTTTGAGCCCGCTCAGGACGCCTCGCTGGCATCATCCTCGCGGGAAATGCGCTCCAGATAGTCGGCATCGGCGACCCCTCTGCTGCGGGAGCCATGGGGGGCTTGCCGGTGGGGGGCGTGATGGCGACGCCTCTGGGTCAGTTGCTCGAGCCAGGAACCCCGATCCTCATCGCGCATGGCGATGGCCGCGAACACGCCGCTGAGCATGGCGCTGATGCCGCCGAGGCGGATCAGCAACAACACCTCGGAAACGCGGCGGTTGCGGCTGGCGAGCCGCTGCTGCACCTCCAGTTGGGTGAGCCGATCACGCAGGCCGTTGGCAGCGTTGACACGCACGGGCTCGAGGGGCTGCTGGAAATTCGGGGGCAGCTGGGGCGATCCCGGCAGGGTGCGCAGGGCTCCGTTGAGGTCGGAGAGGGTGCGGCTCTGCTCGATTCCCTTGAGGGATTCCTGCAGACGTGTGATCCGCTGGCGAACGGGCTGCTCCACCCGTACCCCCATCTGCCACAGGGCTGAGGCCTGGAGCGGGATCAGCAGCAGGTAGCCCAGGCAGGCGATCCAGGCCAGCTGGCGCGTGCGCTGCCACCAGGATTCGATCCAGGGATGTTGGGGCTCCAGGCAGGCCCCCAGTAGCAACAGACAGCTGCCGAGCAGGGCGAAGGGGGAGGATCCGATCAGCAGCTCCCCAAGCCGCAATTGCCAGGCTGGATCCACCAGGCGGGGGGAGAGCAGGAGGCCGAGGAGCCCCGAAAGGAACACCCCGAACAGGGCGAGACCGGAAAGGGCGAGCAACATGCCCGCGTCCTGCAGCATCCCGGGGGCGAAGGACCCACCCCGGCTGCGGGATCGAGGTGAATCGCTATCCATCGGGGCGGCCAGGGCAAGACAGCCGGACGCTAATCACGCTGGCCGGATTCGCCATCCCCACCCTGTATGGGCAGGTCGCTGAGGCGCCGGGCATTGGCCTGCTGGGCCGCATCGAGGAGGCGATCGATGGACACGCAGCCCAGATCTCCCTGGCGGCGGCTGCGCAGGCTGATCAAACCCGTCTCAGCTTCCCGGGCTCCGATCACGGCGAGAACAGGAATCTTCATCGTTTCGCCGTTGCGGATCAGCTTGCCTAAGCGGTCGCCACTGCGATCGACTCCTGCCCTTACCCCGGCTTCGCTGAGTTGGCGATGCAACGATTCGGCGAAGGGCATCACGCCATCGGTGACGGGCAGCAGGCGGATCTGCTCCGGCGCCAACCAGAAGGGAAAATCACCGGCGTAGTTTTCGGTCATGATGCCAAAAAATCGCTCCAGAGATCCGAAAATCGCCCGGTGAATCATGATCGGACGTTGGCGGGTTCCATCCGCGGCCACATACTCCAAGGCAAAGCGCTCGGGCAGATTGAAATCCAGCTGAATCGTGGAACATTGCCAGAGGCGCCCGATAGCATCTTCAATTTTCAGGTCGATTTTCGGACCGTAGAATGCACCACCACCCTCATCGACCCGGTAGGCCCATCCCTTGCGCTCCAGCGCCTCGATCAGGCCGCTGGTGGCCAGCTCCCATACGCCATCGTCACCGATTGATTTCTCCGGCCTGGTGGAGAGATGGATCTCGTACTGGCGGAAATCGAAGGTGGTGAGGATGCGCTCGGTGAGGTTGAGAACGCGCAGGATCTCATCGCCGATCTGCTCTGGCAGGCAGAACACATGGGCATCGTCCTGGGTGAAGCCGCGCACGCGCATCAGCCCATGCATTACGCCTGGCCGTTCGTAGCGATAGACGGTGCCCAGCTCCGCCCAGCGAATCGGCAACTCGCGATAGGAGCGCAGCCGGGAGGCGTAGGTGAGCACATGGAACGGGCAGTTCATCGGCTTGAGCTGGAACTGGCGTTCATCCACCTGCATGGGGCCAAACATGCTGTCGGCGTAAAAATCGAGGTGGCCGGAGGTGCGCCACAGCTCGATGTCCGCCACGTGGGGTGTGTAGAGCAGTTCGTAGCCGTCTTCGAAATGGGCCTGGCGCCAAAAGTCTTCGATCAGCAGCCGCATGCGGGCCCCGCGGGGATGCCAGAACACCAAGCCGGCACCCGCCTCGTCCTCGATGGAGAAGAGATCGAGGTCGGTGCCGAGGCGGCGGTGGTCGCGGCGCAGGGCCTCCTGGCGCCGCCGCTGGTATTCGCCCAGTTGTTCGGGGGTTTCCCAGGCCGTTCCGTAGATGCGTTGCAGCTGGGCGTTGTGTTCATCGCCCCGCCAGTAGGCACCCGCGACACTCTCGAGATCGAAAGCCTTCGGATCGAGTTCGGCGGTGTTGGCCACATGGGGCCCGGCGCACAGATCCCACCAGCTCTCCCCCAGGGTGTAGAGGGTGATCGGCTCCTGCAGACCGGCCAGGATCTCCAGTTTGTAGGGCTCGTTCTGAGCACGAATGCGGCGCTCGGCCTCCTCCCGGCTCACCTCCAGGCGCTCCAAGGGCAAGCGGCGGGCGATGATCCGGCCCATCTCCTTCTTGATGGCCTTGAGGTCGGCTTCGGTGAAGGGTTCGGGATGGTCGAAGTCGTAGTAGAAGCCGGTTTCGGTCCAGGGTCCGATGGTCACCTGGGCGCGGGGGAAGAGTTTTTGCACGGCCATCGCGAGCACATGGCTCATCGAATGGCGGATGCGCAGCAATCGGGGACTTTCGCTGGTTTTCGGCAGGGGAATCGGGGCGGCTACCCCCCCGGCGCCGGTGCCGGTGCCGTCCACGCCGTTGTCCAGGGGGGCATGCGGGGCCTCCTGGGCCATCGGCGAACTGGTCACGGAAGCATCGGAGCACCAAGGAACGATCCTACGCAGACCCAGGCGGGGACCGGCCAAACGCCGCTTTCTCCCTAGCCTGGGGTTGACCCGGCGGCCCGATGAGCTCTTCCCCCCGCAACAGCTCCCCATCCCTGCGCCGATCGTTGACCCGATCGTTGAGCCGATCCCTGGGCCTCAGCGTTGGCGGCTCGCGGACAGGTTCCCCTGTCGAGTCCTCCAGGGGATCCGGCAGGGGATCCGGCAGGGGGGCCAGACCTTCGCTCGAGGAGCCCCGCACCCTGGCAGTGAGCTACCTGCTCTGGGCCGCTGGCATGGTCGGAGTGTGCGGGTTGCAGCGTTTCTACAACCGACGACCCCTCAGTGGTCTCCTCTGGCTCTTCACCCTTGGACTGTGTGGCATCGGCCAACTTGCCGATCTGCTGCTCATTCCTGATCTTGTCAAGCAAGCGAACCAGAGTGGACTGCTCGAAGAAGCCCTCTCAGCGTTAGCCCAGGCGGAGGGCGAGGAGATGGCACTGCCGCTCGAGCGGCAGCTGCTCCTGCTTGCCCGTCGGGCCGGAACCCAGGGATTCACCCTGAACGATGCGCTGGTGGATCTGCAGCTACCGCGCTCGATCGATAGCGCCATGGTGCGCGCGGAGATCGAGCGATTGCTTCAGGTAGACCTGCTCGACGTGGGAAACGACGAGCGAGGTCGCGTCGTCTACCGCGAACCCTGAAGCTTTCGATCAAACAGCGGCAAAGGAAGCATCCATGCTGCGGCAATCAGCCAATAAAGGTGAGCGAAGCAATGGCGCAAGACCTTGGAAGCATGAAGACTTGCTGACAGCAGAAAGTCAATGCAGCACTGATTTCTAATGAATCCATCTCTTTAGTCTTCGCTTCTGATTGACGTTCTCTACGCCCCATCTGTAGGCTTGCTGGAAGCAGTCTGCATGGGTGATGGGGTCGAGGAATTCATGATGACTCTTGTATCGAATTCCAGCCATATCCCCATGAAAAGACTGAAACCTGCTCCAAAAGCTCTTCTCACCACCTCGCTTCCCCATGGCTGATCGCGCTTCCAAGGCCATCCGAGGCCGTCGGCTGGCGTTTCTGCTCGCCAGCGGCAGTCTGCTGACGTCGGCTGCAGCTCTGCCCGCATCCGCTGCCACTTTCTCCTACGGGATTGACGACAGGCAGAGGATTATTCAGGTCGATCTCACGGACAAAGACGAGCAGGTCATTTTTAATGGCGCCCCGATCATTTGCGGAGGCCTCAGCGCTTCTGATGCGGCCAAATGTGCTGGGGCAGACGGTGGTCTACAGCGTTATTATTCCAACAATTTTGCCTATGATGATAGCCGGCGTCAGTTCTACTTTATGGATTTCAAGGGCAATCTTCGCTATTGGGATTTCACCTCCAGCTCCACCCTTCCGGTCGTTGCTGACAGGGACACAATTGGCCTGTCGCAGGTAAACCCATACACCACTCAATTTACCGCCAACGCAAGCTATTACAAAGATTCTTTCTACTACTTTATTGACAGCACCGCCCGCAATGGCGGCGCAAACCCAAGTCCTGATCGCAATAAGCTTGTCAAATTTGACATGACTTTTGATGGGGACAACAAGCCCACTGGTGGCACCGCCAACCTGGTCGACGTCCAGGGCCTGGAGAGTGATTTCATCTTCGGCGACATCGCCATCGACCCATCGGGCAAGCTCTACGGAGCCAATGCCAGCGGGGCCTTCTTCAGCCTCGATCTCAACCAGTGCCCCGGCGCCGGCTGCTCGGCCCAATACCTGATCCCCGGCAACGGCACGAATAGCAACCCGAGCCTGCAGATCGCGTTCGACAAGGACTTCCAGACCCTCTACGGCCATACCTTCGACGCCAATACAAATGGCAGCACCACCGCGGCCGGCGGCTGGGGCACAGTTGATCTGGCATCTGGCGTGTACTCGCCGTTTGAGGGAGCTGAAGCCTTCTCCAGCACCCCCCTGCGCGACATTGCGGGATCCTCGGAGCGGGAGGTCTTCGTTCCTGGCCCCCTGCCGGTGCTCGGGGCTGGGGCAGCCTTCGGCTGGACCCGTCGCCTGCGTCGCCGTCTGGCTCAGGCTGGTCGCAGCTCCCGCTGACGCTTCAGTTCGCGCTGGTAGAAGGCCTGCAGTTCTTCGGCGGAGCGCACGGGTTGGCCATACACGCTGCCGCCGTGCCACGACGGCAGCGACGCCCATTCCGGGGCGAGCCGCGCCAACACCGCCGTGCTCAGGCCTTCACGGTCAAAGCTGGGCAGGGCGCCACGCTTGTTCACCAAGTGCAGTGCGGCCTGGTCCTGGCTGCTGGGGCCGAAATTCGGCAAAGCCAGCTCGCGGGCCGTGGCCTTCCAGGTTTGGGGAAGGAATTGATACGCCCCAGCGGCGGCGCTCACGTAGCGCCGCCGCACTTCTATTTCCGGGTGTCGCTCAAAGCCCGTGAACCGGCCGCCCCCATAGAGCACCCGATACCCCTCCGCACTGCCGCGTAGCCACGTGCCCTCGGCATAACGGATGGTGTTGAGCAGGGCCCGGCGCTCCGGGGTGAGGCGATAGATCTCAGATGCGCGATTCGTTTCGTTGCTGGCTGCCTGGAGCGTGCTGCGGCCGCTGGACACCACCACGGCCGGCTTCGACCCCGGGGGGGTAGGTGTGGAGCGCGGAAGCGGGCCAGCGAGCGGCAGGAGCAGCAGCAGGGTGGCCAGAAAGGGACGACCGGCTGGGGGCAGGGCGATCTGCTGGCAGGGGGTGAGGGGGCGTCGCAGGCGTCTGCGCAGGTGGAGCGAGGTCAGAGGGGCAATCAGCAGGTGGGAGGACCCTGCTGGAAGGTCCTGGTTCTCCACCACCCCCCCGCTGCCCGCCCTGGACAAGTGCGAGAACCTGTGCAGCGGAGCGGTCGGCTCCCGGATTTTGTGGGCAAACCCACACGTGGCGGGGAATCCGAAGAAATACCTATGGAGCCGGTCGCGCTGGGAGAGCCCCCTGAGACGGGCGCAACTGATCAGTTAAGCTGATCATTCGCTTGGGAATCGTTCAGGTCTTGGCGGTTGCCAGCCTGTGTGTCCAGGCTGTGTGGTCAGCCGCTGTGGTCAGCCGCTGTAGTCAGCCCAAGGGGACGGCGCCGGAATCAGGCCGCCTCCAGAAAGCCAAGGGCGCGGCGTACGCGGCCGAGGCTCTGGCTCGCCACCTGCTGAGCCCGTTCTCGCCCTTCTCTCAGCACCGCTTCGAGACCGCCTGGATCGCCACGAAACTGCTGATAACGCTCCTGGATGGGCCGCAACGCCTCCACCACCGTCTCAGCCAAGAGCGGCTTGAACTGGCCCCAGCCCATCGCGGCGCACTCCTCGGCGGCCCGCTCCCGCCCCAGGCCGCTCAGCAGGGCATACAGGCCCAACAGGTTGTCGGCTTCGGGGCGTTCCGGCTCACCAAAGGCCAAACCCATCACAGCATCGGTTTTCGCTCGCTTGATCTTGCGGGTGATCAGCTCCGGCGGATCGAGCAGGGTGATACGCGAGGCTTCGTTGGGATCGCTCTTGCTCATCTTGCTGCGGCCATCGGTGAGGCTCATCACCCGGGCTCCCTGGGCCAGGATCAGGGGCTCGGGAACCTTGAGGATCGGCACCGGTTCGCCCTGGTCATCGCGCTCACCGAAGCGGGCGTTGATCCGCTGCTGGGCAATGTCGCGGGCCAACTCCAGGTGTTGCTTCTGGTCCTCCCCCACCGGCACCAGGTCCGCGTCGTAGAGAAGGATGTCGGCGGCCATCAGCACCGGGTAATCCAGCAGGCCCGTGGAGACATCTCCCCCCTGTTTGACGGCCTTCTCCTTGAACTGGATCATCCGCTCCAGCCAGTTCAGCGGCGTCACACAGTTCAGGAGCCAGCAGAGCTCGCTGTGGGCGCTCACCTGGCTCTGCACGAACACCGTGGAGCGGCGGGGATCGATGCCACAGGCCAGGTAGAGCGCGGCCGTGCTGAGGGTGTCCTCCGCCAGCCGGGCCGGATCGTGGGGCACGGTGATCGCGTGCAGGTCGACCACGCAGAAGAAGGTGTCGTGGCTCTCCTGCAGGTCGACCCAGTTGCGGATGGCGCCGAGCCAGTTGCCCAGATGCAGGGCCCCGGTCGGCTGGACGCCGGAGAGGACCCGGGGCCTTGGGGATGTCATGGGGACGTCAGGCTTCTGAGGGAGTGGCCTCGGCCGCGTCAGGGGCGCCATCCTGCGCGGCGTCGTCGGTCGTCACCTCGGTCGTCACCTCGGCTGCCTGCTCGGCTGCCTGCTCGGAAGGCTGCTCGGCAGGCATCTCGGAGCTGTCCTCGACGGATTCCTCGAGGTTGGCGGGCTCTTCGGCAGAGGGAACGGCGGGACGGGCCGGGCGGGCGAAGGGATCCACCCGGCCGCGCCCACCGCGGGCCGGATCGAGGGGGTCGCGATCCCGACGGCGTTCGCTGGAGCGGCCGCTTTCGCCAGAACGGCCACCTTCGCCAGAACGGCCACCCTCACGGGATCCGCCAGGACGGCCGCCGCCCTGGGCTCGTTGTTGGGCGATCAGCTCGTCGAGTTGGCCCTGCTCGAGTTGTTGGGCCAGGGCGCGCAGGGAAAACCCGAGCACGGCCACGGTGGAGCGCAGGCCGAATGCCTCCTGCAGCGCTCGCGCCGCCTGCATCTCGTTGTCGCTCAAACGGATGCGGAACCCACCGCCTTCACGGCCACCGGGCGGGCGGGAGCCCCGTCCCTGTCCTTCCGTCTGCGCTCCATCCTGGGCCGCGTCTCCTGCGCGGTGGGAGGAAAAACGTTCGTCCGCCATCGCCAGACCATGATCAGGCGCAAGTGTGGCGCATCGGCTGCTCCAGATCGTCAGCACCTGGACACAGCCAGAGAAGTTGGTGCTCCGGCTCATCAGCCTGGGCCCGCCCTTCCCGGGCCAGCACCAGGAGGGGCACCGGACGCGGCCGCTGCTCGTGCCAGCGGCGGCGGTAATCAGCCCGCATGCCCAGGTAACGCTCCAGGGTCCAACCGCGGTTGCCCACTTCCTGGGCCAGCCAGAAACGCCTCTGGGCCTCGTGGCACGCCTCGGCACCGAATTCCTCCCAGCAGAGCTGCTGGGCCTGCCAGCCCTCCAGGCCGGCGGCGCGGTGCTCCCGGTAGCGCGCCAGCTCGGGCGCTTCGCCGCTGCTGTCGGGGGGGAGGTGGGCGGCCAGGCTGCCCAGGCTGACCACAGAGAGGCGCAGCCAGCAGCGATCGAGCACCACCACCGGAGCGCTATCGCTCCACTCGCGGGCCTGTTGCAACGCCCGCCAAGGAGTGTCCACTTCGCGCCGTTGGCGGGGCGTGAGCAGAGCCAGCGGGTCACCGGCATGGGCTTTTCGGCCGCGGGTGAGGCGGCGCCCATGGCCTGGGGGAAGCTCCGGAGGCCTGGTGCGGGGATCCATGGGCCGGGGGCGGTGGGATGTCCGGGGCCATAGGCCGACCTTGAGGCTACTGCCCTTGATCGGGGAAGAGGGAAACGGTCCGCGATGGCAAACCGGGATAGCTGCGGGCGATCTGAGCTAAAGAGGCATCGATGCAGGCTGCTCCGTGACCGTTCCGGAAACCGTCCCCACCCCATCCGCTTCCTGGCTCCTGCCTTCCTGGCGCCGCTCGCTGCTGCTTCTGGGGGGTGGGGTGGTGGTGAGCGAAGGGCTGGCCCACCTGCTGCCCGTGCCCCCCTCCACCTGGATGGGTGGCGTGGCGCTGGCCGGAGGCTGGTGGCTGCTCTCGCGTCGCCGTTCCGCCATCCAGCCCCGCCTGCCCCGCAGTCTTGATGGCTGGCAGGCGCGCTGTGAGCGGGTGTTGGACCAGCTGGAACGACTCAGCCAGGAGGCATCCGCTGGCGCTAACCCCGGGGCCGGCGGCGATTCCGTCGCGCCCCGTCGCGCCGAACTTCAGGCCTTGAACGGCGTGGAGCTGGGGCGGTCGTTGAGCGTGGCGCTTGCCAGCAGCCAGCCCCCTGCGCCGGAGCGGCAGGCGGCCTTCCTGGCGGCCTTGCAGGGGGAGCGCGCCCTGCGCCTGCACTGGGGAGAGGCCCTTCCGGCCCGCAGTGCCGACTGGCGCTGGGGGAACGACTTCGAGGCCGCCGACGTGGTGCTGTTTCATCTGCGGGAGCCGCTGCGGGCCTCCGACCTGCGCTGGTTGGAGGCCCTGCCCGCCGGCCAGCCCCTGTGGCTGCTCCTGGAGGCGCCTGCCCGCGCCATCGGCCCGGCCGAGGATCTGCGCAGCCTCTGGCCCGCGGCTGATCCGGAGCGTCTGCTGGTCTGGGACGGCAGCGCCGAAGGGCTGGCTCCATGCCTGGCACCCCTCACTTCCTGGTTGGCGCGCGAAGGCCGCTCGTTGCCGGAGTGCAGTGCCCGGCGGCGGCTGGAAGCCCTGCACGGTCGCTGGCAGGCCGAGCTGGAGGTGCTGCGGCGGGGCGTGTGGCAACGCATGCAACAGCGCACCCAGTGGCTGGTGGCGGCGGCGGTGGTCGCCTCGCCCCTGGCCAGCGTTGACCTGCTGGTGCTGACCTGCGCCAACGGTCTGATGCTGCGGGACATGGCACGGCTGTGGGACTGTCCCTGGGAGAGCGAAGCCCTCCGCGCCGCCGCCCTGGAGCTGGCCCGTGCGGCTCTGGCGCTGGGATTGGTGGAGTGGAGCAGCCAGGCCTTGAGCACGGCCCTGCGCCTCCACCACGCCGGCTGGCTGATCGGGGGGGCGTTGCAGGCCTTGAGTGCCGCCTACCTCACCCGGGTGGTGGGCCACGCGATGGCCGATGTGCTTGCCCTCAGCGCCGGCGTGAGCGAACCCGACCTGGAGGCGATTCGCCGCCAGGCCCCGATGTTGGTGGCCCGGGCCGCTGAGGCGGAAAAGCTCGATTGGGCCACGTTCCTGCAGCAGTCGCTGGAATGGCTGCGCCAGCAGGCCGCCGCCGGCAGCCCGGCCCTTCAGCAAAGTACATAAACAATCCTTGCAATTTGCTGCGGCCGCTTTGCGCTTGTTCCGATTCAGGTGCTCCGCCGTAGCGTGGAAGCGCTCCCCCTGACGGTTGCCATCGGGGTGAGTCTTTTTTTCCACCTCTCACCGCATTCCTCATTCCATGACCACTGCCCTTCGCAGCGGCCGGGCCGGAAGCTGGGAAAGCTTCTGTCAGTGGGTTGCCTCCACCAACAACCGCATTTACGTGGGTTGGTTCGGTGTGCTGATGATCCCCTGCCTGCTGGCCGCAACCGTCTGCTTCATCGTTGCCTTCATCGCCGCCCCACCGGTTGATATCGACGGCATCCGCGAGCCCGTGGCGGGTTCCTTCATCTACGGCAACAACATCATTTCCGGCGCGGTTGTTCCCTCCAGCAACGCCATCGGCCTGCACTTCTACCCGATCTGGGAAGCCGCCAGCCTCGATGAGTGGCTGTACAACGGCGGCCCCTACCAGCTGGTGGTCTTCCACTTCCTGATCGGTATTTCCGCCTACATGGGCCGCCAGTGGGAGCTCTCCTACCGCCTCGGCATGCGCCCCTGGATCTGCGTGGCCTACAGCGCCCCGCTCTCGGCCGCCTTCGCTGTATTCCTGGTGTATCCCTTCGGTCAGGGTTCCTTCTCCGACGGCATGCCCCTCGGCATCAGCGGCACCTTCAACTTCATGTTGGTGTTCCAGGCGGAGCACAACATCCTGATGCTCCCCTTCCACATGCTGGGTGTGGCCGGTGTGTTCGGCGGCAGCCTGTTCTCCGCCATGCACGGCTCGCTGGTGACCTCCTCGCTGGTCCGTGAGACCACCGAGAGCGAGAGCCAGAACTACGGCTACAAGTTTGGCCAAGA